>NZ_JBEPDU010000070.1:0-32239 GCF_040300525.1 Saccharopolyspora sp. NPDC000359 | reverse complement strand
CGTAACCACGTTTTCACCCCCCCCCCCCCGGGCGGGGCCCCCCGGGGGGCTGGGTCAGCTCATCCGCCGGGGCCGGGGGGGGGCGCGCGGTCGGGGCCCCCCCCCGCTTCGTCCTGCCGCCGCGCGGGCAGTGACGCCCCGCGGGATGGCCTCGGGTGGTCAGGCGACGACGGTGGTCGGGGTGGTGGTGCCGTGGTTCTTGGCGTAACCGTTCTCGACGCCGACGAGGATTTCCACCACCTCGAAGTAGTGGTCCCAGAACGGCGTTTCCCGCAGCGCGTCGATCAGCAGCTGGAAGGCGTCGTGGTCGCGCGCTTCCCACATCCAGATGTCGGTGACCCTGGCGGAGTAGAACTCCGTGTCGTAGAAGCGGGAGCGGACGTCCTTGACTTTCGCCTTGATGGTGGGCAGGACTTCGTCCTGGAACACGGCGATGCGCTGGGGGACCGTCAGATCCAGCCACGCGCGGGTCGTCTTGACCAGGATGAAACCGGTGACGGTCGGTTCGAAGTCGGTGATGGTTCCAGACATTGCTTCCTCCGGTTCGGTGTTCGGACCGTGCTTTCCGCACGAGGCGGTGGCGCAGTGCTGAGAAGTTGCTGGCGAAGTACCGGCGAGTGCTGTGGTCAGGCCGTGGTGTAGGCGCCGGTGCGGATGTCCTCGAGGAGGCCCGGCCCGGCCGGTTCCCAGGACAGGAGCTCGCGGGTGAGCGCGCTGGATCCGGTCATGGTCTGGCCGAAGAAGCCGCCGACGAACCCGAAGTGCTCCTCGGCGTCCTCGGGGGCGATCGAGGTGACGGGCAGACCGAGGGCCTCGCCCACGGCTTCGGCGATCGACTTGGTGGGGATCGCCTGCTCGGCCACCGCATGCATCCGGGTGCCCGCCGGGGCGGACTCCAGGCCGAGCCGGATGAGGCGCGCCGCGTCGGTGACGTGCACGGCTGACCATTCGGCGCTTCCGTCCCCGATGTAGCCCGAGACCCCACGGGCGCGGGCTGCGGCGGTCAGGAAGTTCACGAACCCCCAGTCGCCACGCCCGTGCACGCTCGGCGCGAAGCGCACCGCGATGGACCTGATACCGCGCGAGACCGCGTCGAGCGCGAAGTTCTCCGAGCCCCCGCGGTCCGAATCCGGACCGAACGCCGGTGAGGCGTCGCTCTCCAGTGCCGGACGACCTTCGACGATGCCGGACAGACCGTTGGCGATCACGAAGGGCTTGCTCGTCCCGGCCAGCGCATCGAGGACCACCTCGACGGCGGCCCGCTCAGCGCGGTTGGTGCCTTCCGGGTCGGCCCAGTCGTGCTTGTTGGCGAGGTGGACGACCCCGTCGGCACCGGCAGCTCCCCGACGCAGCGACTCGAGCTCGTCCAAGTCACCGCGAAGCGGCTCCGCGCCCTTCGCGGCCAGGGCCGCGGCGGACTCGTCGGACCTGACCAGCCCAGTCACCTCATGACCGGACCGCAGCAGTTCGTCCACAGTGGCCGATCCGATCCAACCAGTGGAACCTGTCACGAAGACGCGCACGACGCGCTCCCCCTTCCGCCCCCTCGGGCTTCGCGCTGGCACCTGCCAGCTAATTACGAGTCACCGTGCACCGAAACCGTAGCAAGTAACGGTGCACGGTGTCCATAAACTTGGAGCCACAGGCACTGGCCCGTCAACGCCCACGAGCCTGAGTCGTGAGCGGGAACGGTTGCGAGAACGACCATCGCCACTCACGACGTGCAACACCCCAGTCGTGAGTGGGAATGGTTGTAAGGACCACCATCGCCACTCACGAGCTTGGTTTGCGTACGCGGTGTCTCGCAATTTAGGCTGGTGGGCACTCTGCGACGGAGGGCGAGATGGTGCGCGAGCACGGGAAAGTCGGGCGCCCGCGCAGCGAGGAGGCGCGTGCCGCCGTCCTGCACGCCGTCGACGACCTCGTCGTCGAGGTCGGCTACGGGGGCGTGACGCTCAAGGGCATCGCCGAGCGCGCAGGCGTCTCCCGCCAGACGATCTACCGCTGGTGGTCGACCAAGGCCGAGATCCTGATCGAGGCCAGCGCCGTCGACGCCCGCCACGAACTGGACGTCCCCGCGCACGACCACCCCGTTGAGGACCTCGCCGCCTACCTCGACGCGTTGATCGTGTTCCTCACCACTTCCCACGCGGGAACCGCCTACCGAGCCCTGCTCGGCGAAGCTCAGTACGACGAGGCGGTCGGTGAGCTGCTGCGGAACAACGACCCGCTGGGCGAGAGCGCGGCCGCCGTCATCGCCCGGTCGTTCCCCGGCGATGTCCTCGAAATCCCGATGTCGCAGGCGACCGCCCTGCTCGTGGGGCCGGTCTTCTTCTGGATCCTCAGTGGAAGGGACCCGCAGGCCCTCGATTCACGCACCCTGGCCAACGATTTCGCCCAACGCGTGGCCCCTGCCCACCACACTTCGACGTGATCTGCGAAAGCCCGGTCACGGCCCCCGAGTCCTGCCTACGACGCATCGTGGGCGAGCGGGGCAGGTCGTCGAAGTTCTTCGTGGCGCCGACGGGGGCTTCACGCGATTTCGAGGGAAATCGGACATCTGGTTCCCCTTGCAATCGCATGACACCGGGGCGGTGGGCGCCGCACCGCGAGGCCGCGCCTAGGCCTCCTGCGCGCGGGTAGCGCGGAGGAAGGTGCCGAGCTCTCGGGCCACTGCTTCGGGGTTGTCCAGCATGGACAGGACGTATGCGCCGGGAACCTCGGCGTAGCGGGCGTTCGGGATGAGGGCGGCCAGTCGACGGCCGTGGGATGGGGGCATCACCCGGTTGTCCGGCGACCACAGCACCAGCACTTCGCCGTGGAAGCGGCTCAGCGCCTCGGTGTCGCGGATCAGGCCCGCCTTGTCGAACCTGGTCCGGCAGTAGGCGGTGAGGTCGCGGCGCACGCGCGGGTCGCGCAGCAGCGGTTCGGTCCAGCACCGGACGAGCTCGTCGGGCACCGGCCGACGGGCCATCTGGCCGAACAGGACCGGCAACCGGCGGAGCCAGCCCACCCGGAGCTGGTGCGCCGCGAACTGCAGGCCGCCGGGGACGCGGGCCGCGAGGGCGGACATCTTGCCGGGGAGGCCGGGCGGGAAGTTGTCGAACGCCTCGCACGGCAGGAACACCTGCCGCGCCACGCGCTGGTCGAGTCCGCGAGCCGTGAGGAACAGGGCCCCGCCCCAGTCGCTGTGCACCAGGGTCACGGCGTCGAGGTTTAGGGCTTCGAGGAAGTCGGCCACGAGGCGCACCTGGCCCGCCAAGCTCAGGTCCGCGTCGGCGTTCATCGGCTTGCGGTGCGCACCGAGGGGCAGCACCGGGCGCAGGTACCGGAACCCCGCGGGCAGGATCGCCAACGCGATGGCCGAGCTGCTGCGCGTGCACGGCTACGCGGCAACCAGCATCCAGCAACTCGCCCACGCAGCCGAGGTGCCGGTCGGCTCGATCTACCACCACTTCCCGGGCGGCAAGCGGGAGGTCGCGGCCGCCGCACTCCGCCAGTCCGGCGCCGCCTACATCCTGCTGCTGCAGGTGCTGCTGGACCGGCACACCGACCTGCCCACCGGGATTGAAGAGGCGTTCACCGCCGCCGCCGAGGACATGGAAAGCGTCGGCTGGGCCAACATGTGCCCCGTCGCCACGGTCACCGGCGAGGTCGCGGAGGCCGAGCCCGCGCTGCGCGAGACCGGGGCTGAGGTCATCGAGTCGTGGCTGGACCACGGGGTCCAGTACTTCGCGGAGCGCGGACTGCACGAGCACGACGCGCGGGCCCTGATGAGCGCCCTGCTTTCCGCCCTGCAAGGGGGCTTCCTCCTCGCTCGCGGACAGCAGTCGAAGGCACCCCTGATCACGGCGGGTCGAGCCGTGGCCAGCTTCGCCGCGACGCTGCCCATCACCGCACCGGTCTCGAACGAGGACCGACCTGCGCAGGACGACTATTGAGCCGGTCCGGGACTCACCCCCGGGCTTCAGCCGGCTCGCGGCGCAGCACGCCCCGGCGTTCCAGGGCAGCGGCGCCGAGACCACCGAGCACACCCACCGCGAGCAGGGCCAACCACGGGATCCAGCTCAGCGGGGACGCCGCCGTGCTGTCGAGCAGGGCACCGACCAGCCAGCTCACCGCCGCCGCCACCAGGCTGGAGACCAGGTAGTAGAAGCCGTAGTAGGTGCCCGCCAGGCGTTCGCTGCCCACGATCGGCAGCAGTTCCATCGCGAACGGGTTGGTGATCGCCATGCCGACCGTGAACAGCACCGTGGTCAGCAGGACCGGGAGGCACACCAGCGCGGTCCGCGCCCAGTCCGGTGCTCCCGGCGCGGGCGCGTCCAGCAGCGGGCTGGTCACCAGCACCGGGACGAACGACGCGCCCATGCACACCAGCCCGTGCGCCACCGAGCGTCCCGGCGTCCACCGGTCGCGGCACCAGCGGGTGATCCGCACCTGCCCGGCGATGCCAACCGCCGTGGACACCACGAACACCGCCGCCACCGACTCGGCCAGCCCGGAGACCCGCTGCGCCTCCAGCGGCAGCATCAGGTAGAGCTGGTTGTAGAGCCCGAAGTACGCCGAAAGCGCGAGTGTGAACAGCAGGAAGCGCCCGTTGGTGACGACTTCGCGCCAGCTGCCCAGGACACTGTCGCGCTGCGGTGCGAGATCCTGCTCGGGCAGCACCACGACCTGGGCCGCGGTCAGCACCGCGAAGGCGAGGCACGCCACCAGTGCGATCAGCCGGAAGTCGACGGCGAGCAGCGCGGCGCCGAGCAGCGGTCCGACCAGGGTGCCCGCGTGCGCGAAGACGTTGAACACCGCGAAGGCCTCGGCCCGCCGCTCCTCCCCCGCCTCGTGCATGAGGTACGTGCGGACCGCCGGGTTGAACAGCGCGCCCGCCAGGCCGGTGAGCACCGCGGCGGCGAACAGCCCGGGCAGTGAGGTGAACACGCCGAACAGCCCGAAGGAGACCACCCGCAGCGCGCAGCCGGTGATGATCATCGGGCGGCAGCCGAGCCGGTCCGCGGCGGTCCCACCGACCAGGAACATGCCCTGCTGGCTCAGGTTCCGGACGCCGAGCAGCAGGCCGATCACCGCCGCGCCGTAGCCCAGGTCCCGGCTCATGTAGGTCGCCAGGAACGGCAGCAGCATGTAGAAGCCCACGTTGATGCCGAACTGGTTGATCACCAGCAGCTGCGCGGCGCGCGACATCTGCCGGAACCCGCTCACCGGTCGTCCTCCCCGCACACCGCGCAGTCCACCCCGGCCCCGGTGCGCGCCGGGCAGGGGTCGACGACCGCCCGAGACCTGCTCCAACCCGGCTTGTCCACTTCGGACGGTTGGCGCGCTTCGGGGACCAGGCCGTGCTCGGCGACGTAGTCGTCGTCGAAGATGGTCTGCCAGTAGCGGTGCGGCCCGTCCGGGAACACCGCGCACACCGCGTCCGAGCTCAGCTCCTCGGCGCACCACGCGGCGACCACCGCGACCGCGCCGGTGCTCCACCCGCCGGTCACGAACGCCCCGGCGGCGAGCCTGCGGCAGGCGTCGGCCGCCTCCGCCGGGCCGATCCAGTGCACCTCGTCGAACACGTCGTAGGCGACGTTGCGCGGGTGGATGCTGCTGCCCAGCCCGCGCATCAACCGGTGCGCGGCGGGTTGTCCGAACACCGTCGACCCCGGCGAGTCGACGCCCACGACCTTGATCCCCGGCCACCGCTCGCGCAGGACCGGGGCGATCCCGGCGCTGTGCCCGCCGGTGCCGACGCTGCACACCACGGCGTCCAGGTGCTCGAACTGGGTGACGAGCTCGCGACCCATGGCGAGGTACCCGGCGGGGTTGTCCGGGTTCCCGTACTGGTCCGGCCAGTACGCGCCGGGCAGCTCCGCGAGCAGCTCAACCACCCGCTCCCGCCGGGCCCGCTGCCAGCCGCCCACCGGGTGCGGTTCCGCCACGACCTCGACGCGTGCTCCGTGCGCCCGCAGCAGCGCCCTGGTCATCCCGTCCAGCTCCCGGTCGGCCACAACCACCACCGGGTGACCGAGCGCCGTGCCGACGCAGGCCAGCCCGATGCCGAGGGTGCCGCTGGTGGATTCGACGATCGCGCCGCCGGGGCGCAGCTCGCCGCGGCTCCGAGCGCCCTGGACGAGCGCCAGCGCGGCCCGCGCCTTCATGCCGCCGGGGGCGAATCCTTCGAGCTTGGCCCAGAAACCGGGGTGCGGTCCGGGCAGCGGGGTGCCGATGCGCAGGACCGGGGTGTTGCCGATGAGGTCCAGGACCGACTGGCACCGGGGCCCGCCGTCGGTCCGGCTGAGGTCGAGTGCGGTCACCGCGGCTCACCTGCCTGGTAGTGGTGGAGGTCGGTGCTGTCCCCGGTCAGCCAGAAGAACGGGTAGGGCTCCGCGGACAGCGCGCGCACCTCGGCGCCGACCACCTCGCGGAGCACCGCGGCGCCGGTCTGCGCGAACATCACCAGCGGCAGGCCGCGGTCGCGGCAGAGCCCGGCGATGTCGTCGAAGGTGCCGTTGCCCAGCACCATCCCGGAGGCCAGGACGGCCTGCGCGCCGGAGATCGCCTCCCGGTGGTCGACGAGGACCGGTTCGCCCCACTCGGTGACCCCGCCCTTCAGGTCGCACGGGACCGGGCGGAACCCGCGTTCGCGCAGCGCGGCGAGCAGCGAGTTCACCACGCCGATCACCGCGACGTTGCCGCCCTCCGGCGCCTCGACGAGCTCGGCGACGGCGCGGGCGCGGGCCATCGACTTCTCCAGCGAGGTCCCGGCCGGGATGCGCACCCGCCGGGCGCCCGGGTGCTCGTCGTGCGGGACCTGGTTGGCCAGGTGGGCGTCGAGCACGGCGACCCGGACCGCCGGTTCCTCGTGCTCCAGTAGTTCGGCGGCGCTCCGGCCGACGAGGTCGCGCACCGAATCCGGGTCCAGCTGGCCCGGTTCCACGGCGCAGGAGCCCACCGCGCGACCGATCCGCACGCTGAGCACGCAATTGGCGTAGCCGGCGCTCCGGCCGCTGTGGTGTGCACTTTGGACGGTCAGGAAGACCACCGAGGCCCGGCTGTCCCGGAGGTGGCCGCCATCGGTGGCGCGAACCCGCTCGACCACTGCGCACAGGGCCGAGTGCCGGGTCCGGGTTGGGGAGGGTTGAGCAGGTGGCACAGGATGTCTCCACAGGAGTCAACGATCGGCGCGGCGAGCCGCACCGGCGGTGGGCTGGTGGCTCAGACCTGCGTGTCCGACGTCGTGGTGTGGAGCTCGGCTGGGCACCGCGGCGGGGCGGTGGCCAGCAGCGTTGGTGCGCGCTGCGGCACGTCGACTACCTCCTCCGGGGCTCCTCGACCCCGCGTGGATCGGCACGACGGCGTCAGTCTCCTGACTCGCGGATCCGCGCTAACCGCCTGCCTTCCCACCGCGGTCGCGGCAGTGGCGCACGTGGCGGCAGCTCCCCGTTCACAGTGGCGGGACCGTGCCGGATTCGCACCGGCTTCCTGCGCACCGTCGCATGAACTAGCGCGACGTTCGCAGCGCGCGGGCGGGGTGTCAAGGCATCCGCCGCCCAGATCACCCCGGTGCCGCGCGCCAGCACCCGTTCGGCTCCACTGAGGACCAATGACCGAAGTCCGAACGGGCCAAGGCGTTCGTGCTGCGCTCAGGTGGCCGCCCGACGTTCCAGCAGCACGGTGTCGCGCCAGACCCCGTGCTGCCGGGCGATGCGCTCGCGGACCCCCACGGTGCGGAACCCGGCCGCGTGGTGCATGGCCAGGCTCGCCGCGTTCTCCGGGAAGATCGAGTTCTGCAGCGTCCACAGGCCAGCGGCGTCGGCCGCGGAGACCTGCTCGCGCAGCAGGGCCTTGCCCACTCCCCCACCCCGGAAGGCGGCAGCGACCTCCGCCACTCCCGCGTAGCACGCGCGCTCGGAGACGGGTGCCAGCGCGGCCCAGCCCGCGACCGCGCCGTCGACCTCGGCGACCCACCGCTGGTCCGGGAGCCACTTTGCGTCCAGCACCTCGCGCGGCGGGACCTCGGTCTCGAAGGTGGCGTTCCCGGTGGCGATACCCTCGGCGTAGATGCGGCGCACCTCGGGCCAGTCCGCGTCGCGCAGGACCCGGACGACGACGTCGGTCGGGTGCAGCTGCGGGTCGGTGCGCACACCAGGAGTATCGGGAGGGCGTCAACCAGTTCACCCCGGCGCCACGCGGGTTTGACCTTCGAGCTGGTTGAAGGCCCAGAATCGCCCCTGTGGACGACGAACTCCTGAGCATCGGCGCCTTCGCCCGGCGGGTCGGGCTGACGCCGAGCGCGCTGCGCTTCTACGACGACTGCGGCGTGCTGCCGCCCGCGCACGTCGACGCGGTGACCGGGTACCGCTACTACTCCCCCGGCCAGGTGCGGCGGGCCGTGCTGCTGCGCCGGTTGCGGGCGGCTGGGGTGCCGTTGCCCGAGGTCGGCGTGGTGCTCGACGGGACCGCCGAGCAGGCCCGGGCCGTCCTGACCGCCCACACGCAGCGGGCGCAGGACGCGGCGGCCGCCGCGCAGTCGGCGATCGGGGAGGTCCTGCGCTCGCTGCCCGGCCAGCAGCGGACGCTGGCCCGCGTGGGTGGGGCGGAGTTGTCGAGCGCCGTGCGCCAGGTCGCGCCCGCAGTGGCCTCCGGGACGGAGTTCCCGGTGCTGAGGTGCGTCCTCGTCGAGCTGGACGACCAGGAGGTGCGGTTGGTCGCCACGGACCGCTACCGGTTGGCGGTGCGGACGCTGCGGCCGACGGTCGCCGACGGTGGCACCGCTCGCCTGGTGGTCGGTGTTTCCGAGCTGACCGACCTCGCCACCTGGGCGCTACCGCTGGCCAAGGTCGACATCGAGGTCGACGAGCACGGGGCGCGGTTGCGCGGCGGGGGCCGCTCCCGGGCCCTGCCGACCGAGGACTGGACCTTCCCCGACTACCGGCTGGTCCTGAACGACCTGCCCGCCCCGCGGACCCGGCTCATCACCGACCGCACCACCCTGCGCACGGCACTGCAGGAGGCCCCCGGACCGGTCGTCCTGCGGACCGAGGACCAGCGCCTGGTGGTCACCGACCGCGACGGGGGCTCGACCTCGCACCCCGCCGTCCACACCGGGCCGCCGCTGCGCACCGCCTTCGACCCGGCCGTGCTGGGTCCCGCGCTGGAAGCCGGTGTCGGCCCCGACGTGCTGCTGGAGGTCTCCGCAGCGGACCACCCCGTCGTGGTCCGCTCCGCCGACCAGGGCAGCTTCACCACGCTGGTCATGCCGGTGCGCACCGAGCAGTAGCAGTCAGAGAGGAATTAGCCGTGAACCCCGACAACCCCGTCGTGCGCCTGTGCGCCCAAGGCATGCAGGCCGAGGCCGAAGGCCGCGACGACGACGCGCGCGAGCACTTTCAGCAGGCTTGGGGCAGTGCCTCCGACGACTACGAGGCCAGCATCGCCGCCCACTACCTCGCCCGGCACCAGCCGTCCCCGGCGGAGGCGCTGCGCTGGAACCGGGAGAGCCTGGACCGCGCGCAGCGGGTGGCCGACGAGCGGGTCTCCGCCTTCTTCCCTTCGCTGCACCTGAACCTCGCGAAGTGCTACCGGGACCTGCACCAGCCCGACCTGGCGCACGAGCACTTCGCGCTGGCCGCGGCGCACATCGGCGACGTCCCACCCGGCCAGTACGCCGACTGGACCCGGTTCGCCATCGCCGAAGGCCTGCGCCCGGCCAACCCCGCCGCGGACCTCCTCGACGAGCTGGTCGCGCAGTTCTGCGCCCGCCGCGACCTGAAGGCGCTCGCCGTGGTGCTGCCCGCACTGCTGGGCGACCTCGGCACCGACGAGGACCGCACGCGGCTGCGCACCGCCCTGCACATGCTGCACGCCGCCCGCTGGCTGCCCGCGCCCGAGCAGGCGGCCCTCAGCCGCGCGATCACCGCGTTGAACGTCCATTGAGGACGATTCTCAGCCGTCCCGCTCGTCCGTCCGCGGGCGCTCCCACCTCGGCCGGGCCGCGGCGCCGTCCGATCCGGCGGAGCGCTCCACGGCGTTCGTCGACGGCAGGCGCAGCAGGTCCGGCTCCTCGGAGCGGTCCTCGAAGAGCCGTTCGTGCGCCACGATGTTGGTCGGCAACCGGACGAGGGCCACCGTGCCCTCCTCCGCGCGCTCCCGCAGCTCCACCCTGATGCCGCGGCGGGACGCCAGCACGGCCACCACGAACAGGCCGAGGCGGGAGTCCCCACGCAGCGTGATGTCCTCGAAGCTCGGCTTGCTGGCCAGCAGCACGTTGGCCTCGTCGCGCTCGGCCGGGCGCATGCCCATTCCCTCGTCCTCGATCCGCAGCAGCACACCGCGCGGGGTGTCCCCGCAGTAGACGTGCACCTGCGAGCTCGGCGCGGAGTACGAGGTGGCGTTGTCCATCAGCTCGGCCAGCAGGTGGATCACGTCCCCCACCGCCGCGCCGACCACCGACAGGTCCGGGGCCCGGTGCACCCGGATGCGGTCGAAGTGCTCGGTCTCGGCGACCGCCGCGCGCACCACGTCGGCCAGCCGCACCGGCTTGCGCCACTTCCGGCCCGGCCGCACCCCGGCCAGGACCACCAGGTTCTCGGCGTTGCGGCGGGCGCGGGTGGCCAGGTGGTCCAGCTCGAACAGGCCCGCCAACCGCTCCGGGTGCTCCTCGTTGCGCTCCAGGCGGTCGAGCACCTTCAGCTGGCGGTGCACCAGGCCCTGGTTGCGGTGCGCGATGCCGAGGAAGACCTTGTTGAACCCGGCCTTGGCGTGGTTCTCCTGCACCGCGGCCGCCACCGCCGTGTGGTGCGCGGTGTTGAACGCGTCGGCGACCTGCCCGATCTCGTCGGTGCCGTACTCCAGCGGCGCCAGCTCGGCCTCCACGTCGACCTGCTCACCGCGCTCCAGGCGGGACATGATCTCCGGCAGCCGCTCGTGGGCCAGCCGCAGCGTGTCGTCGCGCAGGCTCGCCAGCCGGGAGACCAGGGTCCGGTCCACCAGGCTGCGGGCGGCGCGGGCGGCCAACACGATGCCGAGCAGCACCGCCAGCAGCCCGGCGGCGCTGACGGCCAGCACTTCGAGCAGCCGGTCGTCGCCGTTGTTCAGGCCCAGCGCAACGCCCTCGCGGGCCTGCTGCATGGCGATCTCGATCAGGGACTCGGACAGGTCCGCGGTGATCTGCTCCCACTCGGCCGCGTCCACGTCGGCCACGCCCGACCGCGGCGGGTGCTCGATCAGCTCGTTCTCCAGGGCGCTCAACCGCGTCCAGTCCGCGCTGGTGGTGAGCTCGCGCAGCAGGGCGGCGGCCCCCGGCTCCAGCACGGGCAGGTTGGTGTCCAGCCTGGCGTGGTACGAGCCGACCCGGTGCGCGAACGTCACGTGGTCGATGTCGCCGAACTGACCGCTGGTCAGCGCGGCGCTGCCCAGCGACGCGGCCTGCGACATCTCGTCGGCGGCCCGCACCACCTCGCTGCCCGCGATCCCCGCCTGACTGGCCTCCAGGTCCGGGACGATCCGCGCCTGGGTGTCGAACAGGTCGACCCAGCCCCCCAGCAGCCGGTTGTAGAAGTCGAAGGCCTCCTGCCGCGACACCGCACCGGAATCCATCCCGGCCCGCCGCTGCGGCAGCTCGGCCAGCAGCGCGTCCAGCGCGCGCACCTGGCTGGCGATCGCGTCCGGCGCGTCGACGACCAGCTTGTCGAAGTTGGGCCGCGCCCGCGCGAGCGCCTGGTCGGTCCGCTTGCGCTGCAACCCTACGGCCACCGAGTCGCCGTGCGGGCCGCTCAGCCGCTCCATCTCCAGGCGGCGCTCCTGCTGCAGCTCCACCAGGCTGTCGCCCGCCGAGAGTGAGGCGTCCTGGACGCCTTGCGCGACCAGGGTGGCGTAGAAGCCGTCGTATATCGACAACGACGAGAAGCCGAGCCACAGGACCAGCACGATCACGCTGGGCACCAAGCCAACGCGCGTCAGGCGGGCCCGGATCGTCTTGTACTCGCTCCCGGAACTGCTCGTCCGCGCCACAGTGCTCCGCAACCGTCGAACCGACCCAGTGCGCCCCGCAGGGGTGTCCTCGCTGCTGTCCAGCGGGATTCGACCACCTGGCCCAGGGCGGAGCGCCGATCGGTGGCGTCCCGCTCCCGCAACCCTCGGCAGGATGACCGCACCATAGCACAGGGTGATCGAACGGCTACGCGAATCCTGCTGCGGCGCTGGGGTTCCGGCGCCTCAGGAGTCGAAGTGCGGCTCGGTGCCCAGCAGGAACGTGACGTCCTCGCCGGGACCGAGCTCGCGGGGCTCGCTGCCGCGCGCGAACAGGCGCGCGCCGGTGGAGCCGCCGAGCTCGGCGCGCTCGCCGCGGACGCGCAGCCAGCAGCCCTCGCGCACGCCCAGCACCGGCACGTCGTTGTCCTCCAGGAACTCCGCGATCCGCTGCTCCCGGGTCTCGCCCATGTGCGTGCTGCCCGGGTCCGGGTCCAGATAGTGCGGGTTGATCTGGAACGGGACCAACCCGATCGCCTCGAACGACGGCGGCTGCACGATCGGCATGTCGTTACTGGTGCGCAGGGTCGGGCAGGCCATGTTGGTGCCCGCACTGGCCCCCATGTACGGCGTGCCGCCGCGCACCGCCTCGCGCAGCGCGGTGACCAGGCCGAGCCGGTGCAGCGCGGAGAGCAGGCGGAAGGTGTTGCCACCGCCGACGAACACCGCCTGGGCGTCGCGGACCGCCGCCACCGGGTCGCTGGCCCGGTGGATGCCGTCGACGGTGATGCCGTGCGGCGCGACCGCGGCCTGCACCGTGGCGGTGTAGCCGTCGTGGTCCTGCTTGGCGAACGGCACGAACAGCAACCGGTCCCGACCGCCCAGCAGCTCGGTCACCGCGGGCACGGCGTGCTCGAGGAAACCGGTCCCGTGCTTGGTCGAGCTGGACAGCAACAGCAGTTCCACGTCAGTCCTCCTCCTGGTCCGCACCCGACTCTACGCCGCACCGGCAATCCATCCACAGTGGACCACCGTCAGCCCCGGTGCTCCTCCTGCGGCTGGGCGCGACGGATGATCCCGGCCAGCGCGCTGCTGACGATCGTGACGATCAGCGCACCCCAGAACGCCGGCCAGAAGCCGTCCACGTGGAACGGCAGGCCCAACCGACCCGCCAGGTAGCTGGTCAGCCAGAACAGCAGCGCGTTGACGACCAGGCCGAACAGCCCGAGGGTCAGCAGGTAGAGCAGGCAGCCCAGGGTCTTGGCGATGGGCTTGAGCACCACGTTGATCATGCCGAAGATCACTGACACCGCCAGCAGGGTGAGCACCTTGGCGGCGGTGTCCTCCCCGGCCAGGTCGATCCCCGGCAGCGCGGTGGTGATCCACACCGCCACCATGGTGATCAGGAGCTGCAGCACAACTGCCACGTGAAGTCCCCCCTGCGGTTCGTCGCGCGGGCCGCGCGTGCGGTCATGAACGTTCCCGACGCTACCGCCCCCGCGGTGTCCCGTGCCGCCGGGCGGTCAGCGGAACAGCGTGGTCATCAGCTCCCGGACGTCGCCGCTGCTGCCGTCGTGCGCCTCGGCGAAGCGGAAGACCAGGCCTTCCCGCAGGCCCCACGGGCAGATTTCCAGCTCGTCCACGCCGATGGCGCGCAGGATCAGCTCCGCCACGACCGCCCCGGCCAGGATGCGGCGGGCGCGGCTGCGCGACACGCCGGGCAGCGCCGCCCGCTGCGCCTGGTCCAGCTGGGCCAACCGGGGGATCCAGGGGCGCAGCTTGGCGAGCGAGAGGTGGTCGGGGTGGCGGACGACCCGGCCGGGCGAGCTCTCGGTGAGCACCGCCAGCTGCCGCAGCACCTTCGACAGCGCCACCGGGTGCCCCAGGTCGGCGTCGGCGAAGCTGCGCAGCGAGCGCCGGATGGTGCGGCGCACGGCCTGGACGAGCTCGTCGACCTGGTGCGGGTGCGGCGGGTCGTCGGGCAGGAACTGCCGGGTCAGCCGGGCCGCGCCAAAGGGCAGCGAGACCACTTCGTCCGGCTCCAGGCCCACCCCGGTGGCCACGTCGATGGTGCCGCCACCGATGTCCACAGTGGTCATCGGCGTGCCGGAGCGCGCGTGCCAGCGCCGCGCCGCGTGGTAGGTGACCGCGGCTTCGTCGCGCGGGCTGAGCACGCCGATGCGCACCCCGGCGGCCTCGCTGAGCTCCTCGCGCAGCCGCAGGGCGTTGGCCGCGTCGCGCACCGCCGAGGTGCCGAACGCGACGAGGGTGTCCGGTCGCTGGTCCGCAGCGGCTCGCACGCAGTGCCGCACGGCGCGCACCGCCTGCTGCACGCCGCTCTCGTCGACCACGCCGTCGGCGCAGGTGTGCTCGGCGAGGCGGGTCCGGGCCTTCACGCTCCAGTCCGCGCGCGGCATCCGGGAGCGGCCGAGGTCGACGACTTCCAGGCGCGCGGCGGTGGATCCGATGTCCAGCAGAGCAAGCTTCATGCCCGGCCCGCCCGAGCACCGCGCGACCGGTTCGGCGCTGCGGTGAGGTGAAGGGAGGACATGTTCCCATTGTCGGTGCTCGAACGGCCGGGAAATGCCCCAGAACGACCTTTTCCTGAGATTTCGGTCACAAACCCGCCGATTCCCGTGCTCCGTACTCAGCGGTAACCTCGGGGCAACCTCGGCGGCGTGGCCGACTGGACATCGCCGCTGCCGCGAACCGGAAGGGACGGCCGATGCGCATCGGGATGCCGCTGAACTACAGCGGGGGCTTCAAGGAAACCGTCGACGACCTGGCCACCTACGAGAAGGCCGGGCTGGACATCGTCTACGTCCCGGAGGCGTACTCGTTCGACGCGGTCAGCCAGATGGGCTTCATCGCCGCCCGCACCGAACGGCTGGAGATCGCCTCCGGCATCCTGCAGATCTACACCCGCACGCCCACCCTGACCGCGATGACCGCGGCGGGCCTGGACTACGTCTCCGACGGCCGCTTCACGCTGGGCATCGGCGCCTCCGGCCCGCAGGTCATCGAGGGCTTCCACGGCGTGCCCTACCACGCCCCGCTGGGCCGCACCCGCGAGATCGTGGACATCTGCCGCCAGGTGTGGCGCCGGGAGAAGGTGGAGCACAGCGGCAAGCACTACAACATCCCGCTGCCCGCCGAGCAGGGCACCGGCCTGGGCAAGCCGCTGAAGCTGATCAACCACCCGGTGCGCGAGCGGATCCCGATCATGATCGCCGCGATCGGCCCGAAGAACGTCGAGCTGGTCGCCGAGATCGCCGAGGCGTGGGAGCCGATCTTCTACCTGCCGGAGAAGGCCGGTGAGGTCTGGGGCGAGCCGCTGGCCGCGGGCAAGGCCAAGCGCGACGCCTCGCTGCCGCCGCTGGACGTGGTCGCCCAGGCGCCGCTGGCCATCGGCGAGGGCCTGGACGAACTGTTGGACTTCGTCCGCCCGCACGTGGCGCTCTACGTCGGCGGCATGGGCGCCAAGGGCAAGAACTTCTACAACAACCTCGCCCGCCGCTACGGCTACGAGGCCGAGGCGGAGCTGATCCAGGACCTCTACCTCAGCGGGCGCAAGGAGGAGGCGGCCGCGGCGGTGCCGCGCGACCTGCTGGAGAAGACCTCGCTGATCGGTCCGGAGGGCCACGTCAAGGAGCGGCTGGCCGCCCTGGCGGAGTCGGGCGTGACCACCCTCAACGTCACCCCGATCGCCGGCGACGCGGCAGGCCGGGCCAAGCTCATCGAGCAGGTCAAGCAGCTCGCCACCGAGGCCTGAGCAGGAGGGGTGCTTGCGCCGGCGGGCGCGAGCACCCCTCGCCTCACTGCTCGGTGACGGCCCGGTGGGGGTGCGGGCTCGGCGTCGGCTGCGGTCGGGTCTCGCGCAGCAGCAGGGCCGAAGCCAGGGTGCACAGGCCCATCAGCAGCAGGTACGCCGAGACCGAGGCCGAACTGCCCGTCGCCGCCAGCAGGGCCGTCATGATGAACGGCGTCCCGCCACTGACCAGGATCGCCGCCAGCTGGTAGGCCAGCGAGGCCCCGGAGTAGCGGACGCGCGGCTCGAACAGCTCGCTGAGGTAGGCCGCCAACGGGCCGTAGGTCAGGCTCGACCCGATGCTGCCCACCGTGGCCGCGACCGCCACGCCCAGCACCGTCGCGGTGTCCACCAGCCAGAAGAACGGGAACGCCCACACCGCCAGCAGCCCGGCGCCCACCAGGATCAGCGGGCGGCGGCCCCAGCGGTCCGACAACGCGCCGCTGAAGAAGATCACGAACACCCCGACCAGCGAGGACACCAGCGAGACCGCCAGCAGCGTCTGGCGCGGCATGCCCAGCTCGCGGGTGCCGTAGTCCAGCAGCCCCGAGATGCTGATGTAGAAGATCGAGTTGGTGGCGAACAGCAGGCCGGCGCCGAGCAGCACCGTCCGCTTGCGGGTGCGCAGCACCTCCACCAGCGGCGCTCGCACCACCTGCTGGTCCTGCTCCGCCTTGCGCTCCTGCAGCTCGCGGAACACCGGGGTGTCCTCGATCTTGAGCTGGATGAACAGCACCACCGGCGCCAGCACCGCGCTGGCCAGGAACGGGATCCGCCACCCCCACTCCTGGAACGCCGCCGGGCTGACCAGCGCCCCGACCGCCAGGAACACCACGTTGCCGAGGATCACGCCCAGCGGGACGCCCATCTGGCCGAACGTCCCGGCCATGCCCCTGCGCTGCCGCCCGGCGTTCTCGGTCAGCAGCAGCACGATCCCGCCCCACTGCCCACCGACCGCGATGCCCTGCAGGAACCGCAGCGCCACGAGCAGGACCGGGGCGGCCACGCCGATCGTGGCGGCGCCGGGCAGCACCCCGATCAGGAAGGTCGCGGTGCCCATCATGATCAGGCAGGTCACCACCGCTGGCTTGCGCCCGACCTTGTCGCCGAGGTGGCCGAACACCAGCCCGCCAAGCGGCCGGGCGATGAACCCGGCCCAGAAGGTGGCGAAGGACAGCAGCACGCCGATCAGTGGGCTCGCGCCGGGGAAGAAGAGGTGGCCGAAGACCAGCGCCGCGGCCGTGGCGTAGATGAAGAAGTCGTACCACTCGATGGAACTGGCGATCAGCGCTGCGACCAGCAGCTTCTTCGGGGTTCCCGGGGTCGGTGGGGCACCGGTGGTCATGGGCGGACTCCCTCGGTTGGGCGGCGGGCGATCACGATCAGACCGACTGGTTGGTATGACACTGTGATCCACGTCTCCCCCAACGTCAAGACCAAACCCCCACCAGACCCAGCCACCACCAGACCCAGCCACCACCGGAACCACCACCCCAGACGCCGCCAACTCCAGCACACAGCACCCCCCACCCCGACATGCCGAGCACCGACCCACCGAAGATCCACACTCCACTTGAGCGAACCCGGCAAACCCCGAAAACCTCCGACACGCCACCGCCATGTCAGCCACGCGACACGCGGAGAAAGTGCAGTTTCAATTGAAACTGCGCCAGGCCCCCACTCACATTTGCAGTTTCAATTGAAACTGCGGGCCGTCACCCGGGACTACAGTTTCAACTGAAACTGTGCTCTCGTCACCCTGGGTTACAGTTTCAATTGAAACTGTAAGTGCCCCGCGCAGTTCGGGATGGCTCGGTGGGTGGGCGCGGGTTCGGGTGTGGTCATGCCTCGGCGGGTGAGGCGGAGTGGAGTGGGACCTCCCTGGGAACCTCGGGTCAGTCGGCGTTGAGGACGCGGATGGGGGCGCCCTGCAGGTGGGCGGCGATGCTCTCGACGGTGTCCGTGTAGAAGGTGCGGTAGACGTCTTCGGTGACGTAGCCCAGGTGCGGGGTGAGGACCGTGCGCGGGGTGCTGCGCCACGGGTTGTCCGCCGAGAGCGGTTCCTGGTCGAACACGTCGATGCCCGCACCGGCCAGCCGCCCCTCGTGCAGCGCCGACCGCAGGGCCGCTTCGTCGACGACCGGTCCGCGGGAGGTGTTGATCAGGTACGCCGTCGGCCGCATCAGCGCCAGCTCGGCGGCCCCGACCAGGCCGCGGGTCCGCTTGCTGAGCACGGTGTGGATGGTCAGCACGTCGGACTCGGCGAACAGCTCGTCCTTGGACACCCGCCGCGCACCGGCCGCCGCCGCGGCCTCGTCGGTGAGGTTCTGGCTCCAGGCGATGACGTCCATGCCGAACACCCGCCCGACCTGGGCGACCTGGGTGCCCAACCGGCCCAGCCCGAGCACGCCCAGCGTCCGCCCGACGACCTCGACACCGATTCCCCGCTGCCACCCGCCTTCCCGGATCGACCGGTCCTCCGCCGGGATCTGGCGCAGCAGCGCGAAGATCAGCCCCCAGGTCAGCTCGGCGGTCGGCGCCCACGAGCGGTCCGCGCCCGCGCCCCCGGTGCCGGAGACGACGATGCCCAGCTCCCGTGCCGCCGCCATGTCGATCGAGGCGTTGCGCATGCCGGTGGTCACCAGCAGCTCCAGGTTCGGCAGCGCGGCGAGCACCTCGCGCGGGAAGGCGGTGCGCTCGCGCATCGCGGCGATCACCGCGAAGGGCGACAACCGGCGCACCAGCTCGTCGCGGTCGGCGATGTGCTCGTGGAAGAACTCGACCTGCGCGGGCAGCGAGTCCCAGTCCGCGTAGTCGCGCGCAACACCTTGGTAGTCGTCCAGCACTGCAACCCGGGGAGCCATGCCGCGATCCTAGGCGCCTGATCGCGCCCACCCCACCGCCGCGAGAAACTGTCGTGGTGACTTCGACGCTGCTGCACCTGCTGCCGCTGAGCACCTTCCACGCCGACCGCGGCTCCCCGATCCACGCCGCCAGCCTCCAGGCGGAGGGCTTCGTGCACTGCTCGCCGGACGTGCGCACCGCGCTCGCGGTCGCCAACACGCTGTTCCGCCCGGCGACGGAGCCGATGATCGCGCTGGAGCTCGACCCGGGGAAGCTGTCCGCCCCGGTCCGGTGGGAGGCCGCCGATCCCGCGCCGCCGGACGGCATCGACGCCGACCAGCTGTTCCCGCACGTCTACGGACCGCTCGAGCGCGGCGCGGTGATCGGGGTCCGCTACGCGCGGCGCGACGCGGCGGGCGAGTTCGTCTCGTTGGAGACGCGCAACCGCACCGCCGAGGAGTTCGACCTGCTGCCGCACCCGTCGGGCGGCTGGTTCCGGCGCACCTGGACCAGTTCGCGGGGTTGTGCGCGCCCGGCGGCCACGGCCGCCTACTTCCTGCTGCCGCCCGCCCAGCGGTCGGCTTGGCGCTCGGTGGACTCCGACGTGCTCTGGCTGTGGCACCGGGGTGGTCCGCTGACCTTGTTGGTGGGTGGCGACGGGCCGGAGCCCGCGGCCGAGCCCGAGGCGCGGGTGCTGGGCGCCGGGGCCGGGCAGTCGCCGCAGCTGGTCCTCCCGGCCGGGACCTGGTACCGGGCGCAGGCCGCCGCGACGGTCGAGGCGTTGGTCAGCTGTGTTGCTTCACCCGGTGTCGAACCGGTGTAGGGCGGTCGAAGGAACGTCGCGGGCCGGGTTTGCGCATGGCGCCCGGACCACCCGCGGGCACCCGGCGCGGCGTCGGGATGACGGTGCGCCACTGGATGGCCAGCAGGTGCGGTCTGGCGGCTGGGCGGCGGTGCCGACCTCCGGCGCTCCCGCGCGGTCCGAGCATCCGGTGCTCCACCCAGGACATCAGGACCGGTGAGCAGAGGAGCGCACCAATCCCGATCGATGCAGCCAACGCGAATCCGGCCAGCGAATTGATCACCGGCACCCACCCCCCACTTGTGCGTAGCACGGGGCCACCGCACGTCTCGGCTACTGGCGCGACCGCGCCGGCCGGCACCGCACCGATGGGTGACGGGGGCCCTTTGGACTCACGGTAGGTCGGGGTGGTCCGAGCCGCTGGGCGCGCACCGGCCCCGTCGCCCGAACAGGTGATATCGGATGCAACGTGCTTGATCGGGCGATGGGCGCGGATCGGGCGCTACCATCGGTTCTCGGGAGTCCGACCCGCTCTTGGCGGTGTGACCTGGCTCGCGACCGGGCAACCGAGCAGCAGCGGGGTGCGTGTTCGGCACCAGCCGCCCAATTCCGACGAGCGCAGTTCGCACCGGGGACGGACCGCGGTCGAGCACGGGGAGGTATCCGGGTCGTGAGGGGTTACGCCGTCCACCTGCTTTTCCACCTGCTGGCCATCGCGGCCGGTGCCGGCTGCGGCGCGGCGGGCGCGCTCTGGTGGTTCGGCGGCGAACCGACCGGCCTGTGGTTGGCGATCGGCGCGCTGATGATCGGGATCATCGTGCTGGTGCTGGAGGGGCTCTACATCAGCGCCAGCCAGCCAGCGCCGCCGCCCGCGCCGCCGACGCTGTCCCAGCCGCGGATGGCGGTCCCGCAGCGCCAGCGCGGCGGCACCCGCCCGGACCTGGAACCGGTTGCCGCGCCGTCGGAGACCCTGCTGCAGTCAGCGCCCGACGGCGGTTCGGTGGACCAGGAGACCAGGACTTCGGCGCTCGACGCGCTCAACGCGCTGGGCACCGCCGAGCGCTCCAGCCGGCAGGCCTGACACCGCGAGCAACCACCGCGCACTCCGGCGCGTCCTACGGGCGCGAGATCAACAACCAGGAGTGCCACACGATGCCTACGCAGGACCAAGCCGTCCTCGCCAGGGATGTGCGACGCCGGTTCGGCGCGGTGGAAGCCGTGCGCGGGATCGACCTCGACGTCCCCCACGGCGAGGTCACCGCCCTCGTCGGGCCGAACGGTGCGGGCAAGACCACGTTGCTGCTGATGCTGGCCACGCTGCTGGCACCGGATTCCGGCGAGCTGCGGGTGGCGGGGCTCGACCCGGTCGCCGATCCGCTCGCGGTGCGGCGGGAGCTCGGCTGGATGCCCGACGCCTTCGGCGTCTACGACCAGCTGACCACCCGCGAGTACCTGGCCTTCTTCGCCGACGCGCACCGGATGCCGCGTGCCGACGCCAAGGCCCGCGTCGCCGAGCTGCTGGAACTCGTGCACCTGGCGGAGTTCGCCCCGCAGCCGGTGCACGTCCTGTCACGCGGCCAGAAGCAGCGCCTCGCGCTGGCTCGGGCGCTGGTGCACCGGCCGTCGGTGCTGCTGCTCGACGAGCCCGCCTCCGGGCTGGACCCGCGTTCGCGCGTGGAGCTGCGCGACCTGCTGCGCGCGCAGGCAGCGGAGGGCGCCGCGGTGCTCGTGTCGAGCCACATCCTCAGCGAGCTGTCCGAGATCGCCGACCGGGTGGTGTTCGTCGACGGCGGGCGGACCGTCGGGCAGCACCGGGTGGACGAGCTCGACCACCGCACCGCCTGGCGGGTGCGGTCGGTCGGCGGTGATCTGCCCGCCACGCTGGAGCAGCGCGGGATCGCGCACGTCGCGCACTCCGCCGGGGTGGACGTGCAGGTCGAGTCCGAGCGGGCGGCGGCGGAGCTGCTCGCCCAGTTGATCGCCGACGGCGTGCGGGTCTGCGAGTTCGCTCCCCTCGGCAACCACTTGGAGTCCGCCTACCTGGCCTACACCGAGGAGCGCCGATGACCCCCAGCGGGATCAAGATCGTGGCCGCGCAGGAGTTCCGGGTCCGGTTGCGCACCGGTCGCTGGCGCTGGTTGCTGATCGCGTGGGTCGCCGTCATCGCGGCCTACACCGGGCTGCTCCGGTACGGCCTGGGGATGACGCGCGCGAGCTCGGACATCGCCACGGCCCACCTGGGTCTGCCGATGTTCGGCGGCCTGATGCTGTTCGTGCTCGGGTTGGCGCTGCTGGTCGCACCGGCGCTGGCGGCCCAGTCGATCAACGGCGACCGGGAGCGCGGCACCCTCGCCACGGTGCAGGTGACGCCGCTGACAGCGTGGGAGATCGCGCTGGGCAAGTTCGTGGCGGCCTGGACCACCGGGCTGGTGTTCCTCGCGCTGACGCTGCCGTTCGCCCTGTGGGCGGTGCTGGAGGGCGGCGTCGGGCTGCTGCGCGCGTTGGCGGGGATCGCGGTGGTCGCGCTGCTGATCGGCGTGGTCTGCGCGCTGGCACAAGGCCTGTCGGCGCTGTTGGCGCGCGGGATCACCTCGACGCTGATGTCCTACCTGCTGGTGTTCGCCATGACCGTCGGCACGGTGATCACCTTCGTGCTGGCGCTCCCGCTGACCGTCGCGGAGAAGACCTCCACCCCGTCGGGCAGCGACCTCCCGCCCTACACCTACGAGGTGCCGCAACCACAGCTCGTGTGGTGGCTGCTCGCACCGAACCCGTTCGCCATCCTCGGGGACGCCACCCCGGCCCCACCGGCGGAGCTGAACCCGACGACGGGTGAGCAGGAGCCGTTGATCGACCTGGACCCGCTGAGCGCCATCGGACTCGCCGTGCGCGCCACGCGCGTGGACCCGACGGCCTCCGACTACGACGACGTGGTGAGCGCCCCCGCGGTGTGGCCGTACGGGCTCGGGTTCGACGTGCTGCTGGGGGCCGGGGCGCTGTGGGTCAGCGCGCACCGGCTCCGAACCCCCGTGCGGCAGCTCTCGCGCGGGGTGCGGATCGCTTGAGCGACCGGGGCGTGCGGCGCCGACCGCACGCCCCGGTCACCGTCCTGTCCACTGAGGACTGCGCCGTTCGGAGAACGCCCGGGGCCCCTCCAACGCGTCCTCGGACCGGAGCACCGCCTGGTAGTTCGGCAGTTCCCCACTGCGCATCAGCTGGAATCCGGACTCGACGTCCAGCGCGGCGGTGCGACGCAGGACCTCCTTCACCGCCGCGATCGCCAGGGGTGCGCCGGCGCAGACCTGGTGCGCCAGTTCGGTCGCCGCGCCGAGCAGGTCGCTCGCCGGGACCACCCGGTTCACCAGTCCCCACCGCTCGGCTTCGGCCGCGCCCATGCGGCGGCCGGTGAACAGCATCTCCGCCGCCACCGCCCGCGGCAGGCGCTCGGGCAGCCGGAGCACGCCACCGGAGTCGGCGACCATGCCCAGCGTCACCTCGGTGAGCGCGAACTCGGCGTGCTCGGCGGCCAGCACCAGGTCAGCGGCCAGGGCGAGTTCGAAGCCGCCACCCATGGCCAGCCCGTTGACCGCGGCGATCACCGGCTTGTCCAGCTCGAAGAACTCCGTCAGCCCGGCGAACCCGCCCGGCCCGTGGTCGGCGTCGACGGCCTCCCCCTCCGCTGCGGCCTTCAGGTCCCAGCCAGCCGAGAAGAACCGCTCGCCCGCTCCGGTCACGATCGCGACGCGCAACGCGTCGTCGCGCTGGAGGCGCTCGAACGCCGCGTGCAGCTCCCGGCTGGTGGTGACGTCGATGGCGTTGGCCTTCGGCCGGTCCAGGGTCACCGTGAGCACCCCGCCGTCGACGTCGGTGCGCACCTGGTCAGTCATCGTCCCTCCTCGCCCGACGGAGGAGCACGTCCACCGCCACCGCGCCCCCTGGCAGCGCCAGCAGGGGGTTCACGTCCAGTTCCAGCAGCCGGTCGTCGTTGCGGGCGTGCTCGGCGATCGCGGCGATCGCCTCCACCACGGCGGGCACGTCGGCGGCGGGTCCCCGGAAACCCGCCAGCAGCGGCCAGATCCGCAGGCCGCGCAGGGCTTGCTCTACCTCCTCGCGAGACGCCGGGAGCAGCAGGGTGGCCGAGTCGCGCACCAGCTCGACGAGCACCCCGCCCGCACCGATCGTCAGCGCCGGACCGAACTGCGGGTCGCGGCGCACACCGACGATCAGCTCCGTGACCGCGCCCGCGACCATGCGCTCGACCAGGAAGGTCTCGGCGAGCCCGGCCATACCCTCGACCGCGTCGCGCACCTGGTCGCGGCTGGTCAGCCCGACCCGCACGGCACCGGCCTCGGTCTTGTGCGCCAGCTCGGCCGACACCGCCTTGACCACCACCGGGAAACCCAGCTCGGCGGCGGCGTCCGGCGCGCCGTCCGCACCGCTCAACACCCCGTCCGGGACCGCCACCCCGGCCGCGGCCAGCTCCTGCTTGCCTGCCCACTCGTCGAGCTGGTGCGGTTCGCCGACCACCCGGATCGGGACCTCCAGCGGTGCTGCGGAGTGCGATTCCCGCTGTGCAGCGCCGATCCCGGACGCCGCCGCGATGGCCGCGAGGCAGTCCGCGACGCCTTGCATGGGCGCCACGCCCTCGGCCAGCAGCCGCTCCCCCACCGGCTCCGGCAGGCCTTCCGGCAGTGAGCTCACCACGCACGCCACCGAACCCGCCGCGCGGTGCGCGGCGAGGAAGGCGTCCACAGTGGTCGCCCACGGCCCGCCGGCGCAGCGGTCCTCGCGGGGGAAGTCGACCAGCAGCAGGTGCGCGTCCAGGCCCGCGCCGAGCAGCTCCGCGAAGCACGCCGCCTGCGCTGGGAGGTCGCCCCAGATGTAGGTGTGGTAGTCCAGCGGGTTGGCCACCGCGACGCGGTCGCCGAGCAGTTCCTGCAACCGCTGCTCGGTGACTTCCGAAAACGGCGGGAGGTCCAGCCCGTGCTGCTCGGCGAGGTCGGCGACCAGCGCGGCTTCGCCTCCGGAGCAGCTGGCCGAGGCGATCCGGGTGCCCGCCAGCGGGCCGTGCACGTGGAGGAGCTTCAGCGTCTCCACGAAGGTGTCCACCCGGTGCACCCGGGCCATGCCGAGCCGCCGGAACAGCGCGTCGCAGAGCACGTCCGAACCCGCCAGCGAGCTGGTGTGGCTGAGGTTGGCCCGCGCGCCGAGCTCGGAACTGCCGGACTTCAGCACCACGATCGGCACCCCCGCGCGCAGCGCCCGCAGGCCGACGCGGGACAGGGCCGCGACGTCGTCCACGCCCTCGAGGTGCAGGCCGATCGCGGTGATGCGCGGATCGTCGAGCAGGGCGTCCACCAGCTCGGCGGCGCCGGTCACCGCCCCGTTCCCGAGGGTGATCAGCTGCGCCAGCGGCAGCGAACGGCGCTGCATGGTGAGGTTCTGCCCGATGTTGCCGCTCTGTGTGAGCACGGCGACGCCGCGCTCCACCCGGCGACCGCCGTGCTGGTCCGGCCACAGCGCGGCACCGTCGAGGTAGTTGAGCAGGCCGATGCAGTTCGGCCCGATCAGCGCCATGCCCGCCGCGGCGTCCACCAGGTCCTCCTGCAGCGCGGCGCCCTCCGCGCCGTGCTCGGCGAAACCGGAGGCGTGGCACACCACTCCCCCGGCCCCGCGCGCGGCCAGGTCGGCGACCACGCCGACCGTCGCCTCCCCCGGCACCGCGACGAAGGCCGCGTCCGGTGCTGCCGGGAGGTCGGCGGCGCTGCGGTAGCAGGGCAGCCCCTCGACCTCGGCCCGGTGCGGGTGCACCGGCCAGATCGGACCGGCGAAACCGATGCGGCGACACTGCCGGACCGCCTCGGCCGCGGCCTCCCCGCCGAAGACGGCGACGTGCCGCGGCGCCAGCAGTCGGCGCAACTCCTCCTGCCGTGCGGGTGCGGTGCTCATGACCCGAGGGGGCGCAGGAGGGACCGGGAGATGATGTGCCGCTGGATCTCGCTGGTGCCGTCCCAGATCCGCTCGACCCGGGCGTCCCGCCAGAATCGCTCGATCGGCAGCTCGGCCATCAGCCCCATCCCGCCGAAGACCTGCACCGCGCGGTCGGTGATCCGGCCCAGCGCCTCGGAGGCGAACAGCTTGGCCATCGCCGCGTCCTGGTCGGTCATGCCGCCGCGGTCCAGCTTCGCCGCCGCCCGCAGCGTGAGCAGCTCGGCCGCGTCGAGCTCGGTGGCCATGTCGGCGAGCTGGAACCCGACGCCCTGGAACCTGCCGATCGACTGGCCGAACTGCTGCCGCTCCGCCGCCCACCGGGTGGCCATCTCCAGCACCCGCCGCCCGCGGCCGACGCTGGTCGCCGCGACGCTGAGGCGGCTCGCGCCCAGCCACTCGCCCATCAGCGCGAACCCCGCGCCCTCCGCGCCGAGCCGTTGCCCGGCCGGGATCCGGCAGTCGGTGAAGGCCAGCTCGCACTGGTGGTACCCGCGGTGCGACACGCACGCCGACCCCCGCCGCACCTCCAGACCGGGGGTGTCGACGTCCACCAGGAACGCCGTGATCAGGTTCTTCGGCCCGCGCGCGGTCTGCTCGACGCCGGTCGCGGCGAACAGCACGACGAAGTCGGCGGCATCGGCGTGGCTGATGAAGTGCTTGGTGCCGCTGAGCACGTAGTCGTCGCCGTCGCGCACCGCGCGCGTGGTCATCGACCGCACGTCCGAACCCGCGCCGGGCTCGGTCATGGCCAGGCAGTCGTGGCGCTCGCCGCGGATGGCGGGCAGCAGGTAGCGCTCGCGCTGCTCTCCCTCGCACGCCTGCAGGATGTTGCTCGGCCGCGCGACGAGCGACTGCAGCGCGTAGCTGGTGCGGCCGAGCTCGCGCTCGACCAGCGTGAGGCCGGTGGCGTCCAGGCCGCCCCCGCCGAGCTCGGCGGGCATGTTGGCGGCGTACAGGCCCGCCTCGATGGCCCGGGCCCGGACCTGCGCGGCGAGGTCGCCCGGCACCTCGTCGAGGCGTTCGACCTCGTCCTCGTGCGGCTCCAGTTCGACGGCGACGAACTTGCGCACGGTGTCGACGATCATCTGCTGTTCGGCGGTCAGCTCGAAGTCCACGTCCGCTCCTCGGTCTTGGTCTGGGGGTTCAGCGCCGGATGCCCATGGGGCGGCCGACGACGCCGGGCACGGGCAGGGCCGCGTGCGCCCGCTGGATCGCGGTCAGCCGCCGCTGGAACTCCGCCGGCATCTCGGTGGACCGGCCCTGCTCGGTGTCGACGTGGACCAGCAGCTGCTCGGCCGTGGCCAGCAGTTCGCCGCTGCCGCCGTGGTGCATCTCGTGAAAGAGGTGCACCCGCTTGGCGTCGTGGTCGAGGACCCGCAGGGTCAGCTCCAGTTCGTCGCCCTCGGCGGCCTCGCGCCGGTGGTGGAGGTGGGTCTCGGCGGTGTACAGCGAGTGCCCGCCGTCGCGGTACTGCTCGTCGATCCCGAGGTAGCGGAAGAAGGCGTCCGAGCCGTCGCCGAACACGAGCAAGTAGCAGGACTCGCTCATGTGGCCGTTGTAGTCGACCCACCGCGGGCTGACCGGTGTCCGGTGCAACCGCAGCGGCGCCGGGATCTCCGCGGCGTCGTCCCAGGGCTGGTGCCCGCTGCCTTCGTACGGGGTGACCACTCGATCCATGGCATCTCACAATGTGCGTTGACTGTTCGCTATGTGCGACGCTAAGCGGGCGAGATCGATCGCGTCAACCCCGGCCACCCGACCGGTCCAGGACCGCCGGGCGGGCGGATTAGGGTGGGGTCATGAGCGTGGAAGCGGCCCACAACCAGGACGGAACCCGTTCCTCGAGCGGGCGCGTGCAGTCCCTGGACCGCGCGGTCGCCCTGCTCAACGCGGTCTCCTCGAGCGCGCCCGGGGGTCGGCCAGCGGCCGAGCTCGCCGCCGAGTGCGACCTGAACCGGGCCACCGCGTGGCGGCTGCTGGCCACCATGGAGCACCACGGGCTGGTCGAGCGGGACCCGCTGACCAACCGCTACTCGATCGGCTTCGCCATCAGCCGGATGGCCGCGACCGCGGGGGTGGACGGCCTGGTGCGCCGGGCGCACGACGTGCTGGAGCGGCTCAGCCGCGAGACGGGCGAAACCGCGAACCTCGCCGTGGCGCAGCACCTCGGTCTGACCTACGTGGACGAGGTGGCGCCACCGGTGGTGCTCAGCGCCCGTTGGCTCGGCAGGCAGGTGCCGATCCACGCCACCTCAGCGGGCAAGGCCTACCTCGCCTGGCTCCCCGACGAGGAGGTCGACTCGATGCTGGCCGGTCCGCTCGCGGAGTACACCGCCAGCACCCGGACCGACCGCGCCACGCTGCGCGCCGAACTCGCCGAGATCCGCGAGCAGGGCTACAGCGTCGGCGTCGGCGAGCTGGAACCCGAGGTCCACGGCGTCGCGGCGGCGGCGCTGGACGCGCGCGAACGCCCGTTCGCCATCGTCAGCATCTGGGGCCCCCGCGACCGCGTCCCGGAGTCGCGCTTCCCCGAGCTGGGCACCCTCGCCAGCAAGGCGGCTGCCGACATCGCCGCCGCGATGCCCTGAACCGCCAGCGGACCCCGCTCGAACACCGGCCGAGGACCGGAGGTCCGGCGCTCGGCGGCGGTGATCGGCAACCTGCGGGAACTGGTGGACCGGCTCGACGTCGCCGACCCCGGCGAGCTCGCTGAGCAGCTGTTCGTGCTGGTCGACGGCGTGATCGCCGCCGCCGTGAGCGGGCGGGCCGACGCCGCGCGCACCGCCCCGCCGCGGCCGCGCTGATCACGGCCGGTGCGCGCGGAACAGCCTCGCCTTGTGGGATGTGACCCCGGGCACAATGCTGGTCCCAGACGCGGTTGCGCCGCGCGGGCGGGCCAGTCCGGCCTGCCGGGGGCTGGGGTGAGGAGGCCACCCATGACCATCATGCGGGTCAAGACGGTCGAGCAGTCCATCCACGATGCGGAGGCACCGGAATTCCGGCTCCGGCGCGTGCTGCGCGCGGTGGACCTGCTGGGCATCGGCATCGGCGCGATCATCGGGACCGGCATCTTCGTGCTCACCGGCGTGGCCGCGGCCACCGACGCCGGACCGGGCATCTCCATCTCGTTCGTCCTCTCCGGCATCGCCTGCGGCCTGGCCGCGCTGTGCTACGCCGAGTTCGCCTCGGTGGTGCCCGTGGCCGGATCCGCCTACACGTTCTCCTACGCCTCGCTGGGCGAGTTCTTCGCCTGGCTCATCGGGTGGGACCTGATGCTGGAGTTCGTCATCGGCGCGTCCACCGTCTCGGTCGGCTGGTCGCAGTACTTCGTCGAAGCGCTCGGCTCGGTGGGTCTGGCCCTGCCCGAGGCACTGACCGCAGCACCCGGCGCGGGCGGCGTGGCGAACGTCCCGGCTGCGGTCATCGCCCTGCTGTTGACCATCGTGCTGGTGGTCGGCATCCGGCTCAGCGCCGCGGTCACCAACGTCGTGGTGGCCATCAAGCTCGCCGTGGTGCTGTTCTTCATCATCTTCGGCGCCTTCTTCGTCAAGGCCGCCAACTGGACCCCGTTCATCCCGCCGCACCAGCCGCCCGAACCCGGTGCGGTCAGCGCCCCGCTGGAGCAGCCGCTGATCAGCACGATCTTCGGGCAGACCGGCTCGTACGGGCTCAGCGGCCTGGTCGCCGGTGCCGCGCTGGTGTTCTTCGCCTACATCGGCTTCGACATCGTGGCCAGCGGCGCGGAGGAGACCCGCCGACCGCAGCGGGACATGCCGATCGGCATCCTCGGCTCGCTGGCCATCTGCTCGGTCCTGTACGTGCTGGTGTCGCTGGTGATGACCGGCATCGTCAAGTACGACCAGCTGGACACCGCGGCACCGATGGCCACCGCGTTCCAGGCGATCGGCGCGCCGTGGGCGGTCGGGCTGGTCTCGCTGGGCGCCATCGCCGGGCTGACCACGGTGATCCTCATCCTGATGCTGGGCCAGGCGCGGGTCGGTTTCGCGATGAGCCGCGACCGGCTGCTGCCGGTGTGGTTCGCCAAGGTGCACAAGAAGTACCGCACGCCCTACCGGATCACCATCATCACCGGCGTCGTGGTGGCCATCATCGCCTCGCTGACCCCGATCAACGTGCTCGCCGAGATGACCAACATCGGCACCCTGTTCGCCTTCGTGCTGGTGTCCATCGGCGTGCTGGTGCTGCGCCGGACCCGCCCGGACCTGCCGCGCGCCTTCCGCGTGCCGTGGGTGCCGGTGATCCCGGTGCTGGCCGCCGCGGCCTGCCTGTACCTGATGCTGAACCTGGAAGGCTGGACCTGGATCCGCTTCGGCATCTGGATGGTCCTCGGACTGGTCCTCTACTTCCTCTACAGCCAGCACCACAGCCGCCTCGCCCGGGGTGGATCCGCCGAAGAACCCGCCGACGAGCGCTGACGCGCTAGGGCCGGAGCTGCTCGTCGACGTAGCACCAGGTCCAGGACTCGCCCGGTTCGAACGAGCGGACCACCGGGTGCGACGTCTGGTGGAAGTGCGCGGTCGCGTGCCGGTGCGGGCTGGAGTCGCAGCAACCGACGTGACCGCACTCGGTGCACATCCGCAGGTGCGCCCACGCGCGTTCGCCCGCGGCCAAGCAGTCCTCGCAGCCGTCCACGCGGCTGGGCTCCGGCACGCGGTCGGTCGCCTCGCGCAGGTGCGCGCAGGTGGTGGACATCGCCGAACCTCCTTCTCCCGCGCTTTCGCGCAAGAATGTCGTCCTGACCGTAACCGCACGGTTCACCCGTCCGCAGCAACACGGGAGAGACGATGCACGAGCTGCCCGCGTTGATGGCCCTGCTCGCCGGGTCGCTGGCGGTGACCGCGGTCGCGCGGCGCGTCGGCGTGTCGCCGCCGCTGGCGCTCGTCGTGATCGGGCTCGCGGTGTCGTCGATCCCCGGCGTCCCGGACTACACGCTGGACCCGGACGTGGTGCTGCTGCTGATCCTGCCGCCGCTGCTGTACTCGGCGGCGCTGAACAGCTCCACCATCGGCATCCGGGCCAACCTGCGACCGATCGGGCTGCTGGCGGTCGGGCTGGTCCTGTTCACCACCGCGGTGGCCGGGGCCATCGCGTGGTGGCTGGTGCCGGACCTGCCGGTGAGCGCGGCACTGGTGCTCGGCGCGGTGCTCGCGCCGCCGGACGCGGTCGCGGCCATCTCCATCGGCCGCCGGCTCGGGCTGCCACGCAAGATCATGACCGTGCTCAGCGGCGAGAGCCTGGTCAACGACGCCACCGCGCTGACCGCCTACCGGGTGGCCGTGGCCGCCGCGGTCGGGCTCGGCTCCTCGCTGCTCGGCGGGATCGGCACGTTCCTGGTCGCCGCGGTGGGCGGGGTGCTGATCGGCTACGCCACCGGGTGGGTGGTGCACCGGATCCGGCGGGCGCTGCGCGACGACCTGCTCGAAAGCGCCACCGGCCTGATCGTGCCGTTCTTCGCCTACCTCATCGCCGAGGAGGTGCACGCCTCCGGGGTGCTGGCCGTGGTGGTCGCCGGGCTGTACCTGGGCCACCACGCGACCGCGGGCAGCGCGGCCACCCGCCTGCAGGACCGGGCGGTGTGGAACGCGGCGGACACCCTGCTCGAAGCGGTGGTGTTCGCCCTGATCGGCCTGCAGATGCGCAGTGTCGCGGAAAGCGCCTCGGTCGACCTCGGCCCCCTGCTCGTCGCCGGGCTGGCGCTCACCGCCGGAGTGGTGCTCGCGCGCATCGCGTGGGTCTACCTGGTGATGTACCTGCCGGAACTGCTGCGCGGCCGCGGCCCGAACTGGCGGGACAAGGCGGTCGTGTCGTGGGCGGGCATGCGCGGCGTGGTCTCGCTGGCGGCGGCGTCGGCCATCCCGACAGTGACGGCCAGCGGCACCCCGTTCCCGCACCGCCCCGAAGTCCTGTTCCTGACGTTCTTCGTGACCCTGGCGACGCTGCTGCTGCACGGCAGCACGCTGCCCTGGCTCATCAACAAGCTCGGGGTGCGCGGCACCGAGGACTACACCGACGCGCTCGCCGAAGCGGAAGCCCAGCACAACGCCGCACGCGCCGCACAAGAGCGCCTGACCGCGCTCGCCGCGGAGACCGAACCACCAGGCGACGTCGTGGAGCGGCTGCGGAGCGCCGCGGAACAGCGCAGCAACCAGGCGTGGGAGCGCCTCGGGCGATCCGCCGACGAAGTCGGCGAGAGCCCGACGGAGGCGTACCGGAGGCTGCGCGGCGAGATGCTGGCGGCGGAGCGAGCGGTCTTCGTCCAGTTCCGCGACAACCGCCGAATAGACGACGAAGTCCTCCGCCGGGTGATGCACCAACTAGACCTGGAAGAACTCTCCCTCACCCGCGACTGACCCACGCCCCCACCACTCCCAGCACCCCACACCCCACACCCGCCGCTCCACCGACCGACTTCCGCCGAACTCCCACGACTCCCCCGGAAACCGCCCGGACCTCCTCCCCGAGGTGACCTCGGCGAGAACACCCGGCGCACCACCGGCGTGTCGGGCACCCAACACGCCGGAGTCCCGCAGTTTCAACTGAAACTCCGGCTCCCAGCCACGGGGATTCGCAGTTTCAATTGAAACTGCGGCCCCGTCACCCGGGGGTACAGTTTCAACTGAAACTGTAAATTCAAGAACCACACCAGGGCTTGTCCAGGTGACGGTCCGGCAGGCGTGTGTCATCACGGCGACGGCGAGCGAGGACGGCGAGCGACGAGAGGCCAGCGGCAGCGAGGGCGGCGAGCGACGAGAGGCGGGCGGCGGCGAGCGACGAGAGGCGGGCGGCGGCGAGCGACGAGAGGCGGG
>NZ_JBEPDU010000069.1:0-33989 GCF_040300525.1 Saccharopolyspora sp. NPDC000359 | reverse complement strand
GCGGCGGCGGGCCGTCCGCGCGCAGCGGTGGGACGTCCGGGCGCGGGGGCGGGCCGTCCAGCGGCGCGGGCTGGGCGAAGGGACCGCTCGGCGGGCCGAGCGGGGGTTCGGCGGGCAGCGAGCCCGCGAGCTGGCCTTCCGCGGCCAGGGAGCCGCTCATGCCGCCGGGGCGCGGTGCCGGTTCGGACAGGTCGCCGTCCAGGGAGCCGGAGAACTCCGGTTCGGGCGCGCCGCCGAGGTCGCCGGACAGCGCCGACACCCCGGCTGCCGGGGGCTTGGGCCGGTCCTGGGCCGGGCGGGCGGCCTGCAGTTGTCGGCGCTGCTCCTGCTCGAAGCGCTCCGGCAGCTGCTCGGCCCGCTGCCAGAACGCGAACGGGTGCGGTTCGCCGGTCAGTGCCGCGAACTCGGCGCGCAGGTCGAAGCGCATCGGGCGCGGCGCGGGCCGGGCACCGCCGGGCGCGGGCTGCCCGGGCGGCGGTGCCTCGCCGAGCGAGCCGCGCATCGGTGGTTCCGAGCGGCGCCTGCCAGGGCCGGCCTGTTGCGCGTCGAAGCCCGCTGGCCCCGGCGCGGACGCCGGATTCTGCGGTGACGTCACGATTCCCCCAGGTGCTTGGGACGGTCGAAGCGCCGCGCGGCATCCGGACCAGTCCGGATCGCGGGCGCACTGGAACCGACGCGGTGCGGCATTCCGTCGTTCCCCGCTCAACCGACCGCGATGCGGCGCGCAGGTGGGCGGCGGTGCGCATCCCCTAGCGCACACCAGGCTGTCACCTGCGTAGATGCCAACATCACGGGCCCCCTCGTTGCTTCTGTTACCGCCGAAGGACAGTAGCAGCTGGCGTTCACCCGTACTGGTGTTTCCAGGAACAGCCACCCGCTTGCCGCCGCGAACAGCCAAAAGCCCCGCGCGACAAGGGAAATGCCGCAACGGGAGGCGGGCGGGAGCACCCCCGGAGTGAGACCGCCGCGATCCTCCCGAACGCCAGTGGGAGAACCGCGCAAATCACCCAGAAAAACTAGACTCACCCGTGCCGTTAATCACGAACGCCGAACCGACGGTGGCGTAAGTAGGGATTCGAACGCCTATGTTGTTCCCGGACCGCGTCGGAGCGGGGGGATTGACGAGGAAGGAATTGGCATGGCATCGCAGCGCAGCGCCGACTCGGCGCGCTGGGACAGCTTCGTCGCGCTGGGGGACAGCTTCACCGAGGGCCTGGCGGACGCGGGGCCCGGCGGCACGTTCCGGGGTTGGGCGGACCGGTTGGCCGAACACCTCGCCGCGCGCGAACCCGACCTGCGCTACGCGAACCTGGCCGTGCGCGGCAAGCTCGTGCGCCAGATCGTCGACGACCAGGTGCCGCAGGCGATCGCGCTGCGCCCCGCGCTGGTCTCGTTCACCGCGGGCGGCAACAACATCATCCGCCCCGGCAGCGACCCGGACGAGGTGGCGCGGATCTTCGAGGGCGCCGTCGCCGAGCTACGCGGCGCGGGCATCGACGTGCTGATCGGCACCGGCTTCGACACCGCCGAAACGCCTGTGCTGCGCCACGTCCGCGGCAAGGTCGGCACCTACAACTCGCACCTGCGGGCCATCGCCGACCGGCACGGCTGCCACGTGCTCGACCTGTGGTCGATGCGCGTGCTGCGGGACTCCCGGGCCTGGAGCGCCGACCGGCTGCACCTGTCGGCCGAAGGCCACCGCCGCGTCGCGCTGCGCGCGTGCGAGGCCGTGGGCGTGCCGACGGCGGAGGACTGGCGCGAACCGTGGCCCGCATTGCCCGCGACGTCGTGGCGGGACCAGCGCGCCGAGGACATCCGGTGGGCTCGGGAGTACCTGGCGCCGTGGATCGGGCGCCGGTTGCGCGGGGTGTCCAGCGGCGACGGTCGCGGGCCGAAGCGCCCGCAGCTGGAGAAGCTGATCGCCGCGAAGTGACCTGCGGGCAGGACGAAGTGCGGACCTCCGGCCGCTCACCCCGTCGAGCCGGAAGCCCGCACTCACCCCCATCGTCCATCCGGGAGGCGCCCCGAATGCTTCCGCCCCCCTTGCGGCCGCCCCGATCGACCACGCAGGAACGACCGGGGCGGCCGGGCGACAATCCCCCCTTGGACTCCCCCCAGAGCCGCCCTTCGTGCGGACCATGCACGGCTTGATCCGCACTGAGCACAATTTCCCGGGGGCGGCTACACAGCCGCTAAATGCTCGCTAAACGCTGCTCCGACCTGGGCGCGATGCCCGCTCAGCCTAAGCGTGAGATCGCGGGAGGTCGAGGTGAACGCTCAAGCTGGCCTGGCCAAGTCCTCCAGCCGCTCCCGGGCTTCGGACGCCCTCGGCGACCCCTCCGCCTCGAAGATCGCCAGCGCCGTCTCCCACCTGGTCCGGGTCACCGCCAGGTCGCCCCGGCAGCGGGCCGCGTCGCCCAGCCCCAGGTGCGCTGAGGCCTGCCGCATCGCCGAACCGCACTTCAGCGCGACCTCCAGCGCCTCGTGGTGGTAGCGCTCACCGTCATCGAGCCGCCCGAGCTCGATGCAGACCTCGCCGCAGTTGTTCAGCACCATCGCCAGCGTGTCCAGGTCGTCGGCGGCCCGGTAGAGCGCCTCGGCCTCCCGCAGGTGCGCCAGCGCCTCCTCCCGCTCGCCGTTGACCTGCTCGACCATGGCGAGGTTGTTCAGCGCCCCGGCCTCGAAGTAGCTGTCCCCGAGCGACCGGTAGACCCGCAGCGCGTCCTGGCAGTGCTCCTTCGCCTCGTCGTAGCGCTGCAGCCGGAACAGCACGCTGGCCATGTTGATCTGTGTCATCGCCCGCCGCGAGGCGTCGTCGTTGGCCACCGCGACCCGGTAGGACTGCTCGTAGTGCGCCAGCGCCTCGTCCAGCTGCCCGGACCGGGAGTGCGCCACGCCCAGCCCGGCCGACATCAGCACCTCGCCGGTGGGGTCGTTGATCGCCCGCGCCGAGACGAGCCCGTCGGTGTAGACGCGGATCCAGTCCTCCCACGGGCAGCGCACCATCAGGTAGTTGAACTGCAGCCGGGCCAGCTGCCAGGCCAGGTCGTGCATGCCCCGCTCGTTGGCCACCCGGACCGCGGCGACCAGGTTCGGCCACTCGGCGTCGAACCAGTCCAACGCCTGGGCCCGGTCGCTGATCTCCGGCTGCGGGGTGTCGCGGGCGAAGTTCAGCTCGTCGCGGGTCGGGCGCAGGAACCGGCGCGCGTGGTCGGCGATGACCAGGTAGTGGTTCAGCAAGCGCCGCAGCGCACCCGGGTCGTCGGATTCGGCCAGCAGGTCACGCGCGTACACCCGCAGCAGGTCGTGCATGCCGAAGCGGTCCGGCTCCGGCTCGACGACCAGGTGCGCCAGCGCCAGCGCCCGCAACCGGCGCTGCGCGCTGGCCGGGTCGGTGCCGCACAGCGCCGCGACCGCGTCGGCGGTGAAGGTGTGGCCGGGCACCAGACCGAGCAGCCGGAAGGTCTCGGCGTGCACCGGGTGCAGGCTCCGGTAGGAGATGTCGAAGGCGCGGCGCACGCTGGTGTCGGCGTCGTCGTCGATGTCCAGCGCGTGCAGCCGGTTGCGCTCGTCGGTGAGCTCGTGCACCAGGTCCGACACCCCGCGCGCCGGGTTCGCGGCCAGCCGCGCGGCGGCGATCCGCAGCGCCAGCGGCAGGCCGCCGCACAGGTCGGCCAGCTCGGCCGCGGCGACCGGCTCGGACGCCGACTTGCCGGGCACTCCCGCGCGGTCCAGCAGCTCGATCGCGGACTCGGTCGGCAGCGTCTCCAGCGGCAGCACGGTCGCCCCGCTGCGTACCACCAGCGCATCCAGCCGCCGCCTGCTGGTCACCAGCACCATCGACTCGGCGCTGCCAGGCAGCAGCGGGCGGACCTGGTCGGAGTCGCGAGCGTTGTCCAGCAGCACCAGCACCCGGCGTTTGGCCAGCAGCGACCGGTACAGCGCGGCGCGGTCGTCCAGCTCCACCGGGATCCCGTCGGCGGCCACCCCGAGCGCCTTCAACATGCTGGTCAGCGCCTCGCCGGGGCTCAGCGGTTCGCGTTCGGACTCATAGCCGCGCAGCGAGGCGTACAGCTGGCCGTCGGGGAACTCCTGCTCGACGCGGTGCGCCCAGGTCAGCGCGAGGGCGCTCTTGCCGACCCCGGCGATGCCGGTGAGCACCGCGAGCAGGCTGGAGCCGCGCTCCCGCTCGGCGAGCAGCCGGTCCAGCTCGGCGAGCTCGCGGCGGCGGCCGACGAACCCCGCCGGGGCCGGGGGCAGCTCGGCCGGGATGGGGCGCTTGATGCCCAGCGCCGGTTCCGGCGGGCGCGCGCTGCGCAGCGCCGGGTCGTCGCGGAGCACCTGCTCGTAGAGGTCGCGCAGGTCCGGGCCCGGGTCGAGGCCGAGCTCGTCGGAGAGCCTGCGGCGCAGCTCGTGGAACCGGGCCTGCGCCTCGGCCCGGTGCCCGGCGCGGTAGTTGGCGAGCATCAGTTGGCCGGTGAGCCGCTCGCGCAGCGGGTGCCGGTCGACCAGCGTGGACAGCTCCAGCAGCAGCTGGTGGTGGCGGCCCAGGTCCAGGTCGGCGTCGATGCGCTCCTCCAGCGCGAGCAGCCGCAGCTCGTCCAGGTTCGGCGCGACCATCTGGTAGAGGCGGCTGCTGGAGATGTCGGAGAGCACCTGCCCCCGCCAGAGGGTCAGCGCTTCGGCGAGCACCCGCGACCGCTCGGCCGGGTCGAGGCCGTGCGCGCGGTTGATCAGGGCGCGGGCGCGGTGCACGTCGATCCGCTCGGCGTCGACGCGCAGCAGGTAGCCGGGTGGGCGGGTGACGATCTCGGGGCCGCCCGGCTCCCCCTCGGCGAAGAGCTTGCGCAGCCGGGACACGTAGCCCTGGATGATGGTGCGGGCGCTGGCCGGCGGATCGCGGTCCCAGATGGTGTCGATCAGCCGGTCCATGGACACGACCTGGTTCGGTTCCAGCAGCAGGCAGGTGAGCAGGGCGCGGACCTGGCTGCTGCCCATCTGGCGCGCGACGCCGTCCACGAGCACTTCCAGCGGACCGAGCACGCGGAACTCGAAGCCCGCGACCGGTGCTCCGCTCGATCTGTCGTGCGGCGCCATCATCCCCTAATCCGATTCTCGCTCATGTTTTGTTGAGCCTTCAGACAGTCTCGACCAAGGTCCACACCGAGTCCACACCCCCCGGCGAACCCCGTCGCAGGGCCGACACACCGTAACGAGCGGTCGACGCAGGCGGCCGGAATGCCGAGCCGCACTCACTCCAATGGAGGAATGAGCAGTTCATCCCGGATGCAGCGCGCGACGACCCGCCGTTGCCGGTGAACGTCTCCCCGGCCGCGAACACGCCAAGTAAAGTCGGAACCCGTCGATCACCCGTACGAGGACACTGTGGAAGGAGAGCCCCACCCGTGCGCACACCATCCACAGTGGTCGATCGCGCCGTCGCCTGCCTGCTCGGTGGGGCTCTGGGCGACGCCCTCGGCACCCCCGTCGAATACGCGCAGCTGGACGACATCCGCGCCGAGTTCGGCCCGTCCGGCGTGACCGAACCGCCACCGCAGGCGCTGCTCGGGGACGCCACCCAGATGTCCCTGTTCACCGGCGAGGGCTACCTGCACGCCTGGACCACCGGCAACAGCGGCGGCCCGTGGCGCCCCGTCGAGTCGACCGCGGCAGCTTACCGGCGGTGGCTGATCACCCAGCAGGAGGACAAACCGCAGCCCGGCGCCACCGGCCTGCTCGCCGAACCCGAGCTGTACGCCAGCCGGGCCCCCGGCCTCACCAGCCTCCGCGCGCTCCAGGAACCCGAGCTCGGCACCCCGGACCGGCCGCGCAACAGCTCGAAGGGCTGCGGCGGCGTCGACCGCAGCGCGCCGCTCGGCCTGGCCCCCACCGCCGAGATGGCCTACCAGCTGGCCTGCCAGTGCGCCGCGCTCACCCACGGCGGCGTCGGCGGCTGGGCCTCGGCCGGGGCGATGGCGCTGATCGTGCACCTGGTCGCGGTCCAGGAGCGCAAGCTGCCGCAGGCGGTGGACCAAGCTGCCGGGCGAGTCCTGCGCGAGGACGTCGAAACCGCGCAAGCGCTGGCCGAAGCCGCCACGCTGGCCCGACTCGGCGCCAGCGTCGGGCACATCGAGCGGCTTGGCCAGGGCTGGATCGGCCCGGAAGCGCTGGCCATCGGCGTCTACTGCGCGCTGGCCATGCCGAAACCGGACCAGTTCGCGGACGCGCTGCGGCTCGCGGTCAACCACTCCGGGCACAGCGACTCCACCGCGGCGGTCACCGGCAGCATCCTCGGCGCCCGCCACGGCACGGCGATCCTCCCCCGCCCCTGGCTGGCCCGCCTGGAACTGGCGGACGTGATTGAGCGCATCGGCCACGACCTCGGCGCCTCCTGCTCCGGCGACCAGTTCAACGAGCGCCGCTACCTCGGCCTGGCCTGACCCACGTCAGGCCCCGGGCGGGACGCCTTGGTGCGCAGGACGGCCAGCGCGACGCCCAGGAACCCGATGTTGAAGGCCATGTGCACCGCCGCCACCGCGCGGGCGAACTGCGAGACCGCGTGCACGTCACCGAATCCGACGGTGCTGGTGATCGACAGGGCGAAGTACAGCGCGTCTGTCTTGGTTCGCAGCTCGGCAATCGAGCCGGGCTCGTGGTGCGCCATGCCGGCGTAGACCGCGGCGAAGAACAGCACGGCCAGGTAGAGGGCGGCCACCACACCCGCGATCGAACTCCCGTGGTGCTGCCGACCGCCGGAGCGGAACCGCCGGACCTGGACGGTGATCAGCACCGACACCACGATCAGTCCGACGCCGAACACCACGAGGGAGCCGAGGGTCCCGACGAGCCCGAGGGTGCCGAGCGGCAGCGCGTAGTAGACGCCCGTGCACGCCGCCACGGCACCGGCCGTGGCAGCCAGGTTGATCAGCACCGTCCGCCGCGCGTCTCCGGCCACGAGCGCCAGGTTCGGCCAACCACGCCCCCACCGCGACCCGAGGACCGCGAGTTCCATGGCGATCAGACGTCCGGTACCGGCGTGTCAGGCCCCAACACGCCGGTACCAGGCACAACGACTTGGGCCTCCGGCGGGACCTGGCCAGCCCACTGCGGGGTGGGCGGTGGCCTTGTCAGGTCGTGGCGGGGGTCCTGGTCAGGCGGGAGAGGCGGCGGTTGCCGACCAGGCGGCAGACCAGGTAGATCACGAAGGAGATGATCGTGACGAAGGCGCTCACCGGGGCGCCCGGGGCCAGCGAGAGGACGATGCCGCCCAGGACCGCCACCTCGGCGAACACCACCGCCAGCACGGTTGCCTTCAGCGGGCTCGCCGTCACCCGGGCCGCCGCTGCTCCCGGCGTCACCATCAGGGCCAGCACCAGCAGCGCCCCCACGGTCTTCACGCCGAGCGCCGTCGCCACGCCGACGAGCACCGCGAACAGCGGGGTCAGCACGCGGGCGGGCACTCCGCGCGCCGCCGCCACGTCCGGGTCGACGCTGGCGAACAGCAGCGGCCGGTAGACGAAGGCGAACACCAGCAGGACGAGCAGCGCGCACGCGGTGAGCAGCAGGACGTCGGCGGAGTCCACGCCGACGATCTGGCCGACCAGCAGGCTGAACTTGTTCGCGGTGCGCTCCGGGTTCAGCCACAGCAGGAGCACGCCGACGCCCAAGCCGAACGACAGGATCGCGCCGATCACCGAGTCGCGCTCCGTGCCGCGCTGGCCGAGCAGCCCCAGCAGCAGCGCCGCGACCACGGCACCGGCCAGCGCACCAGCTCCCACGCTGATGCCGAGCAGCAGCGCCGCGGCAGCACCGGTGAAGGCGAGCTCCGCCGTGCCGTGCACCGCGAAGGACATCTTGCGCGCCACCACGAGCGGCGCCAGGCACCCGGACACCAGGCCGAGCGCGGCGGCGGCCAGCAGCGCCTGCTGGACGAACGGGTAGCCGAGCAGGTCCACCGTCGTGGTGGGGTCGAAGAGCTTGCCCAGCGCCTCGGTGATCGCGTTCACTCTTCTTCCGCCTCTTGCACGTGGTGGTCGTGGTCATCGGCTCCCGCCACCACCAGCCGCCCGCCGACGCGGGCGACCTCGATGTCGGTGCGGTACAGCTCGGACAGGGTCGCCGAGTTCATCACCTCGTCCGGGGTGCCGACCCGGAACCGCCCGTCGACCAGGTAGAGCACCCGGTCGACCAGCGGCAGCACCGGGTTGATCTCGTGGGTGACGAACAGGACGGCGGCCCCGGTCTGCCGCGCCTGGTTCGCGATCAACCGGCTGACCTTGCGCTGGTGCGCGATGTCCAGCGACAGCAGCGGCTCGTCGCAGAGCAGCACCGTCGGATCGCTGACCAGCGCCTGCGCCACCCGCAGCCGCTGCTGCTCACCGCCGGAGAGCAGCCCCAGCGGCATCCGCGCGTACTCGGTCGCCTCCACGGCGCGCAGCGCGGCGGCGACCCGGCGCTTGCGCTCGCGGCGGTTGCGGAACCCGACGCCCCAGTGGTGGCCGTCCAGCCCGAACCCGACCAAATCGTTGCCGCGCACGGTCACGGTGGCTTCCAGCGCCCGCTGCTGCGGGATGTAGCCGATCCGGTTGCTGCCGCGCCGAGCCGGTTCACCGGCGACCTCGACGCTGCCCGCGCTCAGCGACTGCAGTCCGAGCAGCACCTTGAGCAGGCTGGTCTTGCCGGAGCCGTTCGGCCCGAGCACGGCGAGGAACTCGCCGGGGGCGACGTCCAGGTCCAGCCCGGACCACAGGGTTCGGCTGCCGTAGGACAGCGCGGCGTCGCGCAGCCGGACCGCGTGCGCGGTGGGCGGCGCGAGGGGCATCTCGGTGGCGGGTTCAGCAGTCATTCCTCAGCGATCCTGGTCGAGGGCGGTCCGCAACGCGGTGATCTGGGCGTCCATCCACTGCACGTAGGTCTTGCCCTCGGGCAGGGTCTCGGTCATCTCCACGACCGGGATCCGGTGCTGCTCCGCGGCGGTGCGCACGTTGCGGGTGACCGGCGATTCGGTCTGCGGGTTGTAGATGACCGCAGCGGCCTGCTCGCCGTTGATCGCGTCCTGGATCTCGGCGACGGCCGCCGCCGACGGGTCGGTCTCGGCCTCGACGGCGTTGACGAAGGACTGCGGGGTCACGTCCCGCAGCTTGGCGGCCTCGACCAGGTAGTGCGCGACCGGCTCCGTGACGATGACCGGTTTGCCCTGGTCAGCGGCGGCGATCTCGCCGACCTTGGCCTCCAGCGCGCCGATCTCGGTCTCGAACTGGTCCGCGGCCTGCTCGAACTGGGCGGCCTTCGCCGGCTGGATCCTGCCGAGCTCGCCGGCGATCCGGTCGGCGACCTCGTGCACCACGTGCAGGTCGTACCAGACGTGCTCGTTCGCCGAGTGGTCGTGCCCCTCGTGGCCGTGCTCGTGGCCGCCCTCGTGCTCGCCCTCGACGGCGGCCACGGTCGGCTTCTGGGCGTCGCCGAGGATCTGCTCGATGAACTCGTCGTAGCCGCCGCCGTTGTAGACCACCAGGTCGGCGTCGGTGACCTTCGCGGCGTCCCGCGGGGTGCTCTCGTGCGAGTGCGGGTCGGCGTTGGGGTCGCTGATGATCGACTCGACCTCGACGGCGTCCCCGCCGACGGCCTGCGCGACGCTGCCCCAGGCACTGGTGGAGGCGATGACCTTGATCTTGTCCCCGGCGCCGGGTGCGGCCTGGTCGCCGGTCCCGCAGGCGGTCAGGGCGATTGCAGCAGCGGCCAACCCGGCCAGGGCAGTGGACGCAGAGCGACTGCGAGAGGTCATCGAGCGCCCTCCTAGGTGATCACTGTGCGCAGCAGGCTGACGGCTTACTGCGAACGGTAACGGAAACCGTTGTCATCTCCAGTCTAAGCACGTCGATCCTCAACACTCCACCGAGTGGGCTATTCCCCCCCGCAGACGCGAAGGCGCCCCCGCCAGGACCTGCGGGGGCGCCTCCAGAAGCTGACCGTCAGGCGGCCAGCCGAGCTCCGGTCTCGGGGTGGAACAGGTGCACCTCGCTCTTGTCGCGCAGGGCCACCTTGACCTGCTGGCCCAGGGCCGGCGGGGTGCGGCCGTCGGCGCGGACCACGAAGCGCTCCTGCGAACCGTTGATGTCGATGGCGCCGTGGATCAGCGCGTCCGCGCCCAGCTCCTCGACCAGCTCGACGGTCATGTCCATCCCGTCGTCAGCGCTGGAGACCAGCGACAGCGCCTCCGGCCGGACGCCGAAGGTGACCTGCTCCAGCCCATCGGCAGCGGCCAGTACCTGGCGCTCCAGCGGGATCGTGGTGCCGTCCAGCACCGCGCCGTCGCTGCTCAGCGGCACCGTCTTGAGGTTCATCGCGGGCGAGCCGATGAAACCGGCCACGAAGGCGTTCGCCGGGTTCTCGTACAGCTCGCGCGGGCTGGCGCACTGCTGCAGCACGCCGTCCTTGAGCACCGCGACCCGGTGCCCCATCGTCATCGCCTCGACCTGGTCGTGGGTGACGTAGATCGTGGTGGTGCCCAGCCGCTTCTGCAGCGCGGCGATGTTGGCGCGGGTCTCCACGCGCAGCTTGGCGTCGAGGTTAGACAGCGGCTCGTCCATCAGGAACACGCTGGGCTCGCGGACGATCGCGCGCCCCATCGCCACCCGCTGGCGCTGACCACCCGAGAGCGCCTTGGGCTTGCGGTCCAGGTACTTCTCCAGGTCCAGCATCCGCGCCGCTTCGGTGACCTTGTCCTTGATGACGTCCTTGGGCGTCTTGCGGAGCTTGAGCGCGAAGCCCATGTTCTCGGCCACCGTCATGTGCGGGTACAGCGCGTAGGACTGGAAGACCATCGCGATGTCCCGGTTCTTCGGCGGCGTGTGGGTGACGTCGGTACCGCCGATCGTGATGCCACCCTCGTCGACGTCCTCCAGGCCGGCGAGCATCCGCAGCGCGGTCGACTTGCCAGACCCGGACGGGCCGACCAGCACCAGGAACTCACCATCAGCGATGTCCAGTCCCAGCTGGTCAACAGCGCGAACCGGCGGATTTCCCTGGTACACGCGCGACGCGTTGACGTATGCAACCTCAGCCATGTGTGACGCACCTTTCACTGAACCGGTCAGGAAACGGTAACCGCTTCACCCGCAAAGGTCATCCCCTCAAATGCACCAACTCGGTGCGTGACCACCCGGCCCCGCTCCGTGTTCGCCACTCGAACATGAGTGGGATATGCATCATGCTCGCTTCACCGAGGGGTACTGAACCGTTACGGTTCCTCCATGGCGCGGTCAACGAATGCCCGGCGGCCTGCGACGCTCGCCTCGCTCGCTGCGGAACTCGGGGTCTCCAGGACCACGGTCTCGAATGCCTACAACCGTCCTGACCAGCTCTCCCCCGAGCTGCGCAAGCGGGTCCTGGAGACGGCTCGCCGGCTCGGCTACCCCGGCCCCGACCCGGTGGCGCGGTCGCTGCGCACCCGGAAGGCGGGTGCGGTCGGGCTGTTGCTCACCGAGAACCTCTCCTACGCGTTCCGCGACCCGGGCGCCGTCGGCTTCCTCGAGGGGCTGGCGCTCGCCTGCGAGGACGCCGGGCAGGGCCTGACCCTCATCCCGGCGAGCCCGGAGCGCGAGGACGTCGCCGCGGTGCACCGCGCCGGGGTGGACGGCTTCGTCGTCTACTCCGTTCCCGAGGACGACCCGCACCTGGCCGCCGTGCTGGAGCGCCCGGTGCCGGTGGTGGTCTGCGACCAGCCGCGGCTGGACAACGTGGACTGGGTCGGCCCCGACGACCGCAAGGCCATCAAGAGCGTCGCCGACCACCTGATCGGGCTCGGCCACCGCCGCATCGGCGTGCAGTGCATGCGCCTGGCGCGCGGCCGCAACGACGGCCCCGCGTCCGTGCAGCGGCAGGCCAACGCCAGCTTCCACGTGCAGAAGGCGCGGCTGACCGCGCTGGCCGAGGCGTTCAGCGAGGCGGGGGTGGACTGGACGTCGGTGCCGGTGGTGGAGCGCTTCGACCACACCACGGCGTCCGGCGCGTCGGCGGCGGCCCAGCTGCTGGAGATCGACCCGGACATCACCGCGATCATCTGCACCTCGGACATCCTGGCCCTGGGCGCGCTCAGCGAGGCCCGCAACCGCGGCCTGCGGGTGCCGGAGGACCTGACGATCACCGGCTTCGACGGCATCCCGGACGCGGAGCGCGCGGGCCTGACCACGGTGCGCCAGCCGTGGCTGGAGAAGGGCCGAGCAGCCGGTCGGCTCCTCCTGGAGACGGCCGAACCAGGCCGACCCCGCCACATTCAGCTGGAAACCCAGCTGATCACGGGCGCCACCTCAGCCCCACCCCGCTCCGCCGAAGAACGCTGGTTCGGCCCATGACCCGAACCAACCCCAAGCCCAACACCAACCCACCCCGCAGTTTCAACTGAAACTGCGGATCACCGTGGGCGGAGTTTGCAGTTTCAACTGAAACTGCGGATCACCGTGGGTGGAGGTTGCAGTTTCAACTGAAACTGCGGATCGCCGTGGGTGGGGGTTGCAGTTTCAACTGAAACTGTAGGGCCGGGTGACACCCGTTCGGGGGTTAGTAGTTCTCCCACTCGCCTTGGGCGTACTGGAGGATCGTCGGGTGCATGAGGGTTGACGGCTCCAGGTTGGGGATCCGGGTTCGGTCCGGGGGGAACGTTGCCGCTGCTCGCAGGGTGGGTTCGTCCAGGGACCGGAGGGGTGGGGCGTCCTGCGGGAGGCGGAGTTCCGGGGCTCCTGGTGACGCGAGAGGGTTCCGCACCGGCTCGGGGCCCGCGAGTTCCATTGCACTTGGACGTGCGGTTTCCGTGGAGCCTGGACGTGCGGTTTCCGTGGGAGTTGGATGTCCCACCGGAGTCGGGTCCTCCTGGGGTGCCTGGGTGGGCGGAGCGGCGGCGGCGAGGTGGAAGCCCCATTCCCCGAAGCTCGGGACCGTGATCGCGTAGGGCACCGTGCGCAGGTCCGCCGCGCGCATGGACGCCTCGATGTTCCAGAACGCCTTCGGCGCGAAGAACGGTGAGCCCGCCTGGACCACCACGCGCGCGTCGTCGGCCATCGCCTGGCGGACCAGGCCGTAGAACTCCGTCGAGTACAGCTTCGCCGTGGCCGTGGAGTCCGCGTCGGGCATGTCCACCAGCACCACGTCGTAGCGGTCGCGATTGTCGCGGAGCCAGGTGAAGGCGTCCGAAGCGACCGTCCGCACCCTCGGGTCCTCGAAGGCGTGACCGTTGAGGGTGGACACCCGGGGGTCGGTGCGGGCCAGCTCCAGCACCGCCGGGTCCAGCTCGACCAGCGTGGCCTCGCGGACGTCGGGGTAGCGCAGCACCTCCCGCAGCACCAGGCCGTCCCCGCCGCCGAGCACCAGGACGCGACCGCGGGGCCCCGCCATCGCCGGGTGCACCATCGCCTCGTGGTACCGGTACTCGTCGGCGGAGCTGAACTGCAGGTCGCCGTTGAGGTACATGCGGACGTCCGGGGTCCCGGCGAACGACACCGACTCGGTGAGCACGACTTCCTGGTAGGGCGAGCGCACGGCGTGCACCACGGGGTCGTCGTAGAGCGCCTGCCGCGCGGTGACCTCGAAGTCGTCGGCGAACGCGTACGCCCCCACCAGCAGGCCGCCCACCAGCACCGACGCGCCGGTCAGCAGCAGTACGGCGCGCTTGGACAGCTCGCGGCGGAACACCGTCAGCACCAGCCCGATCCCGGCCGCCGCGTTCACTAGGCCGACCACCAGCGCGCCCTGCATCTGGCCGAACAGCGGCAGCAGCAGGAACGGGAACGCCAGGCCGCCGACCAGGCCACCGACGTAGTCGGCCGCGAACATGTCCGCCACCGCCGAACCGGCGTCCTGCCGCCGGATCCGCTGCAGCAGCACCATCAGCAGCGGGATCTCCGCACCGATCAGCGCGCCCAGCACCAGCGCGATCGCGATCAGCGCCGGGGTGTAGAGGCTCAGCCACGCGAAGGCCGCGTAGAGCAGCAGCACGCTGAGCCCGCCCAGCAGCGCCAGCAGGAGCTCGATGGCGGCGAACGCCTCTGCCGCCCAGCGCTGCAGGGGCTTGGCGGCCAGCGCGCCCACGCCCATCGCGAAGACCATCAACGACAGCACGATCGACGCCTGGCCGACGGTGTCGCCGATCAGGTAGCTGCCCAGCGCGACCAGCGCGAGCTCGTAGACCAGGCCGCAGGCGGCGCAGATGAACACCGCCACCAGCACGGCGGTCCGGGCCAGCCGACCGCGCGGCTGGGTTGTGGCGGTCTCCGGTTCGGCGGTGGCAGTCACCAGATCGCCGCGGCGATGATCACCGCGATCACCAGGTGCGCACCCGCCGACACCCAGGTGGCCGGGTGCAGGTCCGGGGTGGACAGCTCCTCGCCCAGCTTGCCCGGGGTCATGGCGTCGATGAGCAGGAACGACAGGCTCATCAGGATCAGCCCGAGGACGCCGTAGGCGAGGGTGCCGACCAGTCCGGCGACGAGGTCGTCCGAGCTGGCCGCGATCGCCGTGGTGAGGATGATCCCGACGCCGAGCAGGCCGGAGACCAGCAGCAGCGCCGCGTTGGGGTTGCGCTGCACCCAGATCAGGTCGCGCAACCGGCCCGGGGTGGCCAGGTCGACGAGCACGTAGCCGAGCGCCATCATCGCCACGCCGATCACCCCGTAGGCGACCGCGGCGAGCAGGCCGTGGAGCAGTTGCTGGAGCAAGGTGGTGTCCTTCTCGTGTCGTGGGCGGGGTCAGCGGCCTGGGGGTCTCGGCGGTGGCGGTGGGCCTGGAGCCCAACCCGGGCCGGGCGGTGCCTGCGGGTTCGGGCCGGGGAACGGGCCGCGCTGGGGCGGACCCGGCAGCGGACCGGCATTCGGCGGGCCCGGCGGCGGACCGGCATTCGGCGGGCCGGGCCGCGGCCCCGGTGGCGGGCCGGGCGGCGCACCATCCGATGTGGACTTCTGCTTGGCCCGCCCGGCGAAGCCGAGCACCAGCGCCACCACCACGACGAGGCCCAACCCACCGAGCCACGCCCAGGTCACCCAGCTCGACCCCGAGCCGTCGCCCGGCGGCAGCGGCTCCGCGGTGGCGCTGCCCGGCGCCTCGTCCGGGACCTGCGGCGCGTCCAGCGCACCGGACTCCACCAGCAGCAGCGGCAGTCCCAGCGCCGCCTGCCCGGTGACCGTCACCGGGTCCTCGACCAGCGAGTCCGCGGTGACGCCGAGCTTGACGAAGTCCGCGCGAGCGGGCAGCGGCCGCAGGTCCGGCGAGCCCGCCACTCGGACGTCGGCGGCGTCCGGGTCGTCGTCGGTGCTGCCCGTCGCGACGAACACCTGGACCTCGGCCCAGCGCGGGCAGGTGTCGGCCGGGACGGCCGCGCCCCGGCTGGACCCCCGGTCGAACTCCTCGGTCCCGCCGTCGACGAGCTTCCAACCGAAGCACATCCCGTGCAGCTCCTCGGCCCGTGCCAGCCCCTGCGCGAGCTGCTGCGCGTCGGTGTCGGTGAACCGCTGGACCGACAGGCTGGAGTAGATGTCGCTGTCGGAGTAGACGACGGTGTCGCTGGAGGTGAACTCGGTCTGCGCCCCACCGCCGGTGAAGTTGGAGATCGCGGTGATGATGCCGACCACGACGAAGAGGAGCAGCACGACCAGCCCGATGCGCCGCTGGCGCGCGGCCTTCCCGGGAGCCGTCATTTGCCCGCTCCCGGTCCTCGGCCGCGGAAGCTCTCGCCGTGCGGGCTGCTCCAGCCCCAGACCCCGCCGACGTGCGAGTGGTAGCGGCGGTAGGCGTGGTGGGCGTCCATCACGTGGATGACCGAGCCCTGCTGGTGCGGCTTGACCACCACCGCGTCGCGGGAGTAGCGCAGGTAGATGCCGGAGGAGTCGGTGTACTGCGACTGCGGCCGCCACTTGGAACTGATCTGGAAGGCGACGGTGGTCGGCGGGAGCGGGCTGGTGTAGGCGCGGTTGTCGGAGTCGCCGCTCAGGTCCAAATGCGCCGCCCGGGTGTAGTTGTTCGCCACGTAGCCGCGCGGGCCGGTGCCGGTGGAGAACGCCGTCACCAGGCCGATGATCAGCGCGAGGACCGCCGCGGCACCTGCGATCGCGAACCAGAACTTGGGCTTCACGGGTCAGCCCGCCGGGTAGATGAGCACGTCGTAGCGGCTCAGCGCCTCGCCGGTGCTGGCTTCCCAGTCGGCGTCGCCGTAGGACTCGAAGCCCAGCAGCGCGCCGTCCGACGACTCGTAGTCGTGGTAGCGCACGCTGCCGCGCTCGGCCAGCCCGGTGGTGGCCTCGCTGCGGAACTCGGCGCTGCCGGACTCCTCGGAGTGGTAGGTGCGCCCGCCGAAGGTGATGGTCTTCGGGCCCGGCTCACCAGCGTCGGACACCGGGGTCCACAACGAGAGGATCAGGTCCGGGTCCTCCTCGACGGCCAGCCACACCTGGGTGCCCTTGGCGTCGTCGAGCAGGTGCTCCGACCAGGTCCAACCGCCTTCCGAGAGGCGCAGGGTGCCGCGCACGGTGAACGACCGGCCGCGCACCTCCACGATGTCACCGGCCTTCAGCGCGCGCGGGTCGCCGCGCAGCGAGTCCTGGTCACCGGTGTGGAACGGATCGGTGGGGCGCTGCGGCTCGGGCGGTTGCGATGCCGCCCGCTTGGCGCGCAGTCCCACGATCACGGCGACCACCGCGACGATGATCAGCACGATGACGACGACGATCAACGCCGTGACCAGACCGTTCACCCGTCAGCCCTTCCCCTAGCGCGAGTGTCCGGCACGAAGGGTATTAGCGAGCACCCGACCGGATGACACGATTCCCCCAAATCGTGACCAGCGTCCCCCGCGCCGCGAGCCCTCCGATCACCGGTCCCGCGCGATCTCGATGAGGTGACCTCATCGGACCCGTCGCTCAGACGAGTCGCCGGACGCCGCGCAGTTCCCATTGGAATCGCGCGTCGGGCAAGCGGCGAAGCCGCCAGCGAGGCCCAGCACCGATCGCAGGCGCACCCCTCGTCGACCGAGCCGGTGGAGGGTGTCCCCCACCTCGGGCGCAGTTTCAATTGAAACTGCGGGCTTTCTGCGTGTCGGGCGCCCGACACGCCGGTGGTGCGTCGGGCGACCTCGCTGAGATCACTTCAAGGGAGATCGCACGACCGACAGCCATAAGTCGCAAACGCCGAGGGGCACCCCTCGACCAGCTGAGGTCGTGGGGTGCCCCTCGTCGTGGGCTCAGGCCGACAGCAGCTGGGCGCAGCGGATCAGGCCGAGGTGGGAGTAGGCCTGCGGGTGGTTGCCGAGGGAGCGCTCCGCGATGGGGTCGTACTCCTCCGAGAGCAGGCCCGTCGGTCCCGCCGTGTCCACGATCTGCTGGAACAGCTCCTCCGCCTCGGTGCGGCGGCCGATCAGCAGGTAGGCCTCGATCAGCCACGCCGCGCAGAGGTGGAAGCCGCCCTCGTCACCGGGCAGGCCGTCGTCGCGGCGGTAGCGGTACACGGTGGACCCGCTGCGCAGCTCCGCCTCGATCGCGGTGACGGTGGCCTGGAACCGCTCGTCGGCCGGGTCGATCAGCCCGGACAGGCCGACGTGCAGCGACGCGGCGTCCAGGTCCGAGCCCTCGTAGGCGGTGGTGAACGCCTGCACGTCCGGGTGCCAGCCGTTCTTCACCACGTCCTGGGCGATCTGGTCGCGCAGCGGCTCCCACGACGGGTCGGCCTCGCGACCGTAGGCGGCGGCCAGCTTGACCGCGCGGTCCAGCGTCACCCAGCACATGACCTTCGAGTACACGTGGTGGCGCGGCACGTCGCGCTCTTCCCAGATGCCGTGGTCGGGTTCGAACCAGCGCTGCGAGACCGCGGTGGCCATCGCCGTCACCAGCTCCCAGTCCACGTCGCGGATCCGGCCGGTGGCCTGCGCCAGGTGCGCGACCAGCTCCACGACGGGCCCGAACACGTCCAGCTGCACCTGCTGGTCGGCGAGGTTGCCGACGCGGACCGGCCGGGAACCGGCGTAGCCGGGCAGGCTGTCGATCACGGCCTCCGGGCCGAGCCCGGTGCCCTGCAGCGTGTACAGCGGGTGCAGCCGCTCCGGGCCGGGTAGCGCCTCCAGGACGCGGTGCAGCCAGTCCAGGAACGCTTCGGCTTCCCCGGTGGAGCCGAGGGTGACCAGCGCCTGCGCCGTCATCGCGCCGTCGCGCAGCCAGCAGTACCGGTAGTCCCAGTTGCGCACGCCGCCGATCTCCTCGGGCAGCGAGGTGGTGGCGGCGGCCATGATGCCGCCGGTGTCGGTGTTGCACAGGCCACGCAGCGTCAGCGCCGAGCGGGCGACCAGGTCGCGCTCCACCTCGGGCAGCGACAGCGTCTTCATCCAGTCCGACCAGTACCGGTCGGCCTCGTCGCGGCGCTCCAGCTCCGACCGGGTCGGGGCCAGGTCGTCGGAGCCGCAGCGCAGCTCCAGCACGACGGGGGTGTCCTCGCTCAGCTCCAGCACCGCGCGCGCCGACTCGTGCATGCCGTCGGAGGTGATCTCCCACTGCACGCCGGGCGAGTGCAGCACCATCGGCTCGGAGGTGCCCTGCACGCGCAGGCCGCCCGCCTCGGCGGTCAGCCGCACCGGCACCTGGCCGAACTCGGGGCGCGGCGCGAACTCCACCTCCGCGGTGGTGCCGCCGCTGATCACCCGGACCAGGTCGGTGCGGTGGCTGTCGGTGCCGTGCGCCAGGTAGTCGGTGACCAGCAGCCGCGACCAGCGGGTCTCCACCGTCATGGTGTTGGGCACGTAGCGCTGGCCCAGCGGCAGCGGGCTGCGCTGGGTGCCGTTGCCGCCGTGCGGGCGGATGCTGAAGTGGCCCGCGCCGGGACCGCCGAGCAGGTCGGCGAACACCGCCGCCGAGTCCGGGCCGGGGTGGCACATCCAGGTCAGCCGCGCGTCCGGGGTGAGCAGGGCGACGGTGCGCTCGTTGGACAGCATGGTCAGCCGCTCGATGGGCGGCGCCTGCTCGCCGTAGAGCCAGGTGCGCCGCTCCTCCATCAGGAACGCCAGCACGGTGGCCACGTCGGCGGCGTCGTCGACCCGGAAGCGGCCCAGGGTGTCCCCGTCGCCGATCTTGATGCCCAGGTCCGGGCCGTGCAGCCGGGCGAAGGCCTTCTCGTCGGTGACGTCGTCGCCGAGGAAGACCGCGGCGGTCGCGCCGACCTGGTGGCGCAGCGCGTCCAGCGCGTTGCCCTTGTCGGTCTGCACCACCGAGAGCTCGATGACCTCCTTGCCCTCGGTCACCGACACGCCGTCCCACTGCGCCGGACCGCTGCGGACGGTCTCCAGCACCTCGCTGGCGACCTCGGGGTCGGCGCGGCGGACGTGCACCGCGACGCTGGCCGGTTTGGCCTCCAGCGTCACACCGGGCTTGCCGCGCACGATGTCCTGCAGGCCGATCTGCAGCTCGGTGCGCAGCTGGGTGGCCTCGGGTTGCAGCTCGTGCACGAACCCGACGTCGAACTCCGACCCGTGGCTGCCGACCAGGTAGACCTCGGCGGGCAGCCGGGACAGGGTGGCCAGGTCGCGCAGGGCGCGCCCGGAGATCACCGCGGTCGTGGTCGCGGGCAGCGCGGCCAGCGAGCGCAGGGCGTGCACCGACTCCGGCAGCGGTTTCGCCTGGGTGGGGTCGGCCACGATGGGCGCCAGGGTGCCGTCGTAGTCGCAGGCGACCAGAAGTCGGGGTGTCCGCGCGAGCTGCACGATCTCGCGGCGCAGCTCCGCAGGCAGGGCTTCGGCGGTCAACGCCATACTCCTCATCAGGGGGGCGTGGTCGGGTCTGGTGTTGATCGATCCCGTTGCGGTCATCGATGGTGACCGACCGGGTTCAACCAGTATCGCTGACGCGTCGCGATCCGTGTTGTGGACCAGTTGTTCGCAGTCAGTCCACGAGAGGCGTGCCCAGAGCTTCGAGGAACGACCGCGCCCAGCGGTCGACATCGTGCGTGAGCACTTGCCTACGCAGTGCGCGCATCCTACGGCGTCCTTCGGCCTCGTCGATGTCGAGGGCGGTTAGCAGCGCGTCCTTCACACCGTCGAGGTTGTGCGGGTTCACCAGGAACGAGCTCGTCAGCTCGGCAGCGGCCCCGGCGAACTCGCTGAGCACCAGCGCCCCGCCCAGGTCGTGGCGGCAGGCCACGTACTCCTTGCAGACCAGGTTCATGCCGTCGCGGACCGGCGTCACCACCATGACGTCGGCGGCGCAGTAGAAGGCGACCAGGTCCTTGCGGTCCACCGAGGTGTGCAGGTAGTGCACCGCGGGGTGGCCGACGCGGCCGAACTCGCCGTTGATTCGGCCGACCTCGCGCTCGATGTCCTCGCGCATCTGCTTGTAGTGCTCGACGCGTTCCCGGCTGGGCGTGGCGATCTGGATCATCGTCACGTCCTCGGCCTTGATCTGACCCTCGGCCAGCAGCTCGTGCATCGCGTGCAGCCGCACGTCGATGCCCTTGGTGTAGTCGAGCCGGTCCACGCCGAGCATGATCTTGCGCGGGTTGCCCAGCTCCGCGCGCAGCGCCTTGACCCGCTGCTGGATCTCCTTGCTGCGCGCCAGCCGGTCCAGCTCGGCGGAGGCGATGGAGATGGGGAACGCGCCGACCCGCACGGTCCGGTCGCCGACCTGCACCACGCCGGGCCGGGAGCGCACCCCGACCTGGCCGCGGCTGGGTTCGAACCCGGCCAGCCGGCGGGCCAGCCACAGGAAGTTCTGCGCCCCGCCGGGGCGGTGGAAGCCGACCAGGTCGGCGCCGAGCAGGCCGCGCACGATCTCGGTCCGCCACGGCAGCTGCATGAACAGCTCGACCGGCGGGAACGGGATGTGCAGGAAGAAGCCGATGCGCAGGTCGGGGCGCAGCTCCCGCAGCATCGCGGGCACCAGCTGCAGCTGGTAGTCCTGCACCCACACCGTCGCGCCGGGGGCGCTGACCTCGGCGGCGGCTTCGGCGAACCGCTGGTTGACCCGCTGGTAGGCGTGCCACCAGGAGCGGTCGAACACCGGCGGCACCACCACGTCGTGGTAGAGCGGCCACAGCGTGGCGTTGGAGAAGCCCTCGTAGTACTCGGCGAACTCGGCGGACGACAGCGGTACCGGGTACAGCTGCAGGCCGTCGTCGTCGAACGGGTCGACCTCGATGTCGGCCACCCCGGGCCAGCCGACCCAGGCCCCGCGCCGGGCCCGCAGGAACGGTTCGAGCGCGGTGACCAACCCGCCGGGGCTGTGCTTCCAGCGCTGGGTGCCGTCGTCGAGCCGCTCCAGATCAACCGGCAACCGGTTGGCGACCACGACGAAATCCGCTTGGACGGGCGTGCTGCCCTTGCTCACCGGTGTTCCTCCCGCCGTGTCAACGACCTGTCGCGAGGCTAGCCAATCCAGCCAGGCTCGGCGTGGTGCGTGCGGGCCAACCGCGGGTCCCGCGCCGCACCCCTTCCGGGCCAGCGGAGATCAGTCCAACCGCCGCTTGGTGGGCCACAGCGGACCGGAGAGCCGTGGCCCGGAGATGCGGCGTTCCAACCTACCGAGCCTGGTGCGCACCGGCTGGGCGAGGTACTCGCCCAGCACGACGCCAGCGCCGAGCGCGAGGCCGATGGCCGCGGCCAGCATCAGCGTGGTCGCCCCGCTCGGGCTGCCGAGCACGGACAGCTCGTACAGCCCGCGGTAGGTCGCCAGGCCGGGCAGCAGCGGCGCGACGCCGGACACCGCGATGACCAGCGACGGGATCCGCAGGCGGCGCGCGATGATCCCCCCGGCGAAGCCGACGAGGGTGGTCGCCACCGCCCCGGCCAGCACGGTGTGCACGTCGACCAACAGCAGCAGCGCGTGCGTCCCGGCGGCGACGGCGCCGCCGATGCCGCCCACCAGCAGCGGGCGCGGCGGCGCGTAGCTGGCCAGCGCGAAGCACGCCGCGGTGGACGCGCCCGCGAGGACCTGCAGGGACAGCGACAGCGCCGGGGTGAGCACCTGCGCGCGGCCGATGTCGGTGGCGTCGAGCCCGGCCATGGTGTCGCCACCGATGCGCACGCCCGCGTACAGCGACAGCACGACACCGGCGATCAGCCCAGCTGACATCAGCGCGAGTTCGGCCATCCGACCGGCGGCGGTGACGTTGTAGCCGGTGATGGCGTCCTGCATCGAACCGACCACGGTCATTCCGGACAGCAGCACGATGATGCTCGCGGCCACCGCGAGCTGCGGGTTGTCGAGCCAGCCGAGGGCGTAGAAGGTCAGCGCGATGCTGGTGGCGACGGCACCGCCGACGGCCTGCTGGAAGAAGAACGGCAGGGCCCGCTTGTTCAGCAACCGGCCGATGCGGTCCACCAGCGCGGTCGCGGCGGCGGCGGTCACTGGCAGCATGACGCCGCCGCCACCGCCGCCGAGCAGCACGGACAGCGAGGCGGCCATGCCCGCCCAGGCCACGGTGGCCACCCACCGCGGGAACGGGTGCGGCGCGGTGGTGATCCGGTCGAGCTCGGCGTAGGCCTCACCGGCGGTGAGCTCGTTGGCGGTGATCCGGCGCAGCAGTTCCTCGACGTCGGCGAGCCGGGTGTAGTCGATGGAGCGGTTGCGGACCACCCGCAGCGAGGTGATCGGCGGGAGCTCGGTGCCCCGGTAGCAGGAGACGGTGATCGACGTGTAGATGACGTCGACCTCGCAGTGCGGCAGACCGTAGGCGTTGACCACGGCGATGATGGTCGCGGTGACGTCGGAAGCACCGGCGCCGCTGGCCATCTGCACCTCGCCGATGCGCAGCCCGAGGTCGAGCACGAGGTGGACGGTGGACTCGTCGGGCAGGGCGGGCCCGAAGACGACGTTGCGAGTCCCCGGCGGGATGGTGGCCTCCGGGTCGCGCCGCCGCAGCACACCCCGGGCGCGCTGCGTGATTCCCAATGCTGCTCTTCCCTCCTGCCGCCCGACCTTGCGGGCGGTCCGCCGTGGCTGATCTTCCCCTCGGGCATCGCCTGTCATGAGCCGACCGTTGCACCTGAAATCCGTGGCGTCCATCACTGCGTGGCCAAGCCCGCCACCAGCGGCCGAACCGGGGGTCCGCCAGATGAGGCCCAGCCGCTTCCCCACCTGAGCGCGAAGGCGCTTACGATGTCCCCGCACGAACCGACGTGCGCGCCGCTGTAGCTCAGTTGGTAGAGCGCCCGCCTTGTAAGCGGACGGTCAGGGGTTCGAGTCCCCTCAGCGGCTCCAAAGGTACCTGACCTGGTGTTTTGATGTGACCACCGCGCGCTGTCAGGTGCAGCACACAACGCCCCGCCCGAGGTGTCGAGCGGGGCGCCGTTCGGTCAGCTGGAGATCGTCCGGCCGCGCAGGCGGACGGCTGCGGCGAGGACCGGGCTGGCCACCGCCGTGGCCGCCGCGCCGAGGGTGGTGTCGGTGGCCAGGATCCAGCGGACCGTCCGCATCGCCATGGTCAGGACCTCGGCGCCGCGCTGGCGCATCCCGGCTTCGTAGCGGCTGATCGCGTCGACGAGCGTGGTGCCGTCGGTGGCCGTGCCGAGCTGGTCGAGCAGGTCGGCGGCGTCGCGGATGGCCGCGCCAGCGCCCATGCCCGCGGTGGGCGGGGTGGCGTGGACGGCGTCGCCGAGCGCCGTGATGCGGCCCGCCCGCCACGGAGCGAGGTCCGCGGCGCGGGTCGACGAGGCGTTGAAGCGGAACGCCGCCACGCTGGCCGGGTCGGCCCGGGCGATCACCTCCAGCGTGTGGTCGGCCCAGCCCTCATCGCGGAAGCGGGCCAGCAGCGCGGTCCGCAACTGGGTGCCCGCCAGCTCGCGCAGGGCACCGGTGCGGGCGGACTCCGGGAACATCGCGCCCCAGATGTAGGTGGGGCCGGTGGTGACCGACATCCGCAGCTCGGGGGCGTCAAGGGCGGCGTTGCCCACCGGGTCGAGGAAACCGGTGTAGAGCGCGGCGCCGCGCGGGCCGACCGCCAGGCCTGAGCGCAGCCCGAGCCGCTGCTGCTCGGATGGGCCGAGGTCGGGGCGCCGGGTGCGCCCGGAGAAGCCGATGATGCCCGCCGGGCGGTTGGTCGGGCCGCCCGCCAGGTGCCGGGCGACGACCGAGTGGGTGCCGTCGGCGCCGACCACCAGGTCCGCGGTGGCCGAGGTGCCGTCGGCGAACTCCACCCGCGGCACCTCGCGCTGGTCAACGCCGGTCGCCTCGCGCCCGAGGTGCAGGTCCTCGCCGACGGCTCCGGCCAGCAGCGTGCGCAGGGTGATGCGGTCGACGTCGATGCTCGCGCAGCCGCTCAGGTCCGGGCCGTGCCCGAGCAGGCGGCCGCGGCGGTCCCAGAACGCGTCCCGCTCCCGCAGCCGCAGCGCCGATCCCGACGCCAGCAACCGCCGCACGACCTCCGGCGCCACCAACCGCTGCAACGCCGACTGCGCCCGCTGGTCGAGCGTGATGTGGTAACCGCCGGTCGCGGCGACATCAGTGTCGCGGTCGAACACCGCCACCTCGTACCCGCTGCGGCGCAACCCGGCGCCCAGCGCGAGCCCACCGATCCCGCCCCCGACCACGGCGACGCGCATGCTCATCCATCCTCCACTGCCGAGTGACCACTTGGTCTGCGACGGTGGCACCGGTAGTGGACACCGGATGTCCAGGACCGGTGCCAGGATGGGGCGGTGGCGAACACTTCGCAGCGGGCGTTGCGGCTGCTGTCCCTGCTGGGAACGCGCAGGCAGTGGTCGCTCCGCGAGCTGGCCGCCCGGCTGGAGGTCAGCGAGCGCACGGTCCGCCGCGACCTGGACACCTTGCGCGGGCTCGGCTACCCGATCACGACCGCGCGCGGACCGGACGGCGGCTACCGGCTCGGCACCGGGCGCTCCCTGCCACTGCTGTTCGACCACGACCAGGCGCTCGCGACCGCCGTCGCACTGCAAACGGCACCCAGCATCGTCTTCGGCCTGCAGGACGATGCCGCCCGAGCGCTGGCCACCCTGCAGCAGTCGATGCCCGAAACCCTGCGCGCGGCAATGGAATCCATGCAGTTGACCCAGTTGCGGAACTACTGGGAGTTCCCCGCGCCACCGATCGACCCGGCCGCGCTCAGCACCGTCGGCGCCGCGGTGCGGCACCGACGCGTCCTCGTCGCCGAGCTCCTGCGCCGCGACGGGACGCGCCCGGCGCCTGAGGAGCCCGATTTCGCCGTCGTCCACCTGGAACCGCACCACCTCGTGGTGTGGGCGGCCCGCTGGTACCTGGTGGCCTACGACCGCGATGCGCGCCAGTGGCGGGTGCACCGCGTGGACCGGCTGCACCCCCGCCACACGACGTCGAGCTTCGACCACCGCGCCCTGCCCGGCGACGACCTGGCCCACTTCGTGATGGGCAGCCACGACCGCGGTGACGTCCTCGCCTCCTGGCCGTGCACCGGGAGCGCGCGGCTCCGCCTCCCCGCCCACGTCGTGGCCCGCTGGGCACCCGGCGGTGCGGTCGTCGAGCACCTCGACGCCGACCACTGCCGACTCACCCTCGGCGCCTGGTCCTGGGCGGGCATCGCCGGAATCCTCGCCACCTTCGACACCCACCTCACCGACCTGCACCCACCCGAACTCGCCGCGGCATGCCGACGGCTCGCCCACCGCTACGCGGCCATCCCCGACCCCCAACCGGAACCACGAAAACCCCCACACGACACCGGAATCGCCCAGACCCCAACAACGAAACCCGACGGAACGGCGAAACCCCAGTCATATTTCGGGGATTGACCCGTGACTGATCACTGACGCCCCACCAGTACACCCCGGGCCAGGGCAACCGGCCTCCTCCCGGACGCCGAACCCCGTTTGGGCACAGGGACCAACGCTCGACCGGAGGACGGTGCGCAACTCCCACCGGAATCAGCGGTGTGACCTTGGTGGCCGCGGGGGACCCCGGTCGTCCGGGCACAGTGGACGACCGGGGTCCGCCGATCACCGGCCCTGGAGGGACTTGACGTTGTCGCCGAAGGACCAGCCCTTGGAGCCGTCCCAGTTCAACGACCAGGTCATCAGGCCCTTCAGCCCGCCGTTGTAGTTGTTCCAGGCCTGGGACACCAGGTTCGGCGGCATGTGACCACCCCCGGCACCCGGCTGGGCCGGGAGCCCCGGGACCTGCTTGTCGTAGGGCACCTTGATCTCGGTGCCCTGCACGACCAGGCCGTTGTTCAGGCAGTCCGTCTGGACTGTGAAGCCCTCCACGGTGCCCGCCTGGTACGAGTCACCGGAGCAGCCGTACATGCTGCCGTTGTAGTACTGCATGTTCAGCCACCAGAGGCGGCCGTTGTCCGCGTACTTCTTCACGATCGGCAGGTAGGCGCCCCAGATCGAGCCGTACTGGACGCTGCCGCCGGTCACGTAGGCCGTTTCCGGCGCCATGGTCAACCCGAAGTCCGCCGGCATCTGGGCCAGCACGCCGTCGATGATGCGGATCAGGTTGGCCTGCGACGGCGACAGCTCGTTGATGTTGCCGGTGCTGGTCAGCCCGGTCTCGATGTCGATGTCGATGCCGTCGAAGTTGTACTCCTTGAGGATCGGCACGATGGTCTCGACGAACCGGTCGGCCACGGCGCTGGAGGACAGGTCGATGCCCGCCGTCGCGCCGCCGATGGACATCAGGATGGTCGCCCCGGCGGCCTTCGCCTCGCACATCTCCTCCGGCGTGGCCACCTTGACGGTGCTGTCCATGCCGTCCTCCCACAGCACGGTGCCGTCGGAGAGGATGACCGGGAAGGCGGCGTTGAGCACGTTGTAGCCGTGCTGGCCGATCTCCGGGTTGGTGATCGGCGTCCAGCCGAACGGCGGGTGCACCCCGTTCACCGCGCCGTCCCAGTTTTCCCAGTAGCCCTGCAGGACCTTGCCCTCGGGCTTGCCCTTCAACGGGCAGCTGGCGGTCGCCTCGGGCGCCGGGCCCGAGGTGTCCGCGGCGGCGGGGAACACCGGCAGCACGGCGGCGAAGGCCGCCGCCAGACCGGCTCCGAGCAGGCGTTTCATCCGAGCAACCACGAGCTGCTCCCCTCTCGACCGGACCAGTCGCAGAATTGGTCCTGGATCGAATTGAATTCAGAGAAACCAATCGGAAACCTTTATGCCAAGCGGGGCGGGGCAAGACAAGACTTCCAGCGAAGTGGTATTTACCAATTTTGGTACCGTTTTCGCAGGTAGACCGCAGGCAACGTTTCGAAGGACCACACCAGGCGAAACTCCTGCGGCAGCTGAGCAGCGGAAACAGGACCGGCACACCAGCAGCGGCGACCGGCCGGGCCGGGCCAGCGCGCGCATGATGGGTCGGTGCGCGACCGGACCACGGTGACCGACCGGCTCTTCCTGGTCGCCGTCCTGGTCAAGGGGCTGGACGGCGCGGTGCAGCTGGTCGGCGGCATCGCGCTGGCCTTCCTGCCGCCGGACGCCATCACCCGGCTCGCGCACGCGGTCGTCACCCGCGACCTGGTCGGCCCGCCCACCGGGGCGCTGGCCGGGCACTTCGAGGAGGCGGCGCGGCACTTCGCCGCTGGCAACCGCGCGTTCGTGGTCGCCTACCTGCTGCTGCACGGCGCGATCAAGCTCGTGCTGGTGACCGCCCTGCTGCGCGAGGTCCTGCCGGTGTACCCGGTGGCGGCCGCCGCGCTGGGCCTGTTCGTGCTCTTCGAGGTCCTCCGGGCGGCGCGAACCGGCTCGCTCGTGCTGCCGCTGCTCGCCGCGCTCGACGTCGCGATCATCGTCCTGGTCGTGAAGGAGTACCGGGAACTGCGCCGGGGCTGAACTCCGGCCCGAGGACGACCACCAGGAGCAGGGCACCGGCCGCGAGCAGTGCGGCACCGGCGATGCTCAGCGCGCCGGTCGGCACGCCGGTCTGGGCCAGGTGGTCGACGTCCTGCCCGGCGCCGGGCGGCTGGCCGTCGACCCCACCACCGCCGCCAGGCGGCTCACCACCGTCCGAGCCACCGCCACCGCAGCCCGGCTCCTCGTCGCACGGGGGTTCGGGGCAGCTCGGCGGCGGCTCCGGACAGGGCTGCTGGTCGCAGGTCGGTGGCGGCGGGCAGGGGCCGGAGGTCGGCACCTCCGACGACGTCGGCTCGCTGCTGGTCGGCTCCGAGGTGCTCGTCGACGTCGGCGGCTCCGAGGACGACGTGGGCGGCTGAGGGGTCTCGGACGAGGAGGCCGGCGGGTCAGGCGTCTCCTAGGGCGTAGGCGGCTCAGGGGACTCGGACGAGGACGTCGGCGGCTCCGGGGTCTCCGTGGTCGTCGGTGGCGTCTCCGCCTCGCACTCCACGCGGACGTCGCCAGCCGTGACGTCCATCAGCTCGCCGTCGAAGACGGTCGCGCCCGAGGCGTCGCGCATGACCGCGTGCACCTGGACCTCGATCGCGGCATGCGCGCCGTGCTCCCACGTCTCGGCGATCCGGGCCACGTCGATCGTCAGCGCCACGTCGCCGATGCCGGACAGCCCCAGCTACGCACCGGTGGTCTCCGCGGTGGAGGTCCCAGCTGGCAGCGGGCGGGTCACGTCGTCGAACAGGTAGACGGAGTTGGAGTCGGTCGCCGCGTAGGCCTCCTCGGTGCGGGTCAGCGGCGGTTGGGTGCAGCGGGCCCAGGTGTGCAGCGATCCGAAGCTGAGCAGGTTGGGCGCGCCCTGGGTGGCGGGGATGCCGAACCCGCTCCACGACGCGCTGGCTTCGCGGGAGCCAGCGCTGTCCGCGGTCCGCGCGGTGGAGGTGCCCGGTGGGGTGGGCCCGCCGTACCAGCCGTTGACGTGGCTGAGCACGCCGCCGGGGTCGCTCTGGGGCCAGGAGTCGAGGTGATCACCGGCTTCGGCGGACGCCGGGCCGAGCTCGCCGCTGAAGCCCTCGGCGCCGGCCGCCGGGACGGCGGTGACGTCGAGCTGCAGCAGCGAGCTCTCGGCCGAGGCCTGCTGCGCGGTCGCAACCGGCCCCGTGGCGGCCACGGCCACCGCAGCGGACGCGGCGGCAGCGGCGAGGATCGAACGGGTGGCTTTGATCACACGGCGCAGCGTAGGAGTCCTCTTAGGACTGCGCAGAGGGTGGCGATCTGGCGTGTCCGGGGGATCGCCCACACCCCGATTGGCCGTCGCCCGGGAATACCGGGAATTCGCGGGGTTTTCGCGGGTCAACACCTTGATCAATTCTTCCGGCCCGCCGATTGTCGTGGCGAGTTGTGTCCAACAAATGGACAAAATCACTCGTTCGAGTGAAGAGTGCCCTTCGGTTCGAATCAGCTGCGTTCCTCGTGAACCGAAGGAGATCAGCGTGTCGCTCGCTCGAAACCTCGCAGGCGTCGCCGGGGCCGTGCTGGCCGCCGCGGCGTTCACCGCCCCGGCCCAGGCCGCCGAGCCGCAGGCCTCGGACGTCCAGCCCTACATCATCGACGGCCGGGAGGTGGACAGCGCGCCGTGGGCCGCCCGGCTGTTCACCAACGGCCAGGAGACCTGCACCGCGACCATCATCGCTCCGGAGTGGATCCTCACCGCCCAGCACTGCGTCGAGGGCGCGGGCGACGGTGCGCTGAGCTTCCACATCGGCGACGTGGACCAGACCAAGGGTGAGGAGGCCACCGCCAAGCCGGGCGGCGTGGTCATCCACGACACCGCAGACCTGGCCCTGGTCAACATCGACCACGCGGTCGAGACCGAGTACTCGCCGCTGGGCTCGGTGGGCGACGTCGAGGTCGGCCAGACCGTGCAGACCTACGGCTGGGGCGCGACCTGCACCGACCGGCCCGAGATCGAGTGCCAGGCGCAGATCCTCAAGGTCGCGGACGTGAACGTGACCGACATCGCCTGCAGCGACTACCGCGGCGGCACCGCGGTGTGCGCGAGCCGCGGCGACGGCATCCCGGCCGGCGGTGACTCCGGCGGCCCGATGTTCGCCGGGAACGTGCAGGTCGGGGTGGCTTCCACCAGCGACCGGCAGAGCACCACGGCCTACACCAACATCACCGAGTACCGCGACTGGATCCAGTCCGTGGCGGGCGTGTAGATCCGGTAGCGCGGTCGACGGTCCGCTCGGGTGCCAGGCGCGCCCGGGCGGACCGTTCGCGTTTGGATTCCAGGCGGCCGGGCGCAGTTTTCCCGGATACCGGAAATCATCTTCACAGAGCGTGCCGAACGGTCGAAATGATCAACGTCATCGCAGGTCAGAGCACGTTCGAATGCATTGATCGACAATACCTGCCACGCGCGGTTAGCACCGCGTCGGACAGCAAATCAACGTTTCTGTAGTGCTCATCACGTGCGAAATCGCGTCTCGCCTGGTAGACGAGTGGTTATCGCGTCGCGAACCTGACGCGTTACGGATGTTCTGTTAAGTTGGCGAAGCATGACCGGCGACAAACCGAGCCATAACATCGACGAGCGAAATGGCGGAAGCGGTTCAGCCGGGCGGTTGGAGATCGACACTCCGGTCGTCGCGGACGGCCCCCAGCTCTACCGGATCACCTGTGATTCGGGAGTGCTCGACGTGAACTCGTCCTACGCATATCTGTTGTGGTGCCGGGACTTCGCGCAGACCTCAGCGGTGGCGCGCATCGACGGTGCGGTCGTGGGCTTCGTGACCGGGTACATCCGGCCCGATGCCCCGGACACCCTCGTGGTGTGGCAGATCGCCGTCGATGCCTCCCAGCGCGGTGGTGGCGTGGCCAGTCGACTCCTCGGGCACCTGGTGGACCGCGTGCAGGCGCGGGGCATCCGGTACCTGGAGACGACGATCACCCCGGACAACGCAGCGTCGATCAAGCTGTTCACCGCGTTGGCGCGCAACCGCTCGGCGGAACTGCAGCGCAGCGAGCTGTTCACCGCCGACCTGTTCCCAGACGCGCACCTGGGGGAGGACCTGTACCGCATCGGGCCGTTCGCAGCGGCCCCCGCCGTCACGGCCGCGACCGACCGCTGACGCACGCACTCTTGCCTGCTGCCGAGGCGCGCCCGCAGTGCGCAGCCCGGCACGAACGGAGGATCGTGAACGACATCTTCGCAACCCTGGAATCCGAAGTCCGCAGCTACTGCCGAACGTGGCCGACCGTGTTCGACCGCGCGTCCGGCAGCTACCTCTACGACCAGGACGGCACCGGCTACCTGGACTTCTTCGCCGGCGCGGGTGCCCTGAACTACGGGCACAACAACCCGGCGCTGAAACGCAAGCTGCTCGACTACATCGAGCGCGACGGCGTCACCCACGCCCTGGACCAGTCCACCGTCGCCAAGGGCGAGTTCCTGCAGACCTTCCAGCAGAACGTCCTCGAACCGCGCGGGCTGGACTACAAGGTCCAGTTCCCTGGCCCGACCGGCACCAACTCGGTCGAGTCGGCGCTGAAGCTGGTCCGCAAGATCACCGGCCGCGAGTCGATCATCAGCTTCACCAACGCCTTCCACGGCATGACGCTGGGCTCGCTGTCGGTCACCGGCAACTCGATGAAGCGCGGCGGCGCGGGCATCCCGCTGGTGCACGCCACGCCGATGCCCTACGACGACTACTTCGACGGCCAGGTCCCGGACTTCCTGTACTTCGAGCGGATGCTCGAGGACAGCGGCAGCGGCCTCAACGAGCCCGCCGCGGTCATCGTCGAGACGCTGCAGGGCGAGGGCGGCATCAACTCGTCCCGGCCGGAGTGGCTGCGCGGGCTCTACGAGCTGTGCCAGAAGCACGGCATGCTGATGATCGTCGACGACGTGCAGATGGGCTGCGGCCGCACCGGCCCGTTCTTCAGCTTCGAGGAGGCCGGCATCCAGCCGGACATCGTCTGCCTGTCGAAGTCGATCGGCGGCTACGGCCTGCCGATGGCCATCACGCTGATCAAGCCGGAGCACGACGTGTGGGAGCCGGGTGAGCACAACGGCACCTTCCGCGGCAACAGCCCGGCCTTCGTCACCGCCACCGAGGCGCTGAAGCAGTACTGGGCCGACGACTCGCTGCAGAAGTCGACCATCGCCAAGGGCGAGCGGGTCGGCGCGGTCCTGGAGGAGATCGTCACCGAGCACGGTGGGGCCATCGCCAAGGGCCGCGGCCTGGCCCGCGGCATCGGGTTCGAGGACCTCAACGTGGCGGGCAAGGTCTCCAAGGCCGCCTTCGACCGCAAGCTGCTGGTGGAGACCTCCGGTCCGTCCAGCGAGGTCCTGAAGATCATGCCGCCGCTGACCATCTCGGACGACGAGCTGGAGCAGGGGCTGCAGATCATCCGGGAGTCGGTCCGCGAGGTCGTGGCCTGATCCTGCCGCGGCGCTCGGAGGCGCCCGCACCACCCGTTCCGGGACTGTCCCGGCGTGGGCGCCTCTGAGACCCTGCGGCCGTGCCGGTCCCCCGTGACCGGCACTTGAGAACTGAGCAACACTTTTGGAGGAAACGTGATCGTCCGGCACCTGTCGGAAATCGAGGACACCGACGCCGACATCAAGCAGGAGAACTGGCGCAGCAAGCGGATCATCCTGGCCAAGGACAAGCTCGGCTTCTCGGTGCACGAGACCACGCTCTACGCCGGCACGGTGAACGACTTCTGGTACGCCAACCACATCGAAGCCGTGTTCGTCACCTCCGGTGAGGGCGAGGTCGAGAACAAGGCCACCGGTGAGGTGCACCAGCTCAAGCCGGGTTCGATCTACGTGCTGAACAACGCCGACAAGCACCAGGTCCGGCCGCGCACCGAGATGAAGACCGTCTGCGTGTTCAACCCGCCGGTGACCGGCCGCGAGGTGCACGACGAGAACGGCGTGTACCCGCTCATCATCGAGGAGGACGAGGCGGCCCCGGCCAACTGAGGCCCCGATGATTGTTCTGCGCCGTGGCGGGTAACCGAGGTTGGTTACCCGCCACGCGCAGCATTTGATCTCCCCCGCCTGGCGACGCGGGGGGTGGGGGCGCACCGCACGTGCGCCACTCCCAAACGAGGAACCGAGAAATGGCGGCGGTGCCGCAGGCACCGACCGCTCCGGCGGGAATTCGCGAAGGAGGCGCAACCCATGACCGTCGCTGATCTCAGCACCCAGGACCGCTACCCGACGCGGGTGGGCGCTTCGTCGGCCCTGATCGACCGGACCGACCCCACCGTGTGGCCCGGGGTGGACGCGGGCCCGGCCAGCGCGGAGGAGCTCCGCGCGCACGACGCCAAGGGCTTCCACGTCGTGGAGGGGCTGCTGTCCCCGGCCGAGGTGCAGACGTACTGGCAGGAGCTGGAACGGCTCACCAGTGACCCGCAGGTGCGCGCGGACGAGCGCACCATCGTGGAGCGCTCGTCCGACGAGGTGCGCTCGATCTTCGAAGTGCACAAGATCAGCGAGCTGATCGCCGAGCTGGCCCGCGACCCGCGGGTGCTCGACCGGGCCCGGCAGATCCTCGGCTCGGACGTGTACGTGCACCAGAGCCGGATCAACTACATGCCGGGCTACCGGGGTACCGGCTTCTACTGGCACTCCGACTTCGAGACCTGGCACGCCGAGGACGGCATGCCCGCGATGCGGGCGGTCAGCATCTCGATCGCCCTGACGGACAACTACCCGTTCAACGGCGGTCTGATGATCATGCCGGGCTCGCACAAGACGTTCGTGTCCTGCGTGGGCGAGACGCCGGAGGACAACTACAAGTCCTCGCTCAAGGAGCAGCGGGTCGGGGTGCCGTCCGAGGACGACATCACGCGGCTGGCCTACGAGCACGGTGTCGAGCAGTTCACCGGCCCGGCGGGCTCGGCCCTGTGGTTCGACTCGAACTGCATGCACGGCTCGGGCAACAACATCACCCCGTTCCCCCGCTCGAACATCTTCATCGTGTTCAACAGCGTGGAGAACGCCCTGACCGAACCGTTCGCGGCGGGCAGCCCCCGACCGGGCTTCGTCGCCTCCCGCGACTTCACCCCGGTCACCCGCTGATCAGCGGTCGTGGGGGGGGGTGGGGGGTGCCGCCCCCGGTCGGAAACACCACGCCCCCCCCCGCCCCCGAGGGCGGGGCGGGGGGGGGGGGGGCGGCCGGGGGGGGGGGGGGTT
>NZ_JBEPDU010000068.1:0-34805 GCF_040300525.1 Saccharopolyspora sp. NPDC000359 | reverse complement strand
CTCGACGCCAGCGTCGAAGTCCTGTTCTTCCCCAAGTCCTACGAGATGTTCGCCGACTGCCTGGTCGAAGACACCGCCTTGGCGGTCAAGGGCCGAGTCAACGAACGGGAAGGGAGCATCAGCGTGTTCGCCTCCGACGCCGTGCCGGTGGACATCTCGGCAGCGGAAACCGACGCGGGCGTCAACCCCGTGACCCTGGAAGTGGAAGCCCGCTACGTCGACGTCGACTACATCCACGAGCTCCGGTCCACGCTGCGGGCGCACCGGGGCAGCACCCCGCTGCGCGTCGTGGTCCGCCACGGTGCGAAGCAGACCAAGCTCGCGGTCGACCAGTACCCCATCGACCCGAGCCCGGCGTTGTTCGGGGAGCTCAAGAGCCTGCGAGGGACGCGCGTCCTCGCCTGATCCGCGTCCCCGCCCCTCGTCACCAGTGCGCTTCAGGAGGAGCATTCCGTTGGCAGTCAAGATCGTGCACACCACGCGGGCGCAGGAGCTGCGGTTCGGCAGCCGGGCGGCGGCGGAGCGCTACGCCGCCCAGCACGGCGGCAGCAAGGCGTGGTGGATCACGACCGTCCCGCGAGCGGTGGTTGCCCGGGACGCCCGGGCAGACAGCCGCGCCTGAGCTGGTCCGACCGCTTCCGGCCGGACCAGCTCGGGCGCGGGCGCCCCGACGTCACGCCGGGCGGCTAGCCGGTGATCATGGTGGCGATGTCGTTGACCGTCCGGAAGTTCCGGGCGACGACCGCGTCCGGCGGGACCTCGTGGTCGAACTCGCGGTGGATGAAGGCGAGCAGCTCCGCGATGTTCATCGAGTTGACGATCCCCCAGTCGAGCAAGGGTGTTCCGGCGTCCAAGCGACTCGCCGGGTCGTCTTGCAGGAACCGCTCCCGGATGAAGCTCAGCAGCCGTTCGGACACGTCGGTCCGCTTCATGTGTTCTCCTCCCAGTGCAGATCATTCCCGTGAACGGGGGTCCGGCGACGGCCGTCCGCCCCGACCTCAGCTCATCCCGCGCAGCAGCGCGCCACGATCGGTCTTGCCGTTGCTCGTCCTGGGCAGGGACGGCACGAGGTGCACCCCGTCGGGGATCATGTAGCGCGGCAGCTTGCCCGCCAGGTGCCGCTTGACCTCCAGCACCCCGAGCTGCTGCCCCGGGTTCGCGACCACGAACGCCTCCAGCCGGGCGTCCATCCCCGCTCCGCGCACCACCGCGGCGGCCTCCGCCACGGCGGGGTGCTGGGCTATCGCCGCCTCCACCTCGCCGAGCTCGATGCGGTTGCCGCGTACCTTCACCTGGTGGTCCAGGCGTCCGACGTAGTCGAAGGACCCGTCGTCGAGCACCCGCACCACGTCGCCGGTCCGGTAGGGGCCGTGCTGCGGCTCCCGTCCCCAGTAACCCAGCATCACCGTCGGGCCCGCGACGACCAGCTCCCCCTCCTCGCCGGGTCCCGCCACCGCGCCGTCGGGCTGCTCCGCCCAGACCTCGTCCCCGCAGGTGGCCTTGCCGATCGGCACCGGCCGGTCGCGCCGCAGGTCCGCGTCCGCCACTTCGTGGGCGGTGCACACGTTGGTCTCCGTCGGCCCGTAGAGGTTGAGCAGGCGGGCGCCGGTCCACCCGCGCAGCTTCCGGACCTGCCCGATGGGGAACGGTTCGCCCGCGAAGAGCACGGCGCGCAACGCCGGTGGCGCTGGTCGGTCCAGCAAACCGCCGTCGCGCATCATCATGCTGAGCACCGAGGGGACCGAGTACCAGACGGTGATCCCGCGGCTGTGCAGGAACTCGGTGAGCTGCACCGGCGCGTACCCGAGCTCGGCGGGGACGAGGTGCACCGAGGCGCCGGCGGCGAACGCGACGTAGAGGTCGAGCACCGAGAGGTCGAAGGTCAGCGGGGCGTGGTTGGCTAAGCGGTCGGTGTGCTGGGCCCGCAGCACCCGCGCCGCCCAGTCCACGAATGCCCGGGCGTTGCCGTGGCTGATGCTGACGCCCTTCGGCGTTCCCGTCGAACCGGACGTGTAGAGGATGTAGGCCAGGTCGTCGGGGTCGGCGCTCACCACCTCCGGTGCCTCGGCGGTTCCGGCCAGCGGTGCGGACAGGTCGAGCCACGCCGTTGCCGGGGGCAGGCCCTCGACCTGCGGGCCATTGGCGCACAGCACCGCCGCGTCGCAGTCCCGCGCGATCGCCGCCACCCGGCCCGGCGGGCTCGCGCCGTCGACCGGGACGTACGCGGCTCCGATCCGCAGTGCCGCTTGCATCGCGGCGATGGTGGTGGGCGACTTGGCGGACCAGACCACCACCCGGTCCCCCCGACCGGCTCCCAGGGTCGACAGCCGGTGCGCCAGCCGGGTCGCCACCTGGTCGAGCTCGGCGTAGCTCATCCCGCCCGGTGGTCCGGCGACCGCTGGTCGGTCCGGGTGGCGCGCCGCCGAGTCGATCAGCAGGGCGTGCAGGCTCACAGACCCACCTCGCGCGCGATGATCTCCCGCTGGATCTCCGTGGTGCCGGAGAACAGCGTGGTCGGGACCGAGTTCCGCAGGTAGCGCTCGACACCGCCCGGGACCAGGTAGCCCGCCGCGCCGAAGATCTGGATGGCGCTGAGGCTGTTGGCCACCGCGGCCTCGGACACCGCCACCTTGGCCAGGGCGGTGGCCGCGGCCTGGCCGTCGCCCGCCTGGTCGATCAGCCAGCAGGCGCGGTACAGCAGCAGCCGGGCGCTCTCCAACCGCTGCTTCATGGTGGCGATCTGGTGCGACACGGCCTGGAAGCCCCCGATGGCGCGGCCGAACTGGCGCCGTTGCCCGGCGTGCGCGACGCAGCGTTCCAGCTGGTCGTCCATCATGCCGACGTAGGCGGCGAACAGGCACGCGCGTTCCCAGTTCATGGCGTGCGCGAAGATCGCGGAGCCCTGCCCTTCCGCGCCCAGCAGGTGGCTGTCCGGCACGTGGCAGCTGGTGAAGCTCACCCGGCCCGCCGGACACCCCTCCAACCCCATCTTCTCGAACGGCTCACCGCGGGTGACACCGCCGAGCTCGGTGGAGACCACGAGAGCGGAGATCCCGAGGAACCCGCCACCGGGTGATGTCGAGGCGTAGGTCAGCAGCAGGTCCGCGTTGGGCCCGTTGCTGACGAACGACTTCTCCCCGTCGACCACGTACGAGCCGCCGTCGTGGCGGGCGGTGACCGACAGCTTGCTGGTGTCCGAGCCCGCCTCGTCCTCGGTGATGGCGTTGGCCGCGACCAGCTCGCCGCTGGCCAGCCCCGGGAGCAGGTCGCGGCGGAGGGCTGGCGAACCGAAGTCCCGGATGGGCACGGCCCCGGCCAGCAGGTGGGCGCACACCGCGAAGACGAACCCGGTGTCCGGGCACCCGCGGCCGAAGGCCTCCAGGCAGATCGCCGTCTCGAACGCGCCGAGGCCGCTGCCGCCGTGCTCCACCGGGACGCACAGGCCGGTGAGCCCCAGGTCGGCGGCTGCCCGCCACTTGTCCGCGAACTCGCCGTCGCCGGTCAGCCGCTCCCGCGTGCCGCGGAGGACTTCCTCGTATCGCTGGGTCTGGGCAGCGGTGAGCGCGAAATCCATCGACATCCTCACAACGGGGCGTGGGGCAGGGTGTGGACGCACCGGTGGAGCTCGATCGGTACCGGGCACGTCGGTTCGGGGAATGACCACCGCAAGTGGCTCCCGGCACGAGACCGGCTGTTCCCCAGGCGCGAACGAACTCCAGCCGATGTCGGCGCGCTTGCAGTCTTGCCCAGCCCGTTGACGGGCTCAATGGAACCTTCGGACACTCGCTGGCGCACATGTCCGAAGGTTCAATTTACTGCTGCTGTACGAGCTGAATAGAAAGTGACGGGCAGTGCGCTCGACGCGAGAGGCACGAGCCGAGAACGATTCCCCGCTGCGGCGCGATCCGCCCCATCGCCCGCTCGACCAGGAAAGCGAGCGTGACCCGACCGATGGGTGATGTGTTCCTCGCCGGGATCGCCGGCATCCTCCCACCCGCTGTGCCGGTCGAGGAGGCTCTCGCCGCCGGCGCCTGGACGCGGCGGGAAGCGGCGGAGACGCAGCAGCTGTCGGTCACGGTGGCGCCGCCCGAGCAGCACTCACCGGACCTGGCGGTCGAGGCCGCGCGGCTCGCGCTCCAGCGCGCGCAGCGCAGCCCGGCGCAGATATCGCTCGCGCTGCACTCCATGATGCTCTCCCCCGGTGGGCGGCTCTGGCACGGCGCGGCCTACGTGCACCGGCAGCTCGGGGTTCCCACCGGCCGGTGCATCACCACCGACCTCGACTGCGGGTGCGACAGCTCGCTGGTCGCCTTCGAGCTCGCCTCGGCGTACCTGCGGGGCCGGGATGAGTCGGAGCTGGCCCTGGTCACCGCGGCCGACTGCTGGCGCGCACCCGAGGTCGACCGCTGGCGCTCCTCCACCTGCCCGTTCGGCGACGGGGCGGCGGCCGCGGTGCTGTCCCGCCAGGGCGGGTTCGCCCGGATCGCCGGCATCTCCTCGCTGAGCGATCCCGAGCTGGAACCGGTGGGCCGCGGCCTGGAGCCGTTCACGCGGGACCACGAGAACCCCGCCGGGCCGGTCTACCTGCGATCGCGCGGCAGCGAGATCGTGGACGCCGAGCGCATCTGGCCGACGGTGACCCGGGACGTGCAGCAGGTGGTGGCCGCGGCGGCCGAACAGGCGGGCGTCGCCGTGTCGGACCTCGACCACGTGGTCTGCCCGTTCCTCGGGCACGACCTGACCAAGCAGGAGTTCCTCGACCCGCTGTCGCTCGACTTCAGCGCGATCCCGTGGGACTTCTCGCGCCGGGTGGGCCACCTCGGTCCGGCCGATCCGCTGGCGGGCCTGGACCATCTCGTCAACGTCGAGCGGGTGAGCTGGCGGTACGCCCTCCTGCTGGCCTACGGGGTGGGCGGGATCTTCACCGCCGTGGTCCTCGAGTCCACCAGGGCCTAGGCGCCCTCCGCTGCCCCGGCCGAGCACGAGCCGGTGGTGTCCGACCTCGCCCCCACCGCGTGGGTAGTGTTGCCCAGGCGGAGGAACTGGACGCGGTGCGGTCACGGGAGGGCCAGGATGGAACTCGACCTCGGTGCGGTCCGGGCTTTCATCGCCGTCGCGGACACCCACTACTTCAGCGAAGCCGCTGACCTGCTGGGGATCACCCAGCAGGCGACCTCCAAGCGGATCGCGAAGCTGGAGACCGCGCTGGGCACGACCTTGCTGCACCGCGCCCAGGGCGGCGCCAGGCTCAGCGAGGACGGTGCCGCGTTCCTCCAGCACGCCCGGCCGCTCCTGGCGCTGGCCGACCAGGCCGTGGAGTCGATCCGGGCCCGCAACCGCCCGCTGCGGGTGGACGTGATCGGCACCCGGCTCCCCGCCACCGAGCTGGTCAGGTCGTTCCACGACAGCCACACCGACGTGGAGATCGACATCGTCACCTCGCACGGGCTGCGCAGCGGGCGGACCGCGCTGACCAACGGCTCGATCGACGTCGCCTTCGCCCGGGTGGCGGGCGCGCTGGACCCGAGCATCGAGCACACCCCCGCCTACCTCGGTCCCCTGCACGTGCTCGTCGGCAGGGCGCACCCCCTCGCCGACCGGCGGCAGGTGCGGTTGACCGACCTCCGGGAGTCGACCGCCTGGATGCCGGGCAACGAACCCGGCAGCGAGTGGGCCGACTTCTACGACTGCCTCGCCCAGGAGTTCGGGCTCACCATCGACACCTCGGGGCCGAACTTCGGCCTCGACCACATGCTGGACTACCTCGCCGCGTCACCGGACCGCTTCACCTTCGGCGGCGAGCTGCTGCGGGTCCCGTGGCACCCGGGGATCGTTCACCTCCCCATCGTCGACCCGACGCCCGTCTACCTGCACTCCATGTTGTGGCAGCGGGACAACCGGCACCCGGTGCTGCCCCGGCTGATCCACCACATCACCTCGCGCCGGCGGCCGTTCGACCCCGAGCACCAGTGGCTGCCAGCGGCGGACATCGAAGCGAGCAACCTCGCGCCAACGGCAGTTGACGAACGCCCGGACCAGCCCGGCTGAAGCCCCGGTCGTCAGGCCGGTAGTCCGACCAGGTCGGCGCTGCGCTCCCACAGCTGCTGGCACCGCTGCGGGTCCGTGGTGTGCGGTTCGAGCTCGACCCGGGAGCGGTCGGCGTAGAAGCCGCCGGTCGCGCCGTCCACCGCGGGCGAGGTCGCCAGCCACACGGGCATGTCCGCTCCGACGTCCGGGCCGGGCAGCTCCTCGTCCTGGCCCGCGCTGGGCTGCGGGCTGGGTGGTGGCAGGGTGCCGTCCTGGTAGGCCTGCATGATGAACGGGCCGATCCCGGGCGCCTCCCCGCCCAGGCCGGTGCCCGCGATCATGCCGGGGTGGCAGGCGTTGACGGTGGTGGCGCTGCTGGCCAGCCGACGCGCGAACTCGTGGGCGAACATCAGGTTCATGTTCTTGATCCGCAGGTAGGCGTGGTAGGGCCGCAGCTCGGCGGGTTCGCCCAGCCGCTCCGGCCGGGCGAAGGTCAGGTCGTCCAGGTCGACCGGTTCGGGGGCCAGCAGTGCCGGGTCGGAGGCCACCAGGACCAGCCTGGACCGGTCCGCCACCGCGGCGAGCTCCCGCAGCAGCAGGTAGGGCGCCAGGTAGTTGGTGGTCAGCATCCGCGGCAGGCCGTCGGAGGTGCGCCGGTCCAGCGGGGCGACCACCGCGGCGTTGCTGACCACCACGTCCGGGGGCGGTCCGGCGCGCAGCCTGCCGACGAGGTCGCGCACCTCGTCGAGTTCGGCGAGGTCGGCCCGCTCCAGGCGGAGCTCGGCCCGCGGCACGGCGGCGGCGATCCGCTCCCGCGCCGCCGCCAGGCGCGAGGCGCTTCGGCCGACGAGCGTGACCGACATCCCCGCACCGGCCAGTCGTCGCGCCGTCGCCTCGCCGATGCCGTTGGTCGCACCGGTCACCACCGCGTGCAGCACAGCCGCCCCCGCCGGGTTCAGCGGTCCGCCGCGAACTGGGCGATCCGCGGGTAGCGGTCGTCGGGCGGCAGCTGGCCCGGTTCCAGGCCGGGCTGCTCGTGGCCGGGGTGCGGCCGGTAGGTCGACTCCGCGTCGGTGTAGGTGGTGATGAACGCCACCCGGGACTCCGCCGAGGTGTTGGGGCCCGCGGTGTGCCCGGTGCGCCACTGGTGGAAGGTGACGTCGCCAGCCCGCAGCGGGACGGTGACCCGGCGGTCCCAGGCGAGCTCCGGCCACCCGTCGAACAGGTAGGTGTCGGGGTTCTCCTGGGCCGCCGACAGCGACGCGCGGTAGGGGTCGGGGCGGCGGTGCGAGCCCGGGATGAAGGTCATGCAGCCGCGCTCGACCGGCACGTCGACCAGCGCGATCCAGGCGTTGAGCGTGATCCGGCCGTCCAGCGGCGCGAGCGTGAGGTCGTCGTGCCACATGGTCGGCTGCTCGTCGCCCGGCGACTTGATCAGCGCCTCGCCGCCCCACACCCGCAGCTTGACCCCGGCCAGCTGCTCGGCGATCGCGCCGAGCTTGGGGTGGCGCGCGAGGTCGCGCAGGACCTCGTCGTCCTGGAACGCGCCGGAGGTCATCTGGACCGCGGTGCGGCCGACGCGCAGGCCCAGACCGGCCAGCTGCCCCTGGCTCTCGATCGCGGCCCGGGCACCGTCCCGGTACCGCGCGACTTCCTCCGGGGTGAGCACGTTGGGGATGAGTGTGAAGCCGTCTTCCCGGAACTGGGTGACGTATCGCTCCGCGAGCGCGTCGGACCGCGTCTGGGGCGTCGTGTCGGTCACGTCGGTTTCTCCCGTCATGCCTGGGCCACGGTGGACGCCCATTTCTAAACTCGGCGGCGGCCGGTCGTAAATTGCACCTTCGTGCATCCCGCCGGTTCCGGTGTACGAAGGTCCACTTCAGGTGCGGGTCCGGCATGAGCGAAACTCCGTGCATGCCAACACCGGCCGCCCGCCGCGGTGGCTGGACTCCTCCTGCCCGCATCCGCCCCGCGCGGTCACCGCGCCCGAGATGTGTTGAAGGTGCCATGCGACAGGTCGTCGAGGAAGACGCGACACCATGACCACACCCGATGAGAAGCAGGCCGCGCAACGCGATTTCCCGATGCGCCGCCAATGTCCGTTCTCCCCTCCTGAGGAGTACGCGCAGCTGCGCGAGGAGGGTCCGCTCGCCCGCGTGACGCTGCCCACCGGGCGCCAGGCCTGGGTCGTCACCCGGCACGCCGAGGTGCAGCAGGTGCTCGCCGATCCCCGGATCAGCACCGACCTCACCTACCCCGGGTTCCCGCTGCTGACCGACGACCCCGGGATGCAGCAGTACGAGCTGCACGAGGGCGAGTTCTTCAACATGGACCCGCCCGAGCACGACGTGTACCGGCGGATGCTGATCCCCGAGTTCAGCGTCAAGCGGGTCCGCGCGCTGCGGCCGGGAATCCAGTCCATGATGGACGGTCTGGTCGACCGGATGCTGGCGCAGGGTCCCCCGGCCGATCTCGCGGAGTCCTTCGCGCTGGTCGTCCCGTCCCTGGGCATCTGCCAGCTGCTCGGCGTCTCCTACGACGACCACGAGTTCTTCCAGGACCGGATCCGCAGCCGCAAGATGATGGACTCCGAGCAGATGCGCAACTCGGTGGAGGAGCTGCGGGCCTACACCGACGAGGCGATCACCCGCTCCGAGCAGCAGCCCGGCGACGACCTCATCGGGCGGCTGGTCACCGAGCGGATCGCGACGGGCGAGGTCACCCACGAGGCCGCCGTCGGCATGGTCCTGCAGCTGCTGATCGCCGCGCACGAGACCACCGCGAACATGATCATGCTCGGCACGCTGACGCTGCTGCGGCACCCGCAGCAGCTCGCCGAGCTGCGCTCCGATGCCTCGCTGTGGCCGGGCGCGGTGGAGGAGCTGCTCCGGTACCACACGATCGCGGACGGGCCGACGTTCACCCGGATCGCCAAGGGCGACATCGAGGTCGGCGACCAGGTCATCCGCGACGGCGACGGGGTGTTCGCGCTCTGCGCCTCGGCCAACCACGACGAGCGGGCCTTCGAGCGCGCCGGTGAGTTCGACATCCACCGCAACGCCCGCCACCACGTCGCCTTCGGCTACGGCGTGCACCAGTGCCTCGGGCAGAACCTGGCCAGGGCGTGGCTGGAGACGGCCTACGAGACGCTGTTCCGGCGCGTGCCCACGCTCCGGTTGGCCGTCGACGTCGACGACCTGGAGTTCAAGTACGACGCCGCGATCTTCGGAATCGACGAGTTCCCCGTTGCCTGGTAGGAGTTCCCGTTGCGCATCTCCGCGGACAAGGACCGCTGCATCGGTGCCGGCCACTGCGTGCGCGCGGCTCCCGACCTCTTCGACTCGGGTGCGGACGGGCGGGTGACCGTGCTGCGGCCGGAACCCGACCCCGCGCGCGCCGGACTCGTGCGGGAGGTCGTCGGACTCTGCCCCAACACTGCCATTTCCCTGTCCGGCGGACCGGACGAGCCCTCTGATGAAAGCGGTGGCAACCTCATGACAGTCAAGAACGACGATGTGGCCGGTTTCTACAACGGCACCGACAAGTTCAGCACGGCCGGCCGGATCGACGCGCTGTGGGGGCAGAACCTGCACTTCGGCTACTGGGAGGACGACTCCGACGACAGCCCGATCGAGGTGGCCACGGACCGGCTCACCGACCTGATGATCTCGGGCCTGGACCCGCAGCCGGGGCAGCGCGTGCTCGACATCGGCTGCGGCAACGGCAACCCGGCGATGCGCCTGGTGCGTTCCCGGGACGTGCGCGTCGTCGGCATCACCATCAGCGAGCTGCAGGTCGAGCAGGGGCAGGCGCGGGCGGCCGAGGCCGGTCTCGCCGACCGGGCGGAGTTCCGGTACGCCGACGCGATGGACATCCCGTTCCCGGACGGGTCCTTCGATGCGGCCTGGGCGCTGGAGTCGATGCTGCACATGCCCGACCGCGGTCAGGTGCTGGCGGAGACGGCGCGCGTGCTGCGCCCGGGCGGGCGGCTGGCGATCGCCGACGTCGTGGAGCGCGGCCCTGTCAGCCCTGAGGGCAAGGTGGTGATGGACCACATCCGGGAGACCTACAAGATCCACTCGCTCGGCACGGTCGAGGAGTACCGCGAGCAGCTGGCCGCGCACGGCTTCGTCGACGTCGAGATCCGCGACATCAGCGACAACGTGCTGCGCACCGGGATCAAGCTGGCCGATGCCGTGGACGCGAGCCGCGACCAGTTCCTGGAGCACGCCTCCGCGGCGGAGGTCGACACCTTGACCCACTTCATGCGCCAGGCGGCGGTCACGCCGGAGAACGGCTACCTGTTCATCACCGCCAAGCGCCGCTGACGACGACGGCGAACGGGGGGCGGGTCCGGTGCGGACCCGCCCCCCGTTCGGCGTCCCAGGTCACTGCCCGTCCGGGCGGGTCCCCCGTTCGAAGGCCTCGGCGATGCGCTGGTTGCGCTCCTCGATCAGCGGGCGGGACTCCTGGTGGGTGCAGGCGTGCAGGTCGCCCGCCTTGATGGCCCGGACCACCACCGCGCCCGCCTCCTCCGGGGTCAACCACCGGTGGGCCTGGAACTCCTCGTCGGTCAGCTGGAAGTCGGTGAGCGCGCCGCCCGCGTAGCGCTCCGGCCGGTTCCGGGTGCTGGTGCCGACGTTGGTCAGCACGGTGGAGGGGCACAGCACGGTCGCCCCCACCTTGGAGCCGTCCTGCTCCAGTTCGGCGGCGAGCGTCTCGGTGAGGGCCACCACGCCGAACTTGCTCACCGCGTACGCGCCGAGTGGCGAGGCGGTGTACATCCCGAAGATCGACGCGGTGTTGACGATGTGGCCGCCGTCCTCGTTGGCCTCGAGGATGGGCAGGAAGGTCTGGACGCCGTGGATGACGCCGTAGAGGTTGACGCCGAGCATCCAGTGCCAGTCCTCGATCTTCATGTCGGCGATCCGCGCGATCGGGCTGATGCCCGCGCAGTTGAAGACCACGTGCGCGGTGCCGAAGCGGTCGAGCACCGCACTCGCGAGCGCCTGCACGCTCCCCAGGTCGCTGACGTCGGTGTGGATGCCGACCGCGCCGATCTCCTCGGCGGTCTTGTCCAGCGCGTCGCGCTCGACGTCGGCGATGACCACCTGCATGCCCTCGGCGAGGAACTGCTTCGCGGTGCCCTTCCCGATTCCGGAGGCACCGCCGGTGACCACGGCGACCTTGCCGCGCAGGTTCGGATACGCACTCATCTGTCCTTGGCTCCCATGTGTCGTGGTTGGGGCTGGATCACGTCGTCACGCCACCGGCTGCTTGCCGACCGGGCGGGGCAGCCCCAGCCTCGCGCGCAGGGTGCCGCCCGAGGCGGCGGGCAGGTGGCGGCGCACCGCGGTGGCGCTGTCCACCAGCGCGTCGGCGTCGGGCGCTGACAGGGTGAAACCGTCGACGAGCCCGCTCCCGGCGAGCCCGGTCAGCTGCTCGACGGGGGTGTCCGCCGACTGCTCCAGCAGGATCCGGACGTCCTCCGGTCGGCGCCCGGCGCCGGTCGCGGCCGCGGTCACCGCGTGCCGGATCTCGGCGACCTCCTCCGCCTGGTCGTTGGGCACGACCGCCACGTCGGCGACGCGGCCGGCGAACTCGGCGGTCCCGGTGCCCGTGATGCGCTTCACCAGCACCGGGTGTCCCTGCGGTGGGCGGGCGATGTTGAGCGGCCCGGCCACGTCGAAGTGCTCGCCCACGTGGTTCAGCGCGTGCAACCGCTCCGGAAGGAAGTAGATGCCGGACTCGCGGTCGCGGAGGAACGCGTCGTCCTGGAAGCTGTCCCACAGCCCGGCCAGCACCTGGGCGAACTCCTCGGCTCGGGCGAGCTGCCGGTCGGCTCCCCCGACGTCGCCAGCGCGGTAGTTGGCGGCCTCGGCCTCGTCACCGGGAGCGCGCACCTCCCAGCCCGCGCGGCCGCCGCTGAGGTAGTCGATCGTCGCCAGCAGCCGCGCGACGTGGTACGGCGCGAGCTGCCCGGTCGAGATCGTCGGCACGAGCCCGATCCCCTCGGTGGACACGGCCAGCGCCGCCGCGAGCGTGCCCGCCTCGAACGCCCTCGCCCCGTCCGGCCCGGTGCACTGCCGGTCGTCCAGCAGCACGGCGTCGATGCCTGCCCTGTGCGCGGCGCGCGCCCAGTCGCGGGCGCGGGCGAACGCAGCACGGCCGGTCTCGCCGCCCTCCAACGGAGCCGTCAACCGCGCGAACAGCAACGTGGTCATCGCACACCTCCCACCAGCGCCTCGGTGAGGCCGAGATTGTCCCGCAAGGTGCCTTCGACGTACTCGGTGCGCACCAGGCCCCGCCGCCGCAGCTCCGGCACCACGTGGTCGACGAAGTCGTCCAGCGCTCCCGGCAGGTAGGGGAAGTCGATGAGGAAGCCGTCCGCCGCAGCCTGGGTGAACATCGTCTCCATGTGGTCGGCGAGCTGCTCGGGGGTGCCCGCGACGATGTCCGCCGCGGTGCGCAGGGAGAGCTCGCGCAGCGTCAGGTCCTCCCGGTGGGCCAGGTCGATCCAGCGCTGGGCGGTGCTCTGCGAGCGGTTGTTGACCGGGAGGTCCGGCACCGGCCCGTCCAGCGGGTAGCCGGTCAGGTCCACATCGCCGAGCTGGTCCTGCAGCGCGCGCAGGGCGACGATCTCCGGCATCACCTCCTGGAGCTCCCGCACCCGCTGCTTCGCCTCGGCCTCGGTGCTCGCCACGACCGGCTGCAGGCCGCTCCAGATCTGGATCGACTCCGGTGGGCGGCCGTGCTCGGCCGCGCGCGCCTTGAGGTCGGCGTAGAAGTCCTGGGCGTCGGACAGCCGCGTGTGCCGGGTGAACAGCACTTCCCCGTGCCGCGCGGCGAACTGCCGACCGACCGGGGAGGCACCCGCCTGGAAGATCACCGGCCTGCCCTGCGGCGAGGGGGCCACGTTGAGCGGTCCGCGGACGCTGAAGAACTGGCCGGTGTGCTCGACGGGCTCCGCGCCGGAGGTCCAGAGCCGGTTCGCCACCGAGAGGAACTCGTCGGCCCGCGCGTAGCGCAGGTCGTGCTCCATGTGCTCGGGGAAGCCGAAGTTGCGCGACTCCCAGGGCGCGGCCGAGGTGACCACGTTCCACCCTGCGCGGCCACCGCTGAGGTGGTCCAGCGAGGCGAACTTGCGGGCGAGGTCGTAGGGTTCGTTGTAGGTGGTGGTGGCGGTCGCGGCGAGCCCGATGTGCTCGGTCAGCGCGGCGTAGGCCGACAGCAGGGCCAGCGGCTCGAAGTGCTCGTTGCGCGCGGTGCGGCTCAGGTGCTCGACGTCGGTGCCCCAGAGCGCCACCACGTCGGCGACGAAGATGCAGTCGAACACGCCCCGTTCGAGGGTGACCGCGTTGCGCTGGTGGAATCCGAAGTCGAGCTGGGCGTCGGCTTGGGTGAGCGGGTGCCGCCACGCGGCGATGTGCCCGCCCGGGCCATCGATGCTCGCGCCGAGTCGCAGCACCCTTCCCGGCTGTGCCATGGGTCCTCCCTCAGGTCCGGGGCAGCTCGGTGACGGTGGCCGCGTCCGGACCGGTCCGCGGGCCTGGGGTGAAGCGGGCCGGCATCTTCACGTAGCCGTTGATCTGACCCACCGTGGAGTACTTCTCGGCCGCTCCGGGCACGATCTGGTAGTCCGGCATGCGCCGCAGCACCTCGCCGATCACGACCTCGAAGTCCATCCGGGCGATGTGGCGGCCGATGCAGCGGTGGATCCCGATGCCGAACGCGGCCTGCTTGCGGGCGTCGCGGTCCAGGTCGATCACGTCCGGGTTCGGGAACGTCTTCGCGTCCAGGTTCGCGGCGGCCCAGGACAGCAGGACGCGGTCGCCCTTGCTGATCGGGCAGCCGCCGACGGAGGTGTCCTCCAGCGCGGTGCGCCCGACGCCCACCACCGGCGTGTAGTACCGGAGGAACTCGTCGCAGGCCGCCGGGATCTGCTCCGGTGAATCGATGAGCCTGCGCCGGGCCTCCGGGTTCCGGTCCAGGTAGTCCAATGTGGAGGCCAGCAGCGCGGTGGTGGTGTCGACACCGCCGGGGATGACGGCGTTGCAGACCGCCACGATGTCGTCGTCGGAGATCTTCTCGCCGTCGATCTCCACCTGCGTCAGGAAGCTGATCAGGTCGTCACCGGGGTCGGCGCGCCGCTGTGGGATGACGTCGCGCACCGTCCCGACGAGCTGGCCGAAGCCCGCCTCCACGCGGTCGAACTCCGGCGTGCCCGGGTGCGTGTAGACCAGGGCGTGCACGACGTCGGCGTACAACCGCCAGTCGTCCATCGGCAGCCCGACGATGTCGAGGGTGATCAGCGCCGGGACCGGGTTCGCCAGGTCCAGGACGAGGTCGATCTCGCCGCTCTCCACGCACTGGTCGACGCACCACGTGGCGTACTGCTGGATGCGCGGGCGCAGCCGCCTCGCCGCGGGCGGCGAGAAGAAGGAGTTCAGCTGCTTGCGCCACTGCAGGAACTCGGGTGGGTCGACCTCCAGTGGAATCCCGCGGAACGACGAGGCGGGCACCACGGTGCCCTGCGGTCGTCCCGGCGTGTTGGGCAGCTCGTGCTCGGAGGAGAACACCTCGGGCCGGTGCGCGACCTCCGACACCTGGTCGTAGCCGGACACCAACCAGAACCCGCCGTGGTGCCGGCTGTAGGCCACGGGGGTGTGGGTGTTCAGCGCGATGTTGGCGGCCCAAGGATCGCGGGCGTACTCCGCGGAGTGGTGGTCGAAGTCAACTTCCGGGCTCTTCTCGGACATTCTCATCCTCGGGGTCCGGCGGGAGGGGCACGGCACGTAACGTCGTTCGTACCCCACCGGAACCGGGGTTTGAATTGGACCTTCGTACGCCGTGCCGTGCTGCTCTGTACGAAAGTGCTATTCAACTGCGGTGGTGTGCGAGCAAGGATGGGAACGACCGCTCTGACGCGGCACGCCCGGCGGAGGGGGCGCAGCGCGCCGCCGGCATCGCGAGAGACCTGACCACGGGCCAGCGAGGTGGCAACGGATGAAACACGTACTGCTCGGAGCCAGCGGCCTCGGCACGTCGGCGTTCGTGCTCGGCACCGCGACGTTCGGTGATCAGACCGACGAGGCCGAGGCGGGCCGGGTGCTCGACGTCTTCGTGGACTCCGGCGGGCTCCTCGTGGACACCGCGGACGGCTACGTCGACGGCCGCTCCGAGCAGGTCATCGGCCGCTGGCTCAGCAAGCAGCCCGCGGAGGTGCGCGGGCGCGTCCTGCTGTCGACCAAGGGCGGCGGGTACACCACGAGTGCCGCGATGAACGAGTGGGGCAACTCCAGGCACAACCTGACGCGGGCGCTGGAGGACTCGCTCAGGCGCCTCGGCGTCGACTCGGTGGCCCTCTACCAGATGCACACCTGGGACCCGCTGACCCCGCTGGACGAGACGATGTCCTTCTTGGACGGTGCGGTCCGCCAGGGCAAGATCCGCTACGTCGGGCTGTCCAACTTCACCGGCTGGCAGCTGCAGAAGGCCGTGGACCTGGTGCGGGAGCTCGGCCTGACCGCCCCGGTGACGCACCAGGCCCAGTACAGCCTGCTGTGCCGCGAGGTGGAGTGGGAGATCATCCCGGCGGGCAACGCCAACGGCCTCGGGCTGCTGGCGTGGTCGCCGCTCTCGGGTGGGCTGCTCACCGGCAAGTACGCCCCGGAGGCCAGCCCGGCGGACTCCCGCTTCGCCGACCAGCTGGAGCGGGGGCTGATGCACGACAACTACGTCTCCGCGCTCTACAGCAGCCACGTCGCGCGGGACCGCACGTGGGAGGTGCTGAAGATCCTGCGCGACATCGCCACCACGAGGGACGTGACGCCCGCGGCCGTCGCGCTCGCCTGGGTGGCGGCCCGACCCGGGGTGAGCGGGGTGGTGCTCGGCGCCCGCAACGTCGAGCAGCTCACGAGCAACCTCGCGGCCAGCGACCTCACGCTGGAGCAGGAGGAGATCACCCGGTTGGACGAGGCGAGCGACCCGAGCCCGGCAGGCTACCCGTACGGCGCGTTCGGCACGGCGCTGCGCTCGCGTTCGCTCCCGTAACCGGCGGCCGACCAGAGCCCTGCCCGCGCTGCGGGAAGCCCAGTACTGCCAACGACTTCCTCCTGGTACGAAGGTCCACTTTACGCCCGGATCGCCTGCTGCGTAGAACTGATCCGGGGTCAAGCGCACGAAGTCGGCACCGGCGCCGGACCACGCGCTCTCCCGATCAACCCCCGGCTGCCCCGGAACCAGCGCAGGCGCCGCTGCGCCGCGCACTGCCCGGAGCACGCGATCAGCCTCCAGTACCACGGAACCACGAAAGGGGAACGCGGTGTCGCGCCTCCAGACGGATATCGCGGTCGTCGGAATCTCCTGCCGACTGCCCGGCGCGGACGATCCCGGCGCGCTGTGGTCGCTGCTGACCGCGGGAACGGCCGTCGACGCGCCGGTACCGGCCGAGCGGTGGGCGCCCGCCTCGCTGGCGGGCCTGTCCGAGGCCGAGGCGGCGATCGTCCGGCGCGGCGCGTTCCTCGACGACGTCGCGGGCTTCGACGCCCGGTTCTTCGGGATGTCGCCGCGGGAGGCCGCGGTAGTGGACCCCCAACAGCGGCTGATGCTGGAACTGGGCTGGGAAGCGCTGGAGGACGCCGGTATCACCAGCCGGGCGGTGGCCGGGTCCCGCACCGGCGTGTTCGTCGGCGCCGCCGGGGACGACTACACCACCCTCGCCCGCGAGCAGGGTGCCGCAGCGATCACCCCGCACACCTTCACCGGCTCGCTGCGCTCCCTCATCGCCAACCGCGTGTCCTACTTCCTGGGGGCCAAGGGGCCCAGCCTGGTGGTCGACGCCGGGCAGTCCTCCTCGCTGGTCGCCATCCACTACGCCGCGGAGAGCCTGCGGCGCGGTGAGTGCGACGTGGCGGTCGCGGGCGGCGTGGCGCTCCGGCTCACCCCGCACCACGCCATCGCCGCCCACCGGTTCGGGGCACTGTCCGCGGACGGCCGGTGCCACGTGTTCGACGCCCGGGCCAACGGCTTCGGCCAGGGCGAGGGTGGCGGTGCCGTCGTGCTGAAGCCGCTGGCGGCCGCGCTCGCCGATGGCGACGACATCTACTGCGTGATCCGGGGCAGCGCCGTGGCCAACGACGGCGGTGGTGACCAGCTCTCGACCCCGACCGCCGAGGGGCAGGCTGCGGCGATCCGCGCCGCCTACCAGCAGGCTGCCTCCGATCCCGGCGAGGTGGTCCACGTCGAGCTGCACGGTGCGGGCACGCCCACCGGTGACCCGGTCGAGGCGACCGCGCTCGGTGAGGTGATCGGGGCCGCGCGCGAGGCGGGCAGCCCGCTGCGCGTCGGGTCGGTCAAGTCCAACATCGGCCACCTGGAAGCCGCGGCGGGCATCGCCGGGTTCATCAAGACCGCGCTGTGCGTTCGCGCCGGGACCCTCGTGCCCACCGCGGACTTCCGCACGCCCAACCCGGTGATCCCGCTGGACGAGCTGAACCTGCAGGTCCAGACGGCGGTGGAGCCGGTCCGCGACGGGCAGGGGCTGTTCGGGGTGAGCTCCTTCGGCGTCGGCGGCACCAACTGCCACATCGCGGTGTCCGCGCCGCCGCGCCCGGAACCGCCCGCGCAGCGGCGACCCGCCGGGGCGCTGCCGGTGGTGCTCTCCGCCGCTGGCGGAGCCGCACTGCGTGCGCAGGCCGCGCAGCTGGCATCAGCGCTCGACGGCGCCGCGGACGTACTCGACGTGGGTTGGTCGCTGGTCACCTCCCGCTCGCAGTTCGAGCACCGCGCGGTCGTGCTCGCCCCGCGCGCCGACGCGGTCGGTTCGGTGCGCGACGGCCTCGCCGCGGTGGCCTCGGGTGAGCCCTCGGCGGCGGTGGTCGTCGGCCAGGCGGCGCAGGAGACCGATCCGGTCTTCGTCTTCCCAGGTCAGGGTTCGCAGTGGGTCGGCATGGCTGCGGAGCTGCTCGGCCACTCGGCCGGGTTCACCGAGGCGATCGGCCGCTGCGAGGACGCGCTCGCACCGTTCGTTGACTGGTCGCTCACCGACGTGCTGCGCGGGGACGGTCCCGCGGCCGCGCTGGACCGCGTTGACGTCGTGCAGCCCGCGTTGTGGGCCGTGATGGTCTCGCTGGCCGAGGTGTGGCGGGGGCTGGGTGTGCACCCGACCGCGGTCGTCGGCCATTCCCAGGGTGAGATCGCTGCCGCGTGCGTGGCGGGCATCCTCTCCCTCGAGGACGGGGCGCGCGTGGTCGCGTTGCGCAGCCAGATCATCGCCCGCCACCTCGCGGGGCGGGGCGGGATGGCGTCGGTGGCGCTGTCCGCCGAGGAGCTGCTCGACATCCTCACCGACCACCCCGAGCTCAGCCTCGCCGCGCGCAACGGGCCGCGGTCCACCGTGCTCAGCGGTCCGTCCGCACCGCTGGAACGGCTGCTCACCTGGTTGGAGGCCCGCGACGTGCGGGTGCGCCGGGTGCCCGTCGACTACGCCTCCCACTCCGCGCACGTCGACGGGATCACCGAGGAGCTGCTCGCCGCCCTCGCCCCCATCACGCCGCGGTCCGGTGACGTCGCGTTCTACTCCACCGTCACCGGCAGCGAGGTCGACGGCACCGAGCTGACCCCGCAGTACTGGTGCCGGAACCTGCGTCAGACGGTGCTCTTCCAACCCGTGGTCGAAGCGCTCCTGGACCGCTGCACCGCCTTCATCGAACCCAGTCCGCACCCGGTGCTCACCGGACGTGTGCTGGAGACCGCCGAGCAGGCCGGGAAGAGCGCTGCGGCGATCGGCACGCTGCACCGCGACGAAGGCACCCGCGCCCGCTTGCTGGCCGCCGCCGCGGAGGCCTGGGCCGCCGGTGTTCCGGTCGACTGGACCGCGCCGTTCGAGGGCACCGGGGCTCGTCGGGTGGCGCTGCCGACCTACCCGTTCCAGCGCACCCGCCACTGGTTCGACACGGTGGACGCGGTGTCGGCGGAGGACGAGTCCGCGCTGGCGCTCCGGCTGCGCGAGGCGGGGGCCGAGGACCTGCACGACGTACTGCTCGACATGGTGCGCAGGCACACCGCTGTGGCACTGGGCTTCGGCGACCCCGGCGAGGTCGAGGACGCGACGTCGTTCCGGTCCCAGGGGCTGACCTCGGTCGTCGGCGCGTCGTTGTGCGCCGAGCTGGCCAAGGCGACCGCGACGAACCTGCCGCCGACCGCGGTGTTCGACCACCCCACACCGCTCGCGCTGGCGGCTCACCTGGAGCAGCTCGTGCGGGGCACGGCGCCTGCCACCCCGGTCGCACCGGCACGCGCAGCGGCGCAGGACGGTGATCCGGTGGTGATCGTCGGGATGGCCTGCCGCTACCCCGGCGGCGTGTCCACCCCGGAGGACCTGTGGCGGCTGGTCACCGCCGAGCGGGACGTGATCGGCGCCTTCCCCGCCGACCGGGGCTGGAACCTGGGCGCCTCGGTGACCTCCCGGGGCGGGTTCCTGCACGACATGGCCGACTTCGACGCCGGGTTCTTCGGCATCTCCCCGCGCGAAGCCCTCGCCATGGACCCGCAGCAGCGCCTGCTGCTGGAAACGGCGTGGGAGACCTTCGAGCGCGCCGGCATCAACCCGCAGACCCTCCAGCGCAGCGACACCGGGGTGTTCGTGGGCGCGATGGCGCAGGACTACGGCCCCCGGTTGCACGAGCCCTCGGACGGCACCGACGGCTACCGCCTGACCGGCAGCACCGCGAGCGTGGCCTCGGGCCGGGTGGCGTACGCGCTGGGGCTGGAGGGGCCTGCGGTCACCGTCGACACGGCGTGCTCGTCCTCGCTGGTCGCCCTGCACCTGGCCGCCGAGGCGGTGCGGCGCGGCGAGTGCTCGATGGCACTGGCGGGCGGGGTGACCGTGATGTCCTCCCCCGGCATCTTCGTGGAGTTCAGCAAGCAGGGCGGGTTGTCGCCGGACGGCCGCTGCAAGGCCTTCTCCAGCGATGCCGACGGCACCGGCTGGGGTGAAGGTGTCGGCCTGCTACTCGTCGAACGCCTCTCCGACGCCCGGCGCAACGGCCACCCCGTGCTGGCAGTCGTCCGCGGCTCGGCCATCAACCAGGACGGCGCCTCCAACGGCCTCACCGCGCCGAACGGCCCGTCGCAGGAACGCGTGATTCGACAGGCCTTGGCCAACGCCGGACTGCGACCCTCCGAAGTGGACGCCGTCGAAGCGCACGGTACCGGAACGCGTCTCGGCGACCCGATCGAGGCGCAGGCGCTGCTCACCGCCTATGGCGAGGGGCGGGAGAACCCGTTGTGGCTCGGCTCCGTCAAGTCCAACATCGGGCACACCCAAGCCGCCGCCGGGGTCGGCGGGGTGATCAAGATGGTCATGGCCATGCAGCACGGGCTCCTGCCGCGCACCTTGCACGTCGCCGAACCCACCCCGCACGTCGACTGGAGCACCGGGGCGGTCGAGCTGCTCACCGAGTCGGTCGACTGGCCGGAGACCACGCGTCCGCGCCGTGCCGGTGTGTCGTCCTTCGGCATCAGCGGCACCAACGCGCACGTCGTGCTGGAGCAGGCTCCCGCCTTGGTGCGGGCGGAAACACAGGAGCGCGGTGCGGACCGCAGGCTCGACGCGCCGTGGCTGCTGTCCGCCATGGACGAGAACGCCCTGCGCGCCCAGGCGCAACGCCTGCGCGAGCACTTGGAGGCCAATCCGGCGGCCGATCCCGCCGATGTCGGCTGCACGCTCGCGACCGCCCGTCCCGCCTTCGGGCTGCGCGCCGCCGTCTTCGGTGCTGACGGTGCGGAGCGCCTCGACGTGCTCGCGGCGTTGAGCGAGGGGCTGCCGCACCCCGGGTTGGTGCGCGGCACGGCGGGTCCTGCGGGCAAGGTCGTGTTCGTGTTCCCCGGTCAGGGCTCGCAGTGGGCCGGGATGGGCGCCGAACTGCTCGACACCTCACCGGTGTTCGCCGAACGAATCCAGCGTTGCGAGCAGGCACTCGCACCCTACGTCGACTGGTCCCTCACCGACGTCCTCCGCAACACCAACGCTCCTCTGGAGCGGGTCGACGTCGTCCAACCCGCACTCTGGGCGATGATGATTGCGCTCGCCGAAACGTGGCGCGCCCACGGCGTCGAACCCGCAGCCGTCATCGGCCACTCGCAAGGCGAAATCGCCGCCGCGCACGTGGCAGGAATCCTCAGCCTCGACGACAGCGCCCGCATCATCACGCTCCGCAGCCAGATCATCGCCCGACACCTCGCAGGCAAGGGCGCCATGGCTTCCATCGCCCTTCCGGCCGCGGAACTGGGCGACATGCTCGCCGATCACCCCGGCACCGCCATCGCCGCATTCAACGGGCCGAACTCCACCGTCGTCGCCGGGCCCCGGCTCGAACCGCTGCTGTCCACACTGGAACGCGACGGCATCCGCGTCCGCCGCATCCCGGTCGACTACGCCTCCCACAGCCCCGAAGTCGACACCATCCAGGAACAACTCCTCCACGCCCTGGCCCCCGTCTCCCCGCAGCAGGGTGACATCGCCTTCCACTCCACCGTCACCGGAACCCCGCTGGACGGCACCGAGCTCACCGCCGACTACTGGTTCCGCAACCTCCGCCAGCCCGTCCTGCTGCACCCCGTCATCGAGGCGCTGCTGCCCACCTGCACCACCTTCATAGAACCCAGCCCCCACCCCGTCCACACCACACCCGACCAGGAAGCAGCCGAAGCCCAGGACGTGCCGATCACCACCACCGGCACCCTCCGTCGGGACAACGGCGCACCCACCCAGCTCCACACCGCCATCGCCACCGCCTGGACCACCGGGGTCCCGGTCGACGGGGCCGCGCTGTTCCCCGGTGCGCACCCGATCCCACTGCCCACCTACCCCTTCCAGCGCACCCGCTACTGGCTGGGGACGACGGCCGAACCGGCTTCCAGCGACGACGACGGCGGGTTGTGGGCAGCCGTGGAGGCCGAGGACACCGATGCGGTGGCCACCGTGCTGGGGTTGCAGGAAGACCGGCCGGACTGGCTCGCGGAAGCCACACCTGCGCTGGCGCGGTGGCGTGAGCTACGGCGCGCGGGCAAGGAGCTGGACGCGCTGCGGTACTCGGTCGAGTGGGTGCCGTCCACGGTCGGCACCGGGGCACCGACCGGGACCTGGCTGGTGGTCGCACCGGCTGGCCACGACGAGCCGACCTGGGCGCAGCCGCTGCGGGACGCGCTGCGCTCGGGCGGCGCCGAAGTGGTCGAGCTGCGGCTCGGCGCGGAGGACCGCACCACCCTGCGCGACCGCCTCCCCCGAGAGGTCGACGGTGTGCTGTCGCTGGTCGCGCTGGATGACGCTGCGCACCCGACCAGCCCCGCCGTGCCGGTGGGCACCGCGGCGACGCTGACGCTGGTCCACGCGCTCGCGGACGCCGGTCTCGAAGTTCCGCTGTGGACAGTGACCTCGGGTGCGGTCGCCGTGGACCACGCCGACTCGCTGCGGACCCCCGCGCAGAGCACGGTGTGGGGCCTCGGTCGGGTGGTCGCGCTGGAGCAGCCCGAGCGCTGGGGCGGGCTCGTGGACGTGCCCGAGAAGCCCGACGGCCGGGCGGTCGACCAGTTGCTGGCAGTGCTCGCGCAGCGGCAGGAGGACCAGGTCGCCGTCCGCGAATCCGGCACGTTCGCCCGCAGGCTGGTGCACTCCGCTGCGGCCGCTCCCTCCGCGGAGAAGCGCGGCCCGCGCGGCACGGTGCTCCTGACCGGGGGCACGGGTGCGCTCGGCGCGCAGGTGGCCCGGCAGCTCGCCCAGGACGGCGCACGACACCTCGTGCTCGCCGGGCGGCGCGGGCCGGAGGCACCCGGGGCGGCGGAGCTCGCCGACGAGTTGCGCGCGCTGGGCACCGAAGTCAGCGTCGTGGCGTGCGACGTGGGTGACCGCAGTGCCCTGGAGCAGCTGCTCGCGCAGTTCCCGGTCACGTCGGTGGTCCACGCCGCCGGTGCGCTGGACGACGCGGTGGTGGCCTCCCTCACCACCGAGCAGCTCGACCGGGTGCTGCGAGTGAAGGCCGACGGCGCACGGCACCTGCACGAGCTGACCGCGGACCGGGAGCTGGACGACTTCATCCTGTTCTCCTCGATCTCCGGGGTGCTCGGCATCCCCGGCCAAGGCGGCTACGCACCGGGCAACGCCTACCTCGACGCACTCGCCGAGCACCGGCGCGGGCTCGGGCTGCCCGCCACCTCCTACGCGTGGGGGCCGTGGGCCGGGGACGGCATGGCGGCGGTCGGCGGAGTGGAGGACCGGCTGCGCAGGCACGGTGTGCCGCCGCTGGATCCCGACCAGGCGTTGGCGGTCCTCACCCGCGGCGAACCCGAGGACCGCGCCACCGTCGTGGTGGCCGACGTGCGGTGGGACCGCTTCTTCCTCGCCTACACCGAGGCCCGGAGGCGGCCGCTCATCGAGGACCTGCCCGAGGTGCGCGCGCTGCTGGACACCGGCGCGACCAGCCGGGAGGAGGAAACCGGGTCGCAGCTGGCGGTGCGGCTCCGGTCGCTGTCGGTGAAGCAGCGCGCCTCCGCCGTGCGCGACGTGGTGCGCTCGCAGGTCGCGGCGGTGCTGGGGCACGCGAGTGCCCAGGGCATCGACGTCGAGCGCCCGTTCCGCGACCTCGGGTTCGACTCGCTCACCGGTGTGGAACTGCGCAACCGGCTCGCGGCGGAAGCCGGGGTGCGGCTGCCGTCGAGCCTGGTGTTCGACCACCCGACACCCGCCGCCGTGGCCGGTCACCTGGAGTCCCTGCTGCTGGACGAGGGCGGTCCCGAGGTGCTCCCCGCGACCGCGGTGGCCGCCGACGACGACCCCGTGGTCATCGTCGCGATGGCCTGCCGCTACCCGGGTCAGGTCGCCTCGCCCGAGGACCTGTGGCAGCTCGTCGCCGACGGCGGGGACGCCATCGGCGACTTCCCCACCGACCGCGGCTGGGACCTGACCCGGCTGCTGTCCGAGGTGCCCGGCGCGCCCGGCACCTCGATGACGGGTCGCGGCGGGTTCCTGCACGACGCGGCGGACTTCGACGCGACGTTGTTCGGCATCTCGCCACGCGAGGCGTTGGCCATGGACCCGCAGCAGCGGCTGCTGCTGGAAACGGCGTGGGAGGCCTTCGAACGGGCCGGGATCAACCCGCTGGGCCTGCGGGGCAGCGCCACCGGCGTGTTCGTCGGCATGTCCTACCAGGACTACCAGACCCGGGTCGCCGAGCCGCCGCCGGACCTGGCGGGCTACCTCCTCACCGGCGCGACGGCCAGCGTCGCCTCCGGCCGGGTCGCCTACACCTTCGGGTTGGAGGGACCCGCCGTCACCATCGACACCGCCTGCTCGTCGTCGCTGGTCGCGCTGCACCTGGCCGCCGAGGCGGTGCGGCGCGGCGAGTGCTCCGCCGCGCTGGCGGGAGGTGTCGCGCTGATGGCGACCCCGCACATGTTCACCGAGTTCAGTCGGCAGCGGGGGCTCGCACCGGACGGCCGGTGCAAGGCCTTCTCCAGCGGTGCCGACGGTTTCGGCTCGGCGGAGGGCGTGGGCCTGCTGCTGGTGGAGCGGCTGTCCGAGGCGCGTCGCAACGGTCACCCCGTGCTCGCGGTCGTGCGCGGTTCGGCGGTCAACCAGGACGGTGCGTCCAACGGCCTCACCGCACCGAACGGCCCGTCGCAGGAGCGGGTGATCCGGCAGGCCCTGGCGAACGCTGGACTCCGCCCGTCCGAAGTGGACGTCGTCGAAGCGCACGGCACCGGGACCCGTCTCGGTGACCCCATCGAAGCCCAAGCCCTGTTGGCCACCTACGGGCAGGACCGCGATGACCCGCTGTGGCTCGGCTCGGTGAAGTCCAACATCGGCCACACCCAAGCCGCCGCTGGTGTCGCAGGCATCATCAAGGTGGTCATGGCCATGCAGCACGGTGTCCTGCCGCGCACGCTGCACGTGGCTGAGCCGACTCCGCACGTCGACTGGAGCGCGGGGGCCGTTCGCCTCCTGACCGAGCCCCAGCCGTGGCCCGACCAGGACCGGCCCCACCGCGCGGGCATCTCGTCCTTCGGTGTCAGCGGCACGAACGCGCACATCGTGCTCGAACAGCCCCCGGAGCACGAGGAGCCCGCCACCGCGCATCCCGACGTCCCCGCCGTGCCCTGGGTGCTGTCGGCGAAGACGTCGGAGGCGTTGCGAGCCCAGGCCCACCGCCTGCTGGGCCTCTCCGGTCAGGACCCGGTCGATGTCGGCTGGTCGCTGGCCACCACCCGTGCCATGCTCGAGCACCGCGCCGTCGTCGTGGGCCGCGACGAGGACGAGCTGATGACCAGGTTGGCCGCGCTCGCTGAAGGCTCCCAGGTCGACGGTGTCGTCGAAGGTGCGGCCGGGCCCGCGGGCGACGTCGTGTTCGTGTTCCCCGGCCAGGGCTCGCAGTGGCCCGGGATGGGCGCCGAACTGCTCGACACCTCACCGGTGTTCGCCGAGTGGATCAACCGCTGCGAACAAGCACTCGCACCCCACGTCGACTGGTCCCTCACCGACGTCCTCCGCAACACCGACGCTCCTCTGGAGCGCGTCGACGTCGTCCAACCCGCACTCTGGGCGATGATGATCTCCCTTGCCGAAACCTGGCGCGCCCACGGCGTCGAACCCAGCGCCGTCATCGGCCACTCCCAAGGCGAAATCGCCGCCGCCTGCGTCGCAGGAATCCTCACCCTCGACGACAGCGCCCGCATCATCGCACTCCGCAGCCAACTCATCGCCCAGCACCTCGCAGGCAAGGGCGCCATGGCGTCCGTCGCCCTCCCCGCGGAAGAGCTGAGCGAGATGCTCGCCGAACACCCCGGCACCACCATCGCCGCGCTCAACGGGCCGAGCTCCACCGTCATCGCCGGACCCCAGCTCGAAGAACTGCTGTCCACACTGGAGGAGCGGGGCACACGGGTTCGCCACATCCCGGTCGACTACGCCTCCCACAGCCCCGAAGTCGACACCATCCAGGAACAACTCCTCCACGCACTAGCCCCCACCACCCCGCAGCAGGGCGACATCCCCTTCCACTCCACCGTCACCGGAACCCCGCTGGACGGCACCGAGCTCACCGCCGACTACTGGTTCCGCAACCTCCGCCAGCCCGTCCTGTTCCACCCCACCGTCCGGGCACTCAGCATCGACCACCACGCCACCTTCGTCGAACCCAGCCCCCACCCCGTCCTCACCACCCCCATCCAGGAGACCGACGACGACGCCGTCACCATCGGTACCCTCCGCCGCGACGACGGCGGCCCCGCCCGGCTCCTCACCTCCGCGGCCGAGGCCTGGACCCGTGGCGTGCCGGTCGACTGGACCGCGCTGCTCACCGAGGCACGACCGGTCCCGCTGCCCACCTACCCCTTCCAGCGCACCCGCTACTGGATGGAGGGCCAGGTCGGCGGGGCGAACGCAGCCGCGACCGGCCAGAAGGCGGTGGACCACCCGCTGCTGTCGGCACGCGTCGACCAGCCGGAGGGGCAGGAGGTGCTGCTCACCGGCCGGATCGCCGTCGACACGCACCCGTGGCTCGCCGACCACGCCGTCGCCGGGGTCGTGCTGCTGCCGGGCACGGCTCTGCTGGAGATGGCGGTGCTGGCCGGTGACGAGGTCGGCTGCGACCTCGTGGAGGAGCTGACGCTCGTCACCCCGCTGCTGATGCCCGACCAGGGTGGCGTGCAGCTGCGGGTCCGGGTGCAGCCGGACGGTGAGGGCCGCCATGCGTTGAGCGTGCACGCCCGCGTCGAGGGCGCGCTCGAAGGCGATTCGTGGACGTTGCACGCCAGCGGCACGTTGGCGCGGTCGCAGCGGCTGGTCACCGCCGACTCCGGCGCGTGGCCACCACCCGGCGCCACCCCGGTGCCCATGGACTCCGCCTACGACCGCCTCGCCGAGCACGGGTACTCCTACGGCCCCGCGTTCCAGGGGGTGCGCGCGGTGTGGCGCTCGGGCGGTGACGTGTTCGCCGAGATCACGCTGCCCGAGGACCAGGGTTCAGCCGCGGAGCGCTTCGCGCTGCACCCCGCGCTGCTGGACGCTGCCGCGCAGACCGTGCTGGTGGCCTCCCCGCCGAGCGGTGGCGCGCCCTCCGTGTTGCCGTTCGAGTGGCGGAACTTCACCGTGCACGCAACCGGCGCCACCACGGCGCGGGTCCACCTGAGCTTGGTCAACCCGACCGAAGCCCGGCTGCGGATCACCGACACCGCGGGCGTTCCGGTCGCCGAAGCCGACGCCCTGGTGCTGCGGCCGCTGGACCTCGCTGAGCTCACCCAGCTCGGCGTCGGCCACGGTGACGCGCTGCTGCGCGTCGAGTGGGCCGCGTTCTCCCCGGCCTCAGTGGTGCCCGCGGACCTCGTGTCGCACGTCGACGTGCTGGACGTGGACGACCTCACCGCGATCGCCGAGGCGGCCGAGGCCGACGGCGCCGAGCTGCCGTCGCTGGTGTTCGCCCGCCTGGACCTGCGGCACGACGTGCCCGAGGAGCTCTCGGCCCCGATCGCGCGCACCGAGGTGCTGCGGGTGCTGGAACTGCTGCAGGCCTGGCTCGCCGAGCCAGCGTTCGAGGAGTCGCGGCTCGTGCTCGTCACCCGGCACGCCGTGCAAGCACGGCCGGACGACGCGGCGCTCACCCGGCACGCGGCGGTGTGGGGGCTGGTGCGGTCGGCGCAGACGGAGCACCCGGACCGGTTCGTGCTCGCGGACACCGACGGCACCGACGAGTCGCACCAGATGCTGCCGATCGCCGCCGCCGGTGGCGAGCCGCAGTTCGCGGTGCGGCAGGGCAAGCCGCTGTTCCCCCGACTGGTGCGCGAGGACGCGGTCGAGGCCGCCGAGACGCCGGTCGACCCCGACGGCACCGTGCTCATCACCGGCGGCACCGGCACCCTGGGGCGCCGGGTGGCCTGGCGCCTGGTGGCGGAGCACGGCGTGCGGCACCTGCTGCTGGTCAACCGCCGGGGCCCCGACGCCGAGGGGTGCGCGGAGCTGATCGCCGACCTGCGCGCGGCCGGTGCCCACGCGACGATCGCCGCGTGCGACGTCGCCGACCGGGGCGCGCTGGAGCGGCTGCTCCGCGAGGTTCCCGACGCGCACCCGGTGACCGCCGTGGTCCACGCCGCAGGGGTGCTCGCGGACGCCGTCGTCGACTCGCTCACCCCCGAGCAGCTCCACGAGGTGCTGCGGCCGAAGGTCGACGCCGCCGTGAACCTGCACGAGCTGACCAGCGGTGTGAGCCGCTTCGTCCTGTTCTCCTCGGCCGCGGGTGTGCTCGGCTCCGCAGGTCAGGCGGGGTACGCGGCGGCCAACGCGTTCCTCGACGGGCTCGCCCGCTACCGCAGGCACCACGGTGCCCCGGCCGTGTCGCTGGCGTGGGGGTTGTGGGACGAGCGCAGCGCCCTGACCGGTGATCTGCGGGACTCGGACCTGCGGCGGCTGGCGGAACTGGGCGTCGGCGCGATGCCGACCGACTCCGCGCTCGCGCTGTTCGACGTGGCCTGGAGGGGGACTGGCGATGCGGCGCTGGTCCCGTTGCGCGTGGAACCCGGCGCCGCCGCCGCGGGTTCCGGGGCGGTGCCCCCGCTGCTGCGGGACCTGATCCGCCTGCCGGCTCGGCGTTCGGTGGCGCGGTCCGACGGCGCGGCGAGCCCGTTGCCGGACGTTCCGGCCGACCAGCGGGCGGGCATGCTGCTCGACCTGGTCCGGACGCGGGCCGCTGCGGTGCTGGGGCACGACTCCGCCGATGCCGTCGCACCGACCCGCGCGTTCCGCGAGCTCGGGTTCGACTCGCTGGCGGCCGTCGACCTGCGCAACCGGCTCAACGCCGCGACCGGCCTGCGGTTGCCCGCCACCACCGTCTTCGACCACCCGAGCCCGGCCGCGCTCGCCGAGCATCTCGAGCAGGAGCTCTACGGTCGTGCCGAGGTGGCGCCCGCGACCGCACCGACCGCCGCGGACGACGACCCGGTGGTCATCGTCGCGATGAGCTGCCGGTTCCCCGGCGGCAACGATTCACCGGAAGCGTTCTGGCGGTTCGTCTCCGCCGCCGGGGACGCCGTGGCGGCCATGCCGACCGACCGCGGGTGGGACTTGGCCTCGCTGCACGACCCCTCCGGGAACAGGCCGGGCACGACGACCACCGTCGAAGGCGCGTTCCTGCCGGGTGCGGCGGAGTTCGACGCGGAGTTCTTCGGCATCTCGCCGCGCGAGGCGCTCGCCATGGACCCCCAGCAGCGGCTGCTGCTGGAGACCGCGTGGGAGGCGTTCGAACGCGCGGGGATCGACCCGGCATCGGTCCGCGGCAGCCGCACCGGGGTGTTCACCGGCGTCATGTACCACGACTACGCCGCGCGACTGACCGATGTACCCGCTGACCTGGAGGGGTACCTGGTCAACGGCAGCGCGGGCAGCGTCGCCTCCGGCCGGGTCGCCTACACCTTCGGCCTGGAAGGCCCCGCCGTCACCGTCGACACCGCCTGCTCGTCGTCCCTGGTCGCCCTGCACCTGGCAGCGCAGGCCCTGCGCAACGGCGAATGCACCATGGCCCTGGCCGGTGGGGTGACGGTCATGGCGACGCCCGCTCCGTTCGTGGAGTTCAGCCGACAGCGCGGGCTTGCCGCCGACGGCCGGTGCAAGGCCTTCTCCAACAGCGCCGACGGTACCGGCTGGGGTGAGGGTGTCGGCCTGCTGCTCGTCGAACGGCTCTCCGACGCCCAGCGCAACGGCCACCCCGTGCTCGCGGTCGTGCGCGGTTCGGCGGTGAACCAGGACGGCGCGTCCAACGGCCTCACCGCACCCAACGGGCCATCGCAGCAGCGCGTCATCCGGCAGGCGCTGACCAACGCCGGACTCGAACCGTCCGAAGTGGACGCTGTCGAAGCACATGGCACCGGGACCCGTCTCGGTGATCCGATCGAAGCCCAGGCCCTGCTGGCCACCTACGGACAGGACCGCGAAGACCCGCTGTGGCTCGGCTCGGTCAAGTCCAACATCGGCCACACCCAAGCCGCTGCCGGCGTCGCAGGGATCATCAAGGTGGTCATGGCCATGCGCCACGGCCAGCTCCCCCGCACGCTGCACGTCGACGAACCCACCGCCGAAGTCGACTGGAGCACCGGGAACATCTCGCTGCTCACCGAGTCGATCAGCTGGCCGGACACCGGGCGTCCGCGTCGCGCGGGCGTGTCGTCGTTCGGCGTCAGCGGCACCAACGCCCACGTCATCATCGAACAGGCGTCGGCCCCCGAACGGGAGGTGGACGAGCAGCACCCGTGGCCCGTCGTGCCGTGGGTGCTGTCCGGGCGCGGACAGGCGGCGCTGCGCGCGCAGGCGGCGCGGGTGGCGCAGGAGCTGACACCGGAGCACTCGACGCTCGACGTGGCCTTCTCCCTGGCCACCACGCGCGCCGCGTTGGAGGAGCGGGCGGTCGTCGTGGCGAGCGGGACGACCGACTTCGTCGCCGCGTTGAACGCCATCGCCGAGGGGGCCGAGCACCCCTCCGTGGTCACCGGGCGAGCAGGTGAGGGCGGGCTGGTGATGGTGTTCTCCGGCCAAGGCACCCAGCGCCTCGGGATGGGCCGCGAGCTCTACGACACCTACCCCGCCTACGCCGAAGCCTTCGACACCGCCTGCGACGAACTCGACCACCACCTACCCCGACCGCTCCGCGACGTCGTCTTCGGCGACGACCCGGACCTGCTCAACCAAACCCAATACGCACAACCCGCCCTCTTCGCCCTCCAAACCGCCCTCTACCGACTGTGGGAATCCTGGGGCATCACACCCGAGGCCGTCACCGGGCACTCCATCGGTGAAATCACCGCCGCCCACATCACCGGCGTCCTCACCCTCACCGACGCCGCGGTTCTGGTCACAACGCGTGGACGACTCATGCAGACCCTGCCCGAGGGCGGCGCCATGGTGGCAATCAACACCACCGAAACCGAAGTACTGCCCCACCTGACCGGCTACGAGGACAAGGTCGGCATCGCCGCCATCAACAGCCCCAACTCACTCGTCCTCTCCGGTGACCACGCCGCCCTGCTCGACATCACCGAGGAACTCAACGGCTACCGCACCACCTGGCTGCGGGTCTCGCACGCCTTCCACTCACCACTCATGGAACCCATCCTCGACGAGTTCCGCGAAACCGTGAACGGGCTGAACTTCCAACCACCCACCATCCCGCTGATCTCCACCCTCACCGGACGACCCGCCGACCACACCACCCTCGCCAACCCCGAGCACTGGGTGCACCACGCCCGACACACCGTACGGTTCAGCGATGCCATCACCACGATCAACGAACAAAATCCCAACACCTACCTCGAAATCGGCCCCAACGCCGCACTCACCCCGCACATCCCCGGCACCACCACCCCTTCACTGCGCCGCGACAAACCCGAACCCGAAACCCTCACCACCGCACTCGCCGCCCTCATCGCCAACGGCGTCAAACCCAACTGGCACACCTACTTCGCCGGAACCGGCGCCCGCACCACGACACTGCCGACCTACGCGTTCCAACGGCAGCACCTCTGGCTCGACAACCAGCCGTCCGACGTGGTCGACCTCGGCGTGGCGGGGCTGGACAGCGCCGACCACCCGGTGCTCAAGGCTTCGGTGACCTCGCCCTCCTCCGGCCGGGTGCTGTTCACCGGCCGGGTGTCGGTGGCGTCGCAACCGTGGCTCGCCGACCACGCGGTGCACGGTGCGGTGTTGTTTCCCGGCACGGCGTTCGTCGACCTGGTGCTCCACGCGGGGCAGCGCTGCGGGTACCCGCGGCTCGCCGAGCTCACCACGGACGTGCCGCTGGTGCTCGCTGAGGACGAGGGCATGCAGGTCCGGGTCGAGGTCGGTGAAGCGGACGACGGACGACGGCAGGTCGCGGTGTTCTCCCGCTCGGACGGCGCGGAACCGGACGAGCCGTGGACCCAGCACTGCACGGGGATGCTGGACGCCGAACCCGCCGCCCAGTCGGCCGAGCCGTTGCCGTGGCCGCCGCCGGACGCCACCGCGGTGGACGTCACCGACTTCTACGAGCGGATGGCCGCGGTCGGCATGGCCTACGGCCCGGCGTTCCGCGGCCTGCGGGCCGCGTGGCGACGCGGCGACGAGGTCTTCGCCGAGGTCGAGCTCGGCGACACCACCTCCGGGTTCGCGTTGCACCCGGCCTTGTTCGACGCCGCGCTCCACGCCACCGCGATCGACGCCGGGGACAGCGGAGCGGTCAGCCTGCCATTCGCCTGGAGCGGGGTGGCGTTGCACGGTCGTGCGGCCGGGAAGCTGCGGGTGCGGCTCGTCCGCAGCGGGGCCGACCAGGTCTCGCTCGACATCGCGGACGGGGCCGGTGCTCTCGTGGCGTCGGTCGTCGCGCTCACCGCACGACAGGTCTCCGGCGGCGACCTGCGTCCTGCGCGCGTGCCGTCCCTGCGGTTGGACTGGCAGCCCGTCGTGCTGCCGGAGGCGGCGGAGCTGCCCGCCGACACCACCGTGCTCAACGTCGAGGTGCGGCCGTCGAGCAGTGGTGATCTCGCCGAGTCCGCTCGGCTCACCGCCGAGCACGTGCTCGGTTCCGCCCAGGAGTGGCTCGCCGGGCAGGACGGATCGCAGACCCGGCTCGTCGTGCTGACCGCAGGAGTCAGGTCGGACGATCCGGCACGCCGGTTGCCTGCCGCCGCAGTGTGGGGCCTGGTCCGCTCGGTGCAGGCCGAGCACCCCGGCCGCGTAGTGCTGGTCGACGTCGAGGACGGCGCCGATCGGCTCGCCGCCGCGGTGGCCGCTGGCGAACCCCAGCTCAGCCTCCGGGCCGAAGGTGCGTACGCACCACGTCTCGTCCGCCAGCCCCCGTCCACAGCGGACGTTCCGCAGCTGCCGGGCACGGTGCTGGTGACCGGTGCGAGCGGAGCGCTCGGTGGTGTGGTCGCGCGACACCTGGTCGAGTCGCACGGCGTCCGCAGGCTGTTGCTCGTCAGCCGCCGGGGCGGAGCAGCGCCCGGCGCAGCGGACCTCGCCGCGCGACTGCGCGAGCTCGGGGCCGAGGCGGAGTTCGCGGCCTGCGATGTCGCCGACCGGCAGGCGCTCTCCGAGGTCATCGCGGCAGTGCCGCCGCAGTGGCCGCTGTCCGCTGTTGTGCACTGCGCCGGAGTGGTGGATGACGCGACCCTCACGGGGCAGTCCGGTGCGCACCTGCGGGCCGTGTTCGCGCCGAAGGCCGAGGGGGCCTGGCACCTGCACGAGCTGTCCCGCGATCTCGACCTCTCGGCGTTCGTCCTCTTCTCCTCCGCGGCCGGGGTGCTGGGTTCGGCCGGGCAGGCGAACTACGCGGCGGCCAACGCGTTCCTCGATGCGCTGGCCGAGTCCAGGAGGCAGCAGGGGTTGCCCGCGTTGTCCCTGGCGTGGGGGCTCTGGAACGTCGCGGACGGCATGGCGGGCGAGCTCGGGGAGGCCGACCGCCGCCGCCTGGCGCGCACCGGTGTCGCGCCGATCCAGGAGGACCAGGGGCTCGCGATGTTCGACGAGGCGCTGGGTTCCGAGGACGCGCTGGTGGTGCCGCTCGTGGTCAACCGCGCGGCGTTGCGGACTTCCCCGGCGGACGTTCCCGCCGTCTTGCGCGGATTCGCGCCCACCGGGGCACCCGAGAGCACCACGGCACCGGACGCTTCGGAACCCCTCCGGGACCGCATCAGCGGCCTGGCTGGCGAGGAGCGCCGCAGCGCGCTGCTCGACGTGGTGCGGGCAGAGGTCGCCTCGACGCTCGGGCACGCTTCCGCAGCAGCACTCGACCCGCGGAAGAAGTTCACCGACCTCGGTTTCGACTCGCTCACCGCGGTCGAGCTGCGCAACCGCCTCACCGGGATCACCGGGGTGGCGCTGCCACCCACCGTCGCGTTCGACCACCCGTCGCCGGAGGCGCTCGCCGAGTTCCTCGACGCCGAGCTGCCGGGTGCGGGCGATGACCTGCTCGGCGAGCTGGACCGGCTGGAAGCCCTGCTCGAAGCCGAGCCCGGCACCGCCGACCACGAGCAGGTCTCGCAGCGCCTCGCGGACCTGCTCGCCAGCTGGAAGCGGCGCGGTTCCGCGAACGGTCACCTCAGCACCGTCCCGACCGACTCCACCACCCCGGAGGAACTGATGGACTTCATCGACCGGAACCTCTGATCCCCGCAGCCCCGCCCCCAGTCCGTTCGGATGCACAGGTGGTTTCGAGCATGGCGCAAGAGGAAAAGCTCTTCAGCTATCTGAAGCGGGTCACCGCTGATCTCCAGCAGGCGAAGGAACGCCTGTCGGAGGCCGAGAACCGGGACCGCGAGCCCATCGCGATCGTGGCGATGTCGTGCCGCTACCCCGGCGGCGTCGACGGCCCCGAGGCGCTGTGGCAGCTCGTCTCCTCCGGCGGCGACGCGATCTCCGGGTTCCCGCAGGACCGCGGGTGGCCGCTGGACGACCTCTTCGCCCAGGACTCGGGGGCGCCGGGCACCTCCGCCGTGCGGGAGGGTGGGTTCCTGCACGAAGCGGCTGACTTCGACGCCTCGCTGTTCGGCATCTCCCCACGCGAAGCGCTCGCCATGGACCCCCAGCAGCGGCTGCTGCTGGAAACCGCCTGGGAAGCTTTCGAACGCGCCGGTCTCGACCCGATGTCACTGCACGGCAGCCGGACCGGTGTGTTCACCGGAGTCATGTACAACGACTACGCCGCCCGCTTCGACCAGGCGCCCGACGAGGTCGCCGGGCACCTCGGCAACGGCAGCGCGGGCAG
>NZ_JBEPDU010000067.1:0-36700 GCF_040300525.1 Saccharopolyspora sp. NPDC000359 | reverse complement strand
GCACGGTGGCGGTGGCCGGTCGGCCCTGATCCGGGTGCTGGCCGGTGCGGCGCTGGTCGTGGTCGGCATCGTCATGCTGCTGGCCGGGTCGACCTCGATGGACGAGGTGCGCTTCGCGCTGCTCGCGGTGGGCGCGACGCTGGTCGGCGTCGCGGTGCTGACGGTGCCGTGGTGGGTGCGCCTGGTGCGCGACCTCAACATCGAGCGGGCCAGCCGGATCCGCTCCCAGGAACGCGCCGAGATCGCCGCCCACCTGCACGACTCGGTGCTGCAGACGTTGGCGCTGATCCAGAAGCAGGCCGAGTCCGAGCGCGAGGTGCGGCGGCTGGCCCGCGGGCAGGAGCGCGAACTGCGCAACTGGTTGTACGGGCCAGACGGCTACGGCGCGCAGCGGCAGGCTGTGGAGGACAAGCCCGCTGGCACCCTCGCCGCCGAGCTGGCCCGGATCTGCGGCGAGGTCGAGGACAGCTTCGCGATCAAGGTCCAGCAGGTCGTGGTCGGCGACTGCGACCTCGACGAGCGGTTGTCCGCGCAGCTCGCCGCGGCCCGGGAGGCGGTGGTCAACGCGGCCAAGCACGCCGGGGTCGGGGAGGTGAGCGTGTACGCGGAGGTGGAGGCCTCGCAGGTCTCGGTGTTCGTCCGCGACCGCGGCGCCGGGTTCGACCAGGCCAGCGTGCCCGCCGACCGGCACGGCCTGGCCGATTCGATCCGCGGCCGCATGCAGCGGCATGGCGGGAAGGTCAAGGTGCGCACCTCGCCCGGCGAGGGCACCGAGGTGCAGATGGAAATGCCGAGGGCGGCGTGACATTCGCGTACGCTGCGGTGGAGCCCAGCGATGGAGGATTTGATCGTGACCGGTGAAGACACCACCACCCCGCACCGGGTCCGGGTGTTCCTCGTCGACGACCACGCGCTGTTCCGCACCGGTGTGCGCGCGGAACTGGCCGTTGCCGCCGAGCAGGTCGAGGTGGTGGGCGAAGCCGGGTCGGTCGCCGAAGCGGTCGCCGGGATCGCGCACTACGAGCCCGAAGTGGTCCTGCTGGACGTGCACATGCCCGACGGTGGCGGGGCCGAGGTGCTGCGCCAGGTCCGCCCGCGGCAGCCGGACGTGGTGTTCCTGGCGCTGTCGGTGTCCGACGCCGCCGAGGACGTGATAGCGGTGATCCGCGGCGGCGCCCGCGGCTACGTCACCAAGACCATCTCCGGCCGGGAGCTGGCCGACGCGGTCGTGCGAGTGCGCGCCGGGGACGCGGTGTTCTCGCCGCGGCTGGCGGGTTTCGTGCTGGACGCCTTCTCGGAGGGGCCGAACTCGGCTCCGGTCGGCGATCCCGAGCTGGACCTGCTCACGCCCCGCGAGCGCGAGGTGCTGCGGTTGCTGGCGCGCGGCTACGCCTACAAGGAGATCGCCTCGGAGCTGTTCATCTCCGTGAAGACGGTGGAGACGCACGTGTCCAGCGTCCTGCGCAAGACCCAGCTGTCCAACCGCTACGAGCTCTCCCGCTGGGCCTCCGACCGCCGCCTGGTGTGACCTGTTCCTGGTGGATCTGCTTGGCGCAGCGGTGCCGGTTGAGCGGCTGCGCCGCTTGAACATCCACCCGACACCGAGGTTGCTCAGGCCGAGGTGCGCAACGGGACGAAGCCGGTGGCGCGGCCGGAGCGGTCCAGCATGCGTCCCATGCGCTTGACCGTCCGCAGGTTCACCAGCGTGTCGTGCACCTCCAGGGCGGGGAAGTTGCGCGTCGCTACCTGCTCGAACTGCTGGACCGCGCTGATCGACGGCAGCCAGGCGGTGGCGACCAGGTTGTGCTCCCCGGTGACCGCCGCGCACATCCGGACCGGTGGGAGCCCGGCCAACCCGGCCCCGACGCGGTCCACGTCCAGGGCGGCGACCCGCCCCCGCAGGGTGGCGGTGACCGGCAGCCCGACCAGCGGTGCGGCCACCTCGCAGCGCAGTGCGAGCACGCGCGAGCGCAGCATCGCGGTGACCCGGCGGCGGGCGGTCGCCTGGCTGGTGCCCGTTTTCGCGGCGAGCCGGGCGTAGGAGGTGCGGCCGTCCGCGGACAGCAGGCCCGCCAGCTTCCGGTCCAGGCCGGTGGCGGCGATCGGCGACGCGGGCGGCTGGCTGAGGCCGGGGTCCAGTGCGGCGTGCGCGGAAGCGCCCAGCGCGTGCAGCCGCCAGTTCGCCCCCTCGCTGTAGAACCGGGTGACCAGCGCGGTGGTGGTGGAGGTCAGGCCGGGCACCTGCTCGACGTGCCGCACCAGGTAGTGGTTGAGCGCCTCCAGGTCCTGCGCGGCGACGGTGAGCAGCAGGTCCTGCGTGCCCGCGGTGATCTCCACGGAGAGGCAGCAGGAGTCCGCGGCGAGGGTGGTCGCCACCTGCTCCTTGGTGCCCGGTCGGCACCGGGCCGTCACCAGCGCGACGCAGCCGCCGGTGGACAGCGCGCGGAAGTACGCGGTCGTCCAGGCGTCGCCACGCGCGGCGAGCCGCTCCCAGCGCCGGGCCACCGCATCCGCCGACCGGACGCCCAACGAGGTCGCCACCGCGGACCACGGCGCCCGCGGCCAGACCTGCAGCGCGTTCACCAGCGCCAGGTCGGACTCGCTGAGCATGACGGTTTTCCGCGCCACAGCCGGGGATCATGACGGATTTCCCGACATCCGACAACGCTCGCGCCGAGTTCGCCGACCATGCCGCAACCCGGATGGAAGGAGGCGCTGGTGACCGCCGCACCCCAGCCCACTGGTACGGAACTGCTCGCCCGCCTGGACCGGCTGCCGGTCGGCAGGCCGCACCGCAGGCTGATGCTGCAGGGCGGGCTCGGCTACCTCTTCGAGTCCTACGACGCCGTGCTGCTCGGCTACGCGGCCTCGGCCGTGGTCGCGCTCTGGTCGGTCGGCTCCGGCCTGGCCGGGTGGCTGCTGGCCTCGGTGTTCATCGGCTACCTGATCGGCGCGCTGGTCGCGGGCGTGCTGGCCGACCGCATCGGGCGGCGGCGCGTGCTGATGTGCGCGCTGCTGGTGTACGTGGTGTTCACGGTCGTCGCGGCGACCGCGTCCAGCCCGGGGGAGTTGATCCTGTGGCGGGTGCTCAGCGGGATCGGTGTGGGCGCCGAGGCCACCATGATCGTGCCCTACATCTCGGAGTTCCTGCCCACCCGCAACCGGGGCCGCAACATCGGCAACACGATGCTGTTCCTCGGCTTCGGCTACGTCCTGGCCGGGCTGACCGCGGTCACCGTGATCAGCCCGAACCCGGAGCCGGGCTGGCGCATCGCGTGCCTGGTCTGCGTCGCCCCGGTCCTGCTGCTGCTCTGGTGGCGCCGGGACCTGGTGGAGTCACCGCGGTTCCTGATCAGCCATGGCCGCGTCGGGGAAGCCACCGCGATCGTCGAGCGCTTCGAGCGCGAGACCGCGGTCAACGGACAGCTGCCGCCGGTACCGGCGGTGTCCGCGCCGGTCGGGGAGCCCGCGCCGCGGCGGAACGTGCTGCGGCAGTTCACCGCGCTGTGGGGGCCGGGTCTCGCGGTGCGCACCGGCGTGGTGTGCGTGCTGTGGTTCGCCATCCAGGCCGCGCACTACGGCTACGGGACCTGGCTGCCCACGCTCCTGGTGCTCAAGGGCTTCACGATCACCAAGAGCTTCTCGTTCGCGCTGGCCAGCGCGGTCGCCCAGATCCCCGGCTACTACCTGGCGGCCGCGATCAGCGAGCGCATCGACCGGAAGTGGACGATCGTGGCGTTCCTGGGTGGCTCCATCGCCTGCGCGGCCGGGTTGGCCACCGCGGAGCACGAGCTGGCGATCTTCTGCTTCGTCGTCGCGCTCTCGTTCTTCATGAACGGCGTCGCCGGGCCGCTCTACGCCTACACCTCGGAGATCTACCCGACGGAGTTCCGGGCGACCGGGATGGGGCTGGCCAGCGCGTGCGCGCGGGTGGGGGCGATCATGGCGCCGGTGGGCATCGGCTACCTGCACGACGACCTCGGGTTCGCCGGTGTGTTCGCGGTGCTGTGCGGCCTGCTGCTGGTGGGCGCCCTGGTGCTCGCGCTGCTGGGGCTGCGCACCGCGGGGCGGAGCTTGGAGGCCCTGCACGCCGGACCGGCCGCCGCGCGGACCCGCGACGACCAGCCGGCGTGACGCCTCACTTCATCGGGTGGTTGGTGGCCAGCTCGGCGTAGATCTGGGAGCCGCGCATCAGGGCCAGCTGCAGCCGGGCCCAGCCCTTCGGCGGGTCGATCGGCGGCAGCTGCTGCTCGACCGGCGCGGATTCGGTGCGGGTTGCGTCGGACATCGTCTCCTCCGGGTGGGTTGGGGTGGGTGAGCGGCGGGTCAGCAGCACGCCGATGAGCACGACCGCCATGCCCAGCAGGATCCGCAGGCCGAGCCCCTCGTCGAGCAGCCACCAGCCGAGCAGGACCGAGACGATCGGCATCAGGTAGGTCACCGTCGAAGCGGTGGTGGCACCTTCGTCGCTGATGATCCGGTAGTTCAGCGCGAACGCCAGCCCGGTGCCGAAGACGCCCAGCACCGTGACCGAGACCAGCGCGAGCGGGTCCCAGTGCACCGGGCGCAGCCCGTCCAGCGGCAGCGCCACGACGGCGTACCCGGTGGCTGCGATCATCTGCATCGCGGCGAGCACCAGCGGTGGCGGGCCATGCTGACCGGTCAGCTTCCGCCCGATGTAGACGTACGCGGCCCCGTAGCTGACCGCCGCGCCGAGGCAGGCGAGCACGCCCCAGCTGAGCATGTCGGCGCCCTGCCACGGCGCGAAGATCAGCAGCACGCCGAGGAAGCCGAGCAGCAACCCGCCGAGCCGGGCCGGTGGTGGCGCCTGGCGGGTCACCAGCACCCCGAACAACACTGTCCACAGTGGAGTAGTTGCGTTCAGTACCCCGGTCAGCCCGGAATCCACCGTCTGCTCGCCGATGCCGAACAGGACCCACGGCAGCGTGCTGCCGAACAGCGCGGCGACCGCGACGTGCCGCCAGACCACGCGGTCGCGGCTGACCCGCAACCCGCGTGCCGCGCACAGCACCAGCAGCACCAGCGCGCCGAGCACGATGCGGGTCAGCGCGATCTGCGTGGGCGCGAGCGCCGCCAGGGCCAGCTTGATCAGCAGGAAGCTGGATCCCCACAGCAGCGCCAGCGCGGCGAGCCGGGCGTAGTTCGTCGGGTTGTTCATGGCCTCTCCGGGTTTCGCGGATTCGCCGGGACGGTAGGTCGGGGACGCTTCGGTGGTGGCCGAACCGACCGCTCGACTCCCACGTTCCGCCAGATCGGCCGTAAGCACAAGTGAAATAAACTCAACCAACGCTTCAGCACTGCTGTAGTGTTGGGGGCATGTTGGACGTACGCCGCATGCAGGTCCTGCGCGCCGTGGTCACCAGCGGATCGGTCAGCGCCGCCGCGACGAACCTCGGCTACACCCCGTCGGCGATCAGCCAGCAGCTGTCCACGCTGGAGCGGGAAGCGGGCGTGCCGCTGCTGGAGAAGGTCGGCCGCGGGCTCAAGCCGACCCCGGCCGGGTTGCTGCTGGCGGAGCGGGCCGGGCAGATCTCCGAACTGCTCAGCAGCGCGGAGGTCGAGCTGGCCGACATCCGCGCCGGGCGCACCGGCCTGCTCCGGGTGCGGTTCTTCCACACCGCCTCGGTCGGGCTGATCCCGGCCGCGGTCGCCAAGTTCCGCGCCGAGCACCCGGAGGTGCAGCTGGACCTGCGGATGCAGGAGGTGGGCTTGGTCGACGACCTGGTCGCGGGCGAGTCGGACGTGGCGATCGTGGTGGTCGGCAGCCGGGTGCCCGAGCGGCGCGGCGTGCGGTTCGTGCACCTCGCCGACGACCCGTACCGGGTGGTGCTGCCGAAGAACCACCCGATGGCCGGGCAGGACAGCATCGACCTGGCGCAGCTGGCCGCGGAGCCGTGGGTGAACAGCGCGGTGACCAGCGACGACATCTGCGCCCAGCTGCTCCAGGAGGCCTACGCCAGCGCCGGGTTCAAGCCGAAGGTGGCGCTGGAGACCGACGGGAGCTACTCCACGCAGGGCTTCGTCGCCGCGGAGCTGGGCGTGGCGCTGGTGCCGCGCCTGGGCCTCGACGTGGTGCACCCGGGGGTGGTGGTCCGGGCAGTCCGCCGACCGGAACCGGTCCGCCGCCTGTACGCGGCGGTCCGCGAAGCCGTCGCCGACCGCCCCGCCACCCGGTCCCTGCTCGCCACCCTGCACGAGGTGGCGAGCTGATCAACGGCTGGCGGCCCGCCGAGCCGCGCCGACGATGGCGAACCCGAAGGCGGTGGCGACCGCGGTGGAGACCGGGACGGTGATCAGCACCAGGCCCGGGTCGAGCAGGTCCGCCCACGCCCACGGGACGAACGGCCACAGCGTCCGCTGCAGGTCGGTGCCGCCGACCAGGATCCCGGCCAGGACCCCGACGACCCCGGTGGTCACCGCGACCGGGAACGGGGCGCGGATGGCCAGCCAGAGGCTGAACGCGGTGAGCATCGCACCGACCGCGGTGCTGGTGAGCGCGACCGAACCGGCGTCAGCCAGTGGCAGGCCCGCGACCAGGTACACCGCTGCGCTGGCCACCGACACCGCTACGGTGGTGGCGATCGCGGCACCGGTCAGCGCGAGGGCGGGCTTGGTGGTGCCGGTCGCACGGGTCGCGACGGCCCGCCAGCCCGGGGCGCAGGCGTACCAGGCGAGCAAGCCCAGCACCAGGGTGCCGATCGGCAGCACGACCAGGGTGAGCAGCTCGACGCTGCGGGCCGGGTCGTGCCAGGTCAACCACACCCCGATCAGCCCGACGGCCGCCGGGCACAGCCACCGCAGTGCGGTGCCGCGCAGGACCACCGCCACCGCTGCCAGGGTGCGGTGTTGGCCGGGGCGTTCCGCTTCCGCGTCCGCCCGGCGGACCTGCGGTTCGGCCTTGGACCGCGGGACCCGGGACGTCGCCGGGTGGAGGCGGGGCAGCAGTAGGAAGGGCACCGCCAACGCCGCGCCGAGCAGCGTGGGTGGCCACGGCGACGTGGCGGCGAGGGCGGCGCCCGGCTCCAGCGCGATGCCGTTGGCGTGCGTGCCGATCAGCGGCAGCACGCCCCGGATGAGCCAGGCGGGCGGGAACAGCGCCCAGGACGGCGACTCGGCGAGCGCCACGCCCATGACTGTCCACACCAGACCAGCGCCGAGCACCACCAGCCAACCCACGTGCAGCGACAGCCACAGCAGCAGTGACAGCAGGCCGAGCTGCGATGCCCAGAGCACGGTGGTGATCGCGGCCGTGCGGCCCCAGGGGATCGAGGTCGGGTCCGTCAGCGCGCCGATGAGCAGCACCAGCGGGAGCACGGCGAGCGCGTTCAACAGCAGCGACCGGGTGGCCAGGACGGTGAACCGGCTCAGCCGCCGCAAACCCGGGCGCACCGGGCGGTACCAGGTCCCGCCGCCTCGGGAGGCGTGTTCGATGCGCGCCGTGGTGGCCACGAGCAGCGCGGTGAGCATCGGCCCGGTGAACACCGCCCACAGGTTCTGGAAGCCGAGCGCACCAGCCGAGGAGCGCTCGGTCCCGACCGCGAAGAACAGCGCGATGGCGACCAGGCCGAACGCCAAGCCGCTCAGCGGTAGGCGGGCCACCGCGCTGCGTCGCCAGGTGGCGAACTCGGCGCGGAGGGTGCGGGGCAGTCCGGTGGTCGTCATGCCCGCACCCCGCTGGTCAGCGAGAAGTAGGCGCGCTCCAGGTCGCCGTCCGGCGCGAACCCGGCGACGTCGCCCTGGTAGCGCAGCTGGCCTGCGGCGATCAACCCGATGTCGTCGGCGAGGGTGGCGACCTCGGACAGCAGGTGGCTGGAGAGCACGATGGTCCGCCCGGTCTGGGTGAAGCGCCGCAGCATCGCGCGCAGCGTCGCCGTTCCCCCGGGATCGAGGCCGTTCTGCGGCTCGTCCAGCACGAGCAGTTCCGGGTCGCCCAGCATCGCCATCGCCAGCGCCAGGCGCCCCTGCATCCCGACGGAGAAGCTCTTAACCTTCTTACGGCCGGAGTCGTGCAGGTCGACGGCGGCCAGCACCCGGTCGACCTCGGCTCCGGACACGCCGAGCAGGTGTGCGTGGACCAGGAGGTTCTGCCGCGCGGACAGGTGCCCGTAGAAGCTGGGGCCGTTGATGCTCGCCCCGACGCGGGACAGGGCCTGTCGGCTCCACGGCCGCCCGAACAGCTGGACCCGGCCCGAGCTGGGCGGCAGCAGCCCGAGGACCATCTTGAGCGTGGTGGACTTGCCCGCGCCGTTCGGCCCGAGCAGGCCGTAGATCCGGCCCGGGCGCACGTGGAGGTCGACGGACTTGACCGCTGGGGTGCGGCCGAACACCTTGGACAGCCCCGCGGTGCTGAGCACGGGGACTTCGTGGGGGTGCATGCTCTTCTCCTTCTCTGCTACACCGTGTAGCAATTCGAGGTGCAGGACGGCTGCGCGGCGGTGGTGCTCAGCTCACAGCAGGATGATCACGAGTGCGATGGCCAGCCCGCCGGTCACCCGGGCCGACCACAGCTGCGCAGCCGGAACGTCGCGCGGCGGCGTGGCCAGGGCGCGTGCCCGGTGCACGAATTCGGTGTTCCGGGCGGCGAAGGTGCTGCTGGCCACGGCAGGACTGGCGGCCACGTCGAGGTGGGCGAGCAGGGCCTTGGCCACGGCGCCAGCTCCCTGCGCTTCGCGGGCCCCCTGGTCCGCCCGAAGCTCGGCCGCGAGCCGAGCTTCGGCCAGCACCGCGCGCCACCCGGGAAGCCACCACCACGCCCGCAGCGAGCAGGTGGCCAGGAATATCCACAGTGGATGGCGGGCTGCCGCGTGCACGCGCTCGTGCGCGATGATCGCGGGCGCGTGCGCGGGCGGCACCCCCGAACCGAGGAGGATGCGCGGCCGCAGCAACCCGACGGTGCACGCCACCCCCAACCGGTCGGACCGCACCAGCCACACCTCGCCGCGCCGCTCCGGCGCCAGCGCGGCGACCCGCCGCGCGGTGCGGACCACCTGCACCGCCCCGGCCGCGAACGACACGGCCAGCGAGGCGAACGGCAACACCCAGACCGCGTGGAAGACGTACGCGCTCGCGGTGGCGACCACGTCCTGCGGGTCGATGGGGAAGACGTAGTTGGTGATGCCCCAGGCGTGCGGCGCCCGCCACGGCAGGTCCCGCGCGGGGCTGCCCGGCAGGTACGGCACCGACATCGCCAGCAGCGGAGTCATGGCGGTGAGCACGGCGAGGACGAACCGCTCTCGCGGCGGCAGGCGGCGGGTGAGGGGCCGCGTGGCGTGCCACAGGGCGATCGCCGCCAGCGGGCCCCAGACCGTCACCACGATCTGCGGGTAGCCCAGCAGGTCGGTGCTCACCGCGAACCCCCCGCAGCGCCCGGCTCGTCCTCGATCGCCGCCAGCAGCGCGCGCACCTGCGCGAGCTGGTCGGTGTCGTCGCGAACCGCCTGGACGAAGTGGGTCACCGCGAGGTCGCCGAACCCGTCCACCAGCTGCCGGACCTGCTCGGCCGCCACCTCCTGCTCGACCTCGGCGCGGGGTCGGGTGGGCCAGTACACGTACTGGCGGCCTTCCTTGCGCCGCGCCAGCAACCCCTTGACGACAAGGCGCTCCATCACCGTCTTCACCGTGGTGTAGGCCTGGTTCCCGCGCAGCCGCCGGAGGCATTCGGCCACATCCATCTCGTCGCCACCCCAGAGCACTTCCAGGATCGCCAGTTCCAGCGGTCCGAAGTGGGCGGCGAGGCCGCGTCGCGACGTCGACATGCTACAGAGCATAGCAGTTCGAGTGCCCCGTCCGGATGAGGAAACCGCGAGTTCCATTGAAGTCGCACATCCGGTTTCAACGAGGTGATCTCCCCGAGGGTGTCCCGACGCATCACCGGCGTGTCGGGTGCCCGACACACCGGTGGTTACAGTTTCAGTTGAAACTGTAACCGTCCCCCGCCCCTCCGGCGACGCATCACCACTCTTGTGCACCCGAAGTGAAGGCACCCTTCACCGGTCCAGCCGGGGAAGGGCGTCCTCCATCGGCGCCCGCGATCGGCGTTGGGTGCCGGTGGAAGCGGTTTCGGCACTCATCAGGGGTTACAGTTTCAGTTGAAACTGTGAATCATTCGGCGACTCGCCTGTGCGGGTCCGGTGAGATCCCCTCGACGGAACTCGCGGTTCTCCCGGTGGGGCGTTGCTTCTCGTCCATGCATAGCGAGTCGGTGGAGCAGTTGCTGGGAGCAGGGGAGTGCCGCCCCCGGTTTCGTTTTCTGATCGGTGCCCGCGTGGGGGTGTGGGGCGCTGGACGCGCCGGTCAGGGGGTCCAGCGCAGTGGCAGGTGCGGGATGTTCTGGTAGCCGTTGCGGCGGTGGACCACACCGCCGAGGGCGAGGTCGGGAAGCCCGCGCAGGACCTCCTCCAGCACCGCCGGGACCGTCACCATCGCCAGCTCCCGCCCGATGCAGCGGTGCGGGCCGCGACCCCACCCGGCGTGATCGCCGAGGCGGCGGTCCAGGCGCACCTCCTGGGGGGCGTCGTGCACCGCCGGGTCGGTGGCAGCCGCTCGCCAGGACAGCACGACCGTCGCCCCAGCCGGGACGGGCTGCCCGGCCAGGACGGTGTCGGTGGTGGTGCGGCGACCGGTGTGCGGGGCGGCGGGCTGGGTGCGGACGATCTCGTCGGTGAGCGGCACCAGGACCGCCGGGTCGGTGCGCGCCTGGTCGGCCAGCGCCGGGTCCTGGGCCAGGTGCAGCAGGGCGTTGGCCAGGGTGTCGACGGTGGTCAGCGAGGAGGCCGCGGAGATGATCTTGGCGTAGCGGCGCAGTGCGGCGGTGTCCTCGGCCGCGGGCAGCGGCAGCATGGCGCTGATGACGTCGTCCCCGGGGTCGCGGCGCAGGTGCGCGATGTGGTCGAGCAGCAGCTGGTCGAAGGCGGCTTCCGCCTCGGTGTTGTCCGGGCTGGCGAAGGTCTTGCCCGCCAACTCGGTGAACTGCGCCTGCTGCCCGGCCGGGATGCCCAGCAGCGCCCCGGTGAGCTGCCACGTCACATGGGCGGCGATCTCCGGGACGGCGTCGCACTGCCCCCGGGGGCGCAGGGTGCGCACGCGCTCGGCGGCCAGCTCGCGGGCCCGGGGTTCCCAGGCGCGCGCCGCGCGGGGGCCCAGCAGGGGGATCAGCGCCCGGCGGTGGTCGAGGTGCTCGTTGCCGTCGTGCTCGAACAGCAGTGCCGGGGACGGGGCGGCTTCGCCCCGGTCCGCGAGCTGGGCAGTGCCGGAGTGCTCGGTGAGCGCGCTGAGATCGGAGGAGGCGACCACGGCGCGCACGGCCTCGTCGCTGGTCGCCACGAAGACCGGCCGGTCGGGGTGGCTGGTCATGGCGGGCAGCTGCGCGAGGGGACAGCCCGCGCGCAGCGCGGCCAGCTCGGCATCGCCTTCGGCGGCGGAGATCGTCGGATCGTTGAGGTCGAAGTCATGAACAGGCACGGATTCCCCCTTGGTCCAAGTCCACCGGGGAGTGTGCCCGCTGTCCCAAGGACTGGGCTGGGCCGTTTGGGGCAAAGGGCGAAGGGAATGTGAACAGTTCACAAATTTTGCCAACGGTCGGCGAGCTCGGTCAGCGGCTGGGAGACCAGCTGCGGCCAGCGCTCCTCGTCCGTGCCCAGGCACCGGTCGGCGGCGCTGAACGTGCGCAGCGACCAGTGGTGCCGCCGCAGCTCGCCCGCGTGGCTCCTCGCTGGGTCACTGGCGCAGGGAGCCCGCCTCGCCGCGTCGTGGCTGGCGATCGACTTCCGGTGCGGGCTGGACGGCACGCGCCACCGCTGAGCGCGGCAGCCGCACACCGCTGCGGCGGATTCCGGCGTGGTAGAGCCCGGCAGCTGCCGCAGCGCTGCGGTCGGTGGTGGGGGTCGGAGCGCACCGCCGATCCACTGTGGACGGCGGTGCGCCGTCAGTTCCGGCGGTCGGTGTTGATCAGCGGCTTGCCGTCCGAGGTGGTGACCATGCCGAGGACGTGCTGCTCGACCAGCTTCTTGCCGTCCTTGGTGAACTGGAGCGTGACGACCACGTTCGAACCGTTGCGGACCGGCTCGCCGATGATCTTCACGTTGTCGATGCTCTCCCAGAACGACTCGTAGCTGTCCTTGCCCTGCTCCTGCAGCTTCGGGCCGAGCAGCTCCCAGGACTGGTCCAGCTTCTTGGGCACCAGCGAGTAGTACCGCTCCACCACGGACACCACCTCCTCCGCCGACGGCTGCTTCGCCGTCGTGGTGGTCGTCGTGGTGGTCGGCGGTGCCTTGCTCGTGGTGGTCGCGGCGGTGGTCGTCGGAGCTGCCGACGTGGTCGGCACCGCCTCGGTCTGCGGGGCGGGCTGCTGCGACGGTTGCGGCTGCCCCTGCGAGGAGTCGTCCCCGAAGGCGTTCGCGGCGAGCACCCCCACGAGCACCGCGACCACGATCGCCACCACCCACAGCGCAGCCTGCTTGTAGTTGCGCCGCGGGGCGGCCTCGGCGGCCGGGACCGCGCCCCCGACCATCGTCGGCGGGTTGCCCGCGGCCGGTGCCCCCACCCGGGTGCCCGCCGGGGGCGTGTGCGACGGCACCGCGGCGGGCCGCTGCCAGCCCGCGCTCGGCGAGGCGTTCGGGATCGGGCGGCCGTCGAGCACCGCCTGCAGCAGGTCGCGGGCCTGTGCCATGGTCGGCCGGTCCACCGGGTCCGGCCGCAGCATCTGCATCAGCGCAGGCGTCATCGGCCCGGCCTGCCGCGGCGGGTCGAAGTGCCCGCGCGCCACCCGGTGCAGCAGACTGATCGCGTTCTCGTCGGTGCCGAACGGCGGGCCGCCCTCGATCGCCGCGTACAGCGTCGACCCCAGCGAGAAGACGTCCGAGGCGGGCGCCGGATCACGCCCCAGCGCCACCTCCGGCGCCAGGTAGGCGGGGGTGCCCGCCAGGATGCCGCTCTTGGTCACCGCGACGTCCCCGATCGCCCGGGAGATGCCGAAGTCGGTGATCTTGGCGATGTCGTTGTCGCCGAGCAGGACGTTGCCCGGCTTCAGGTCGCGGTGCACGATGCCCGCCATGTGCGCGGCGGCCAGCGCCCCGGCCACCTGCACGCCGATCCGGGCCACCTGCAGCGGCGGCAGGACGCCCTGCTCGTCGATGACCGACGCCAGGCTCTGCGAGGGCAGGTACTCCATGACCAGCACCGGTTGGCCCTCGTCCTCCGCGACGTCGAACACCACGATCGCGTTCTGGTGCTGCAGGCGGGCGGCGATGCGGCCCTCGCGCATCGACCGCTGCCGGGCTTCCTCGGTCTCCTCGGGGGTGTAGCCGGGCTGCAGCAGCAGCTGCTTCACCGCGACCGTGCGGTGCAGGCGCTCGTCGACGGCTTGCCACACCACTCCCATGGCGCCGCTGCCGATCTGCTGCTGCAAGCGGTACCGGCCTGCGATCAAACGACCTTCGGCGCTCACCGGTTCTCCTGGTACTGGCTCTGCTGCCTGAACTGCCTATTCCGATTGCGGACTGACCGGACCCCCGTGGCCAGCTTCACCCAACGGTGCAACGTTACTGGGCACCCGGCGGGCCGGTGCACACCGGGGCGACCAACAACACCGGCCGGGGCGCCCACCTCGTGGTAGGCGCCCCGGCCGGTGCTGGTAGTCGCGTTCTGCCTCAGTTGCCCGAGCCGGAGCCCGAGCCCGACCCCGAGTCGGAGTCGGAGGGCTGCGTGGTCGGTTCCTCCTCGTCCGGTTCGGACGTGGCCGACGTCGGCTTCTGCGTGGTGGTGGTCTTCTCCGAGGTGGTGGTCTTCTCCGAGGTCGTCGTCTTCTCCTCGGAGGTCGGCTCCTCCGGCTCCGAGGTGGGCGGATCGTACTGCGTGGTCGGCGCCACGTCCTCGCTGGTCGTCTCGGTGGGCGGCGGCAGCATCGGCGGGGCCTGCTCGCTGGTCGGGACGTTGCCCGTCTGCTCCGGCTGCTGGTTGTTCATCAGCGCCGAGGTCACCAGCACGGCGATCACCGCGACCGCGACCAGCGCGATGCCCGAGATCACCACCGGCCGCTTGCTCTTGCGCGGCTGCTCGTAGATCGCCGCGTCACCGCGGGTGTCCGCGCCCATGTACGAGGTGGCGTCCTCGTACGGCCGCTCCGAGTACGGGTCGTCCTCGTAGTAGGCGACCGCGGTGCCGCCGTCCTGGCCGACCACGCTGGTCGGCTGCTCGGGGCCGGGTTCCGGCGCCAGCGCGGGCGGGATCGGCGCGGCCATGGTCGGGATCGAGCTCGCCGACCCGCCGTCGGCCACCGCCTGCAGCATCTCCCGGATCTGCGCCATGTCCGGCCGGTCCTCGACGCGGTTGGCCATCATCGCCAGCAGCGGGTGGGTCATCGGCCCGGCCTGCTGCGGCGGTTCGACCCTGCCCGCGGCCACCGCGTGCAGCAGCGCGAGGGTGTTCTCGTTCAGGCCGAACGGCGGGTGGCCCTCGATCGCGGCGTACAGCGTCGCGCCGAGCGAGAAGACGTCCGAGGCGGGCGTCGGCTCCTGGCCCATCGCCACGTCCGGCGACAGGTAGGCGGGGGTGCCCGCGAGCATGCCGGTCTTGGTGACCTGCACGTCGCCCTGCGCCCGCGAGATGCCGAAGTCGGTGATCTTCACGTCGCCGTTGTCGCCGAGCAGGATGTTGCCCGGCTTGATGTCGCGGTGCACCACGCCCGCCGCGTGCGCGGCACCGAGCGCCGAGGCGACCTGAGCGCCGATCCGCGCCACCTCGCGCGGCGGCAGCGGCCCGTGCTCGGACATCATCGCCGCGAGGCTGGTGGAGGGCAGGTACTCCATGACCAGGACCGGCTGACCCTCGTCCTCAGCCACGTCGTAGACCGAGATGGCGTTCGGGTGCTGGAGTCGGGCCGCGATCCGGCCTTCCCGCATAGCCCGCTGCCGCGCTTCCTCGGCCTCACCCGGATCCAATCCGGGCTGCAGGAGCAACTGCTTGACCGCGACCGTGCGGTGCAGGCGTTCGTCCACACACTCCCACACCACGCCCATCGCGCCACTGCCGATGCGTCGCTGCACTCGGTAGCGTCCGGCGACCAGGCGACCTTCGTCGCTCACCGACGTCTCCCCGTACTGCTATCGATGCCCAGCGGGATCCACGAGCACCCAGGACCCTGGCCCCGGCACGCGTCCCACCGGACATCGGCGGATTTGGCGGACCGGCTCCGGTCCTCCGACATGTACACGTTCTCAGCGCGGACCGGGTTGGCCGGATGGGCCGGTGACCGAACCGCGCTACGGGAGCCTAGCCGACGCCGAATCGGCGTAGGTCCGAACTGGAAAAGATCTGCGCAACCTTTCCCGACGTTACGCGCCGAGCCCGCGCCGGTCGCCCGAACGGGTCGCGTCTCACAGCCGTTTGCGCAGGTGATGTTGGTCGTGGCGGACCCGGTGCGGCACCCGTTCCGGGGACCGGTCCAGTGGGTTGCCGGGGGCCGGATCCGCGCTGTCCGGTTCGCCCCGGTCCGCCCCGCGGCATCCCGGCGGCCACCGGTCGTTGCCGCATTGTTGTCTCCAGCGGAGCCGACCGGTGACTCAGCGCGATCCGGTGTGCTTGGCGCGCAGCAGCTCGACGCTGGTGATCCGCGGGGTGGAGTCGGACTCCACGGTCAGCCGTTGGTGCAGGTCGACGCGGTCGCCCGCCGGGTACAGCACGGTGACCTCGGCCAGCACGGTCCCGCCCGGCTCGACCTGCACATCGGGGTCCACGCGCACCGACTCAGCCTCCCGCCACGCGCGCACCAGCGAGGTCTGCTGCCCGGCGACCAGCTCGGGGGCCACCAGCGCCAGCGCGCCGCCCGCGTTGCCCGGCAGCCGGCGATAGAACTCCTCGACCACGTCGCGCGCCGACTTGCCGCTGCCAGCCTGCGGGTTGGCGGTCATCGGCTGCGGCACCCCCGGGTGCTCGGCGGCGTTCTCGCCCGGAGCGGACTCGGCGAAGCCGCCGTTGCCCGCGAACGGCCAGCGCGCGTCCCGCACCAGGTCCGGCCGGAGCGCGAACCCACCCGCGATCGGCGCGGTCGCGGCCGGGCGGGGTGCGGTGGCGGGCTGCGCGACGATCGTCGAGGTGACGGCCGCCGCCCCGAGCGCCAGCAGCACACCCAGCGTGCCGAAGGCGATCCGACCGGCCAGTGGCGGGGTGCCCGCCGCCCCGTCGTCGGGCTGGAGCTCGTCGGCGAGCCGCTCGTGCCTGATCGAGAGCGGGGTGCGGCGGATCAGCTCGGCGACGCTGATCGAGTCCGGGGCCTGGTGGTCGCGCCGACGGCCGGACGAGGGGGTTTCCACGCCGTGAACACGTACCCCGGTGCATGCCCGCGCGGGAAGAACTTCCGCCGAGTTCACCGGAAGGGACGGATGCTCTCACCGAACGGAGCAACGGCGAGCACCTTCCGTGACCGTCAGGAGACCCGCGTGTCCGAGGCGATCAGCGGCTTCTCGCCCCGGGCGTAGCGCAGCTCGCGCCGGTGGGTCTGTACCGAGCCGTCCGGCGCGGTCACCCGCAGCGTGTGCACCGTGCTGGTCGGGGTGACGTAGACGTCGACGACCTCGACCGACGTGGCGCCGGAGTACCGGGCGGCGAAGGCCTCGTAGCCCTCGTCGCGCAGCCGCCCGGTGGTCAGCTCGTAGGCCGCGCGCAGGTCACCGCGCCCGATGGCGGCGAAGTAGTCGTCGCTGCGCTGCTTCATCCCCTCGGTGTCGGTGAACGACAGCAGCTGCGGCATCTCCGTGGTGGGCGGGCGCGTGGTCGTGGTGGGCGGGGTCGGGGCGGCCGTCCCGGTGCCCTCCTCCGGCGGTCCGGCGACCGCGCTCGTGTCCGGCGCCGGAGCCGTCCCGCTGGTGGGGGCCAGCGGCCGCACCGAGCCGGTCGGGCGCACCGCCTCCGGTCGCGTCGGGTCGCCGGTGAGGAAGTAGCGGTCCCGGTCCCCGTCCGGCAACAGCGGCGGGTACTCCCCACCGCGCGGCATCCCCGGCAGGTCCAGCCCCTCGACCGTCGTCGTGCTGCCCGCCAGCATCGAGGTGACCAGCACCAGCCCGCCCAGCGCCGCCGCCGACGAGGCGATCGCGAACCACGCCGCCTGCCGCCAGCTGCGCGGCGGGGTGACCGAGGCGGGCACCATCCCCAGGTCGAACTTGTGCAGCCCGCCGACCGGCGCGGTGTCCACCACCGGGTCGAGCGCTCGCGGGCTCGCGGCGCGGGGCGTCCAACTGGCCGCCGTGCAGGTCTTGCGGTGCCGACCGAGGGTCGGCTCCGGAGCGGGCGGCCAGTCGAGCTGGCCGCTCCAGCCGAGGGTTCTGCCGCTGTGCATCGGAGGTCTCGACTTCCTGCGACTCGCGGGGAGTCACGCCGTGTCGACTACGTGGAACGCTTCGGCCAACCGGCCCGGCATGCCGTGCCGCTCGGCCGTCCGGGACAGGTGCCGGGTGATCATGCCCGCCAGGTCGGCGAGGTGCGCGGTCTGCGAGCGGTGCGCGGCCAGCGCGGCGAGCTTGGCGTCGAAGTGGTCGGTGATGTCGACCGCGTGGTTGACCCGCTCGTCGGGGGACTCCGACATCCACAGCTGGCTGACGGTCCACGGTTCGAGCCCGGCCGCCAGCAGCTCGGGGAAGGCGAAGGCGTTGCGGGAGTCCGGGTAGACGGCGGCCAGCGCGGCCTCGCCGACCGCGCGGTGGTCCGGGTGCGACACGGCCAGGTGCGCCCAGTTGATCTCCGGGGAGTGCGTGACCACCCGGTGCGGCCGGACCTCGCGGATCACCCTCGTGATGTCGCGGCGCAGCCCGAGGTCCGCGACGACCTGCCCGTCCTGGCGGTCGAGGAAGCGCACGTCGGTGACGCCGACGGCCGCCGCGGCGGCCCGCTGCTCGTCCTGCCGCAGGCGGGGCACGTCCTCGCGCGGCGTGTCGTCGAAGCCGCCAGCGTCACCCGAGGTGCAGATGCAGTAGGTGATTTCCGCGCCCGCGGCCACCCAGGAGGCCACGGTGCCGGCAGCACCGAAGTCGACGTCGTCGGGGTGCGCGGTGACCACGAGAGCGCGCTCGAACACCGCAGCTGTGGCCGCCGGAGTGGTCATGGTCACAGCCTACGGTGCAGGCGGGAAGGCTCCGGAGCGGGGTCGTTGGTGTGCTCTGCGTGATCGATGTAAGCCGTTCGGCAGGGTGATCGCCCCCCCGAACGGCCCAATCAATCAGTACTGGCCGTTGCGGAAACGGCTCTGCGACGTCTGCAGCGCCTTGAGCGAGCCGAGGCCGCCGCCCGCGCCGAGGACCATCGCGAAGATGTCCGCGCCGAAGGCGCCGCCCGCGGCGATCAGGAACGCCAGCAACGTCACGCCCAGGCCCACCCCGGCGACGGGGAGCCGCTTCTTGGTGAACTCGACGGCCGGCTGGCCGCCAGCCCGCTTCTTCGCCGCGGAGCTCAGCATCGCGAGGTAGCCCGCGTGCCCGGCGGCGGCGAGCACGGCGGCGAGGGTCACGAGGAAGGCCACTAGAGCAACCATGGGCACAGTCTGCCCTGTCCCGGGGCCGCCCGGTATGGGTGATATCCCTGAATCTCCGCGGCGGCGCGCGGGAGGGCTGCCCGGAGGTGGGCTGACGTGCTGGCCCCGGGGGTCGGCGGAGTCGGAAATGGTTGCGCTCTGCCCCTGGATTGAGACCCGAGTCACGCCTAGGTTCTGAAGGCTATGAGTGATCGCTCGACCGATCGAACCGACACTGAGCCCGCCCCGGGGCTGGCGGGCAGGCGGGCCTTGGTCACAGGAGCGGCCAGCGGGATCGGCGCGGCGGTGGCGCGGCGGTTGGCGGCCGCCGGGGCGGAGGTCGTCGCCGTCGACCGGGCCGCGGCCAAGGTCGAAGCGCTGGCCGCCGAGGTCGGCGCGGAAGCGCTGGTCGTCGACCTCAACGACCCGGAGGCCGCCGCCGAGCTCGGCGGGCGGGCCGACATCGTGGTCAACAACGCGGGCATGCAGCACGTGGCGCCGATCCAGGAGTTCCCGGCCGACGTCTTCAGCAGCATGCTGCGGGTGATGGTCGAGTCGCCGTTCCGGATCGTGCGCGCCGCGCTGCCGGGCATGTACAGCCGCGGCTGGGGGCGGATCATCAACATCTCCTCGGTGCACGGCCTGCGCGCCTCGCCGTACAAGAGCGCATACGTGACCGCCAAGCACGCCATCGAGGGGCTGTCCAAGTCGATCGCGCTGGAGGGCGCGGCCTACGGCGTGACCTCGAACTGCCTGTGCCCGGGCTTCGTGCGCACCCCGTTGGTGGAGCGCCAGGTCGCCGAGCAGGCCCGGCTGCACCGGGTGCCCGAGGCCCAGGTGGTCGAGGACGTCCTGCTGTCCCGGACCCCGGTGAAACGCCTGGTGGAGCCCGCCGAGGTGGCCGACCTCGCGCTGTGGCTGTGCGGGCCCGGCACCGACTCGGTCAGCGGCGCCTCGTTCTCGATCGACGGCGGCTGGACCGCGAACTGAGCCCGGCCCGGCGCTCCACGGACCGATGACCCACGGCAGGGAGGACACCGCGATGGCAACCGAACCAGCTCCGACCAGGTCCTCGACCGCGCGCGTGGTGGTGGCGAGCCTGGTCGGCACCACCGTCGAGTGGTACGACTTCTTCCTCTACGGCTCGGCCGCAGCCCTGGTGTTCAACAAGCTGTTCTTCCCGGCGCACGACCCGCTCGTGGGCACCATGCTGGCCTTCATCACCTACGCCGTCGGGTTCGTCGCGCGGCCGCTGGGCGGGCTGGTGTTCGGCCACTACGGCGACCGGCTCGGCCGCAAGAAGCTGCTGGTGCTGAGCCTGGTCATGATGGGCGGCGCGACGTTCCTGATCGGCCTGTTGCCCACGTACCAGTCGATCGGGGTGGCCGCGCCGCTGCTGCTGACGGCGCTGCGCCTGGTGCAGGGCTTCGCGATCGGCGGCGAGTGGGGCGGGGCGGTGCTCATCGTCTCCGAGCACGGTTCCGCCGCGCGGCGCGGGTTCTGGGCGTCGTGGCCGCAGGCGGGCGTGCCGCTGGGTAACCTGCTGGGCACGGCCGTGCTGGCAGTGCTGGCCGCGGTGCAGAGCGACGAGGCGTTCCTGGCCTGGGGGTGGCGGATCGCGTTCCTGCTGTCCGGGGTACTGGTGCTGATCGGCCTGTGGGTGCGGTTGGCGGTCGCGGAGTCGCCGGTGTTCCTGGCGGCGGCGAGCAAGGCGGCCGAGCAGGGCGCGGCGGACAAGCCGCCGATCCTGGAGGTGCTGCGCCGGTACCGCAGCGAGGTCCTCACGGCGATGGGCGCGCGGTTCGCGGAGAACGTCGTGTACTACGTGCTGACGTCGTTCGTGCTCACCTACGTCGCGACGTTCCTGGAGCTGCCGCGGGCGGTGGCGCTGAACGCGTCGCTGATCGCCGCGGTGGTGCACTTCATCAGCATCCCGCTGTGGGGCGCGCTGTCGGACCGGGTGGGGCGGCGCCCGGTGTACCTGGTGGGCGCGGTCGGCACCGGGCTCTGGGCCTTCGTGTTCTTCACCATGCTGGACACCAGGTCGTTCCTGGTGATCACCCTCGCCACCACCGTCGGCCTGGTGTTCCACGGCGCGATGTACGGCCCGCAGGCCGCCTTCTTTGCGGAGCTGTTCGGCACCCGCGTGCGGTACTCGGGGGCGTCGATCGGCTACCAGCTGGCGTCGATCGTGGCCGGTTCGCTGGCGCCGATCATCGCGACCGCGCTGCTGGCGGGTTTCGGCTCGGCCGTGCCGATCTCGATCTACGTGGCCCTGTGCTCGCTGGTGACCATCGTCGCGGTGATCCGCTCCCCAGAAACCCGCGAACGGGACCTGGCCGCCGACCACGGCGTGTGACTCGTGAGGCCGAGGTGCATCGCGGTCCTCTTCCGCGGCGGTGCCGGGGCCTGCGAAGCGGACATCGACGGGCAAGCGGCAGCTGCCGCGAAGAGTGGCCGGCACCGAGTGCACGCTGTCGCATGCGAGGCGCATGGCCCACTGCCGCAACTCGCACCGCCGCGGGCTCTCAGGCGTCGCCTGGCGAGGAGAGCCCGTTCGTCGTGCACTGGACATGCATGAGAACGGGATCCCGGAGCCAGGCGGCGTCTGAGGTTCCGCCACCGGCACCGCTGCGGAAGAAGACCGCCGAAGTGTCCCGGTGGTTCTCAGTGACCGAGGCGACCGCGGCCGAGGCGTAGCAGGATCATGGCGAGTTCGCGGCCTTCGGGGCCGAGTTCTCGGTAGCGGGCGAGCACGTCCATCTCGCGGTTGTAGACGATGCGCGGGCCGCCAGCGGCCATGCGGGCCTGGCCGATCTGGCGGGAGATCTCGGCGCGGCGCTTGACCAGGCGCAGGATCTCCGCGTCCAGGTGGTCGATCTCCCCGCGGAAGTCGTCGATGGTGGCCGCGGCCTGCTCGGCCTGTGGCTGGTCACCGTCCACTGTGGCGTTCATGGGCGTTGTCCTCCGGATCCGGCCCCGGCCCCGTCCCCGGCCCGGGAACGCGAAACGCCCCGGGTCCTAGGGACTCCGAGGCGTTCGTAGTGGTTTTCGAGCTCACGCAACTACGGGCGCCGGAGTCCCGGGCCCGTAGAAAAACTCGTAAGTCTGCGCTCGCACGGGTCCAGTGTGCCACAACTCGCCTGCGCACAGCGATGAGGTGGGCCACTCATCCCAAGGAGTGAACGGAGTCAGGTTTCGATCACTTGTTCGAGTTATTCTCCTTGGTTTCGCGCTGAGCTGCCGGGATCTTGGGGTCCATGGGGATCAGAACGCATTCCGCTCCGCGCCACTGCCCACCGGCTCCGGCGCCGCCCGCCGCGAGGCCTGCCGACGAGCACCGCGGATCACGAACACGCCCGCAGCGACGGCTGCCGCGGTGGTCAGCGCGACCATCGTCCAGCCGTAGCCGACCGCGCGCGCCGCTTCGCCGAGCGCCACCGCGATGGCCGTCTGCACGCCTGCCCAGAGCATCGCCGCGATCGCGACGATGCCGAGGAAGCGGCGGTAGGGCATCCGCAGGGTGCCCACCACCGCCGGGACGACGGCGTGCACCACCGCGACGAAGCGCATCGTGATCAGTGCCCGGCCGCCGGTCTCCTGCACGACCTGCTCGGCGGTCCGCCACCGGCGGTCGCCGATCTTGCGCCCCGCCCAGGTGGTGCGCAGCCCGGGGCCGAGCAGGCGGCCGAGCCAGTAGCCCCCGCTCGAGCCGATCAGGTTGCCCAGCACCGCGGCGGCGAACAGCGCGGGCGTCCAGCGGGCCCCCAGGGCGGCGACGGTGATCAGCAGGGTCGCCTCGCCGGGGATCAGCACACCGATGAAGAGGGAGGTTTCCAACACGAGCAGAACCAGTGCCGCCAGCACGCACAGCCACGGGTCCAGCGTCGCAGCCCAGGCGACGAACTCCCGGATCGCGAGGTCGATCTCGGTGATCAGGTGCATGCACGGCTCATTCCGCAGTTCGGGCTGGGGGACGAACACCACCGTCCCGTTCGGTGCCGTGCTGCGGGTCCGGGGAGTCCCGGACCCGTCCCGGACAGCGCCCCGTTGGGGCCGACGCCGGTGGCGGGGTCCGCGGGTCCGACCTGCGCCCCGGTGCTGGGGCTGGTCGATCTCCGGCGGGCGCACGCGACAGCACGTTCTGCGGCGGGGGAGTGGTCGAGCGCCCATTGTTGATCTTGGTTTTCGTCGTGTGCGAACCGGGTCCGGTCGTTGTGCTTCGGCATGCCCGTCGCGGCCCCGGCCCGTGCCGTCGGTGCCTGGTGCATCCGGGCTCGCGGGGATGGCCCGGTGCCCTCGGGAAGTCTCGGAACCTCGGGTGTCCCGGTGCCTCAGGTGCTTGTGGTGCCTTGGGTGGTTCTCGTGCCTCGGGAGGCGGTCGTGCCACGGGATTCGGGCTTTGTCCGGGGCGGCCGGTAACGTGGATGAGCGATGAGCACCCCACTCGACCTCCAGTGGAACAACGATCCGTTGTCGCCCGCCGAACCCCGCCCAGCCGGACAGCGCGGCCCGGACCCGGAAGCCCTGCTCGCCGGTCTGAACCCGCAGCAGCGGGACGCGGTGGTGCACACGGGGTCGCCGCTGCTGATCGTGGCGGGTGCCGGGTCGGGCAAGACCAGGGTGCTGACCAACCGCATCGCCTACCTGCTCGCGGGCGGGGCGCACCCGGGCCAGATCATGGCGATCACCTTCACCAACAAGGCCGCGGCCGAGATGAAGGAGCGCGTCGCCGAGCTGGTCGGGCGCCGGGCCAACGTGATGTGGGTGTCGACGTTCCACTCGATGTGTGTGCGGGTGCTGCGCCGCGAGGCCAAGGTCCTGGGGCTGTCGTCGAACTTCTCGATCTACGACGCCGACGACTCCCGACGGCTGATCACCATGATCGCGCGGGAGCAGGACCTCGACTCCAAGCGCTACCCGGCGCGCACGCTCGCGGTGCACATCTCGAACCTGAAGAACGAGCTGCTGAGCCCGGAGGCCGCCGCCGAGCAGGCCGGCAACGACATGGAGCGCAAGGTCGCCCAGGTCTACGCCGCCTACCAGCGTCGGCTCGTCGAGTCCAACTCGATGGACTTCGACGACCTGATCATGCGCACGGTGGAGCTGCTGCAGGACCACCCCGCGGTCGCCGAGCACTACCGGCGGCGGTTCCGGCACGTGCTGGTGGACGAGTACCAGGACACCAACCACGCGCAGTACGTGCTGGTCCGCGAGCTGGTGGGCACCGAGGTGACCGAGGGCGGCGTCGAACCGGCCGAGCTGTGCGTGGTGGGTGACGCCGACCAGTCGATCTACGCCTTCCGCGGCGCGACGATCCGCAACATCGAGGAGTTCGAGCGCGACTACCCGGCGGCCCGGACGATCCTGCTGGAGCAGAACTACCGCTCCACGCAGACGATCCTGTCCGCGGCCAACGCGGTGATCCGGCGCAACCCGAACCGCCGGGACAAGCGGCTGTGGAGCAACGCCGGGGACGGCGAGCAGATCGTCGGCTACGTCGCGGACAACGAGCACGACGAGGCCGCGTTCGTGGCCGGCGAGATCGACCGGCTGGTCGACTCCGGCGACGCGACGTTCAACGACATCGCGGTGTTCTACCGGACCAACAACCAGTCGCGGGTGTTCGAGGAGGTGTTCATCCGGCTCGGCCTGCCCTACCGCGTGGTAGGCGGGGTGCGCTTCTACGAGCGCCGCGAGGTCCGGGACGCGCTGGCCTACCTGCGGGTGCTGGACAACCCCGACGACACGGTGAGCCTGCGCCGCATCCTCAACGTGCCCAAGCGCGGCATCGGGGACCGGGCGGAGGCCGTGGTCGCGGTGCACGCCGAGCAGGAGCGGATCTCCTTCGCCAAGGCCCTGCGCGACGCGGCGGACGGCCGGGTGGCGCTGCTGAACACCCGGGCGCGGAACGCGATCTCGGGCTTCGTGGCGTTGCTCGACGAGCTGCAGCAGGTGGCGGCGGAGTCCGACGTCGCCGAGACCCTGGAGCAGGTGCTGGAGCGCACCGGCTACCGTGCCGAGCTGGAGGCCAGCGACGACCCGCAGGACGCCACCCGGGTGGAGAACCTGACCGAGCTCGTCACGGTGGCGCGCGAGTTCACCGAAGCGCGCGCGGGTGCGCCCGCGACCGAGGAGGACGGCGGGGGCGACCCGTCGGCGGAGGCCGTGGTCTCCGCGGCGGTCCCGGCCGCCGAGGACGCCGAGGAGGCCGGTCTGGGTCTCCCGGCGGACGATTCGCTGTCGGCGTTCCTGGAGCGGGTCTCGCTGGTGGCGGACGCGGACTCGCTGCCCGAGTCGGGCGACGGCGTGGTCACCCTGATGACCCTGCACACCGCGAAGGGCCTGGAGTTCCCGGTGGTGTTCTGCACCGGCTGGGAGGACGGGATCTTCCCGCACATGCGCGCGCTGGGCGAGCCGGCCGAGCTGGCCGAGGAGCGCCGCCTGGCCTACGTGGGCATCACCCGCGCCCGGCAGCGGCTGTACCTGTCCCGCGCGCTGATGCGGTCGGCGTGGGGCCAGCCGATGACGAACCCGGCGTCCCGGTTCCTCACCGAGATCCCGGAGGAGCTCGTGCACTGGCGCCGGATCGAACCGGAGCGCGCCGCCCCGCAGGTGCGCAGCACCTGGGGCAGCCGCGGCGGCTTCGACCGCGCCGGATCGGACTCGGCGCAGGCCGGGCTGTCCGCCCGCGGCATGCGCAGCACCGGCATGAAGGGCTGGAAGGACACCGTCTCCATCAAGCTGGCGGCCGGTGACCGGGTCACCCACGACAAGTACGGCCTGGGCACGGTGCTGTCCACCGAGGGCGAGGGGCCGCGGGCGACCGCGACCATCGACTTCGGCAGCGCCGGGACGGTGCGCCTCATGCTGATCGGCAGCGTCCCGTTGACCAAGCTCTGACCCACTGGCCGCAACTGTCCCAAGTGGATGATCCAGGGCTACCGGAGGTCGGCGGCTGCTCCGCGGAGCAGGGACAGCAGCCAGCGGTGCGCCGCGTCGACGTCGTTGCGCGGGTGCCAGGCCATGCCGATGTCCAGCGGCGGTAGTTCCAGCGGCACCTCGAAGGTGTGCAGGCCAGCGTGCCGCGCGGCGGATTCCGTTGCCAGGCAGACGAGATCGGTGCTGCGGCCGAGCACCAGCGCAGTGGCGTGGTTCGGCAGCACGACGGCCACCCGCCGCCGCAGTCCGAGCTCGGCGAGCCGGTCGTCGACGGGGCCGTGGGCCTTACCGCGCCGCGACACGCTGACGTGCGCTGCGGCGGCGAACCGCTGCGGGGTGACCGGCCCCCGGGTCAGCGGGTGCCCGGGGCGGACCGCGCCGACCACCCGCAAGGTCGTCAGCGGCGCGGTGCGGGTCTCCGGATCCAAGTTGTCCAGCACCCCGACCTCCACGTCCACCGTGCCGTCCCGCAGCGCCGAAGTGCCTTCGGCGGACTCGGACGCGAACCGCAGGACCAGTCCCGGCGCGGCATCGGCCGCTGCGGACAGCAGCGCGGGGGTCAGCGCCCCGGACAGGAGGTCGCTGGTCTGGAGGGTGAAGGTGCGCGTCAGGGTGGCCGGGTCGAACTCGGTGCCGGGGGTGAGCAGCGCGCGGGACCGCTCGACGACCGCGTGCACCTCGTCGCGGAGCTCCGCGGCGCGCGGCGTCAGCACCATGCGCTGCCCGGCGCGGACCAGGAGCGGGTCGCGCAGGACGCGGCGGATCCTGCCGAGGGTGCGGCTCAGCGCCGCGGGGGAGGTCTGCAGTTGTTCCGCCGCGCGCGTCACGCTCTGCTCCCGGAGCAGGGCGTCCAGCGCGACCAGCAGGTTCAGGTCCATTGTGGACATTCACGGACTCCGCTGCGCGACGCCGCTCACATTCGGCGCGAACGGCTTGGGCCACCAGCATTATTGCGCGCGGGGCAAGGATTCCGTGCCGATCCGGTGATGGCGGCGGGTGCTGCGCAGCACCGAGGGGGGAGGTCGAGCCCGCCCGAGCAGCGGGTCCCCGAAGCAGACTGGAGAACGAATGCGCACCGCAGACGTGCTGGCAGTGGTCAGCCAGAGCGGCCCGTCGGTCGACTTCTTCGACGCCACGACCCACCAGCACCTCGAGACCGTGGAACTGCCCGCGGAGCCGCACGAGCTGTGCTTCGACCCGGAGCATCGGGTGCTGTACTGCCCGATCACCTACCGCGCGGGCTACTACCACACGAACAGCGGCCGGGCGTCGCAGCTCGTGGTCATCGACCCGGACGTGCCCGAGGTCGTCGACATCATCGACCTCGCGCCGGAGCACGGGCCGCACGGCTTGGCGCTGGACGGGCCCCGCCAGCGGCTCCACGTGAGCGTGGAGGAAGGCCCGGCAGGTCCCGGCGGCGTGGTCGTGCTCGACACCCGGACCCGTGCGCGGATCGGGCGCATCGACACCGGAGCCCCCGGCCCGCACTGGTTCACCACCACCCCGGACGGCCGCCGAGGGTACGCCAGCAACAAGGAGGCCCCGTACGTCTCCGCGGTCGACCTAGAAACCGGCCGGGTGCTGCGCCGCGTGCCGGTGCCGGGCAGCGAGGGGATCGCGATGTCCCCGGACGGCACCCGGGTTTGCGTGGCGACCCCGTACAACGACGTCAAGGGCCCGGCCGCCGCGCCGACCTGCGTCGTGGTGATCGACACGGCCACCAACGAGGTGGTCCAGGCGGTCCCGACGGATCACCAGGTGATGCCGGTGCACATCACCAGCACCGGTCTCCTGCTCGCCGGTGAGCTGCGGAAGTCCCGCGGCAATTCGGCGCTGGGCGGCCAGGCGCCGGGGCGGCTGCTGGTCTTCGCCCCGGACAGCTACGAGCCGCTGGGCTCGGTCGAGGTGGGGAAGTTCCCGCTCACCATCACATCATCACCTGACGGCACCCGCGCCTACCTCTCCGCCGTGGTGTCCTCCGAGGTGGCTGTGGTCGACCTGGAGTCCCTGGAGGTCCTGGCCACGCTGCCCATCGCCCGCCGCGGCGAGCCCGGCGCGCACGGCCTCGCCTACGTGCCCGGTCGCGGGTGCTTGGGCTCGTAGAGCCCGATCTCGGCCCCGCTGGGCAGCCGGAGCGCGGTGAGCAGCCCCCACCCCTCGTTGCTGACCGTGCGGGTGATCTCGACCCCCTGGTCCTCCAGTTCACCGATGGTGACCGCGATGTCGTCGCACATCAGGTAGAGCTGGCAGGTGGTGTCGGCGTCGGTGGGGTGGGTGGCCAGCTCGGCGGGCGGCAGCTCGAAGATCAGCCACCCGCCCCCGGCGTCCACGGACTCGAACCCGAGCACGTCCCGGAGGAACTCCCGGTCCCGCTCGGCGTCCCGGCTGAACAGCAGCAAGTGCGCCCCGTTGATCATCGCCCACGACCTCCTCGCCAACCGTCCCACGATCCCCCCAAGACCGCTGGCCAGGCGGGTCGGTGGTTCGTGCGCGGCGGCTGGGCGTCAGAAGCGGTAACGCAACAGCCGCCCCATCCGGCGGAACGCGGTGACGTGCCCCAACGCGCGCAGGGCCGCACGCGCCGGTGCGGGGTACCGGTTCAGCTCCGGCGCGTCGGTGAACGACCACTCGGTCACCAGCTCCAGCCCGGGGACGCTGGTCCCCAGCTCCACCGGGTCGTCGATGCCCCAGTGCAACCGGGCCCCGGAGTGCACCACGGCGGGGTTGAACCGGTTGGACACCCGGACGCCGAAGGTGTTGAACGCGTCGAAGAGCAGCTCACCGCGCGGGAAGTGCCGGGTGATCCGCCGCAGCAGCGCCACACCGTCCTCTTCGGACAAGTACATGGTGAGCCCCTCGGCGATCACCAGGACCGGTCGGTCGCCGGGGATCCCGTCGAGCAGTTCGGGCGCGGTGACCGAGGTGCCGGTGGTGTGGCGGTGCGGTGAAGCTGGGAAGAGCTTGTCGCGGAGTGCGATCACGTCCGGCTGGTCGACGTCGTACCGGTCGACGCCCTCCGGCGGCACGACGCGCTCGAACCGGCTGTCCAGGCCGCACCCGAGGTGCAGCACCACCATGCCGGGCCGCAGCGCCTCCCTGGTCCAGTCGTCGATCGCCTTCGCGCGGATCGCCACCGAGGTGGCGTTGCGGGAGCTCATCCCGAACTTCGAGAAGTCGAAGTCGAGGCGCTGCACCGCTTCGTCGGCCCACCGGTCGCCGAGGATGGGGCGCTCGGCCCGGTTGTCCAGGGCGCGCAGGTAGACCGTGGCGAGCATGGTGGCTTGGGCCCCGCTGAGCTCGACCGCCTCGCGCGGCTCGTGCTCGAAGCTGAAGCGCAGCAACCGCATCGCGTCGCGCAGCGGCGGGACGGCGGTCATCGCCTTGGCGGTGATCCGGTCCGCGGCGGGCAGCTTCGCCACGCTGGGCAGGTTCACCAGCGGCTGCTCGCGGCGCAGTCGGAGACCGGGCACGCGGAGTTCCAGCGCGTGCGGGTCGCCGATGCCCCAGTGGAACTCGGCGCCGGTGCGCTGCAGGAAACGTGATGCGCGAGCGGCCCGGACGGTCCACGGCAGCACCGCGTCGAACATCACCTCGCCGACCTGGAAGCGCTCGACGAGCCGCCGCAGCATGGCGACCCCGTCCGCTTCGGACAGGTACATGGTCAGCCCCTCGGCGATGACGAGCACCGGTCGGCCGGTGGGGACCTGGTCGAGCCACTCCGGGTCGGTCGCCGAACCCGCGATGGTGCGGTAGTTGCCCGGCTGCTCCGGGTGCAGCCGGTTCCGCAGCTCGATGACGTCGGGCAGGTCGACGTCGTACCAGTCGACTCCCTCCGGCAGGTCGAGCCGGGAGGCCCGCCCGTCCAGCCCGCAGGCCAGGTGCAGCACCACGGCGTCGGGGTGGTCGCGCAGGTAGTCGCTGGCCCAGGCGTCGAGCTCCTTGGCGCGGAGGATGACCGCCACCCGGTCACCGGAGCTGAGCTTGAGGCCGGGGAAGTCGAAGTCGATGCGGTTCAGCAGCTGGTCCGCGGTCTCGTCGCCGAGCACCGGGTCGGTGCGGCGGTTGTCGAGCGCCCGCGCGTAGAGCGGACCGAGGAGGGTTTGCTGCGCACCGGTCAACCGGATCTGTTCGGACACGAGCCCGAAGATACACTCGTTTCACAAACTTGTGAAACTTCGAGCGGCGAGGGCCGGGACATGACCGAGCAGCAGGACCAGGACGCCGTCCGGCGGTTCGTCGAGCGGTTCGCGCTGGACCTCACCGCCGCCGGGTTCCCGCGCATGGCGGCGCGGGTGTTCACCAGCCTGCTGGTCGCCGAGGAGGGGAGGCGCACGGCGGCGGAACTGGCGGAGGTGCTCGGGGTGAGCCCGGCCGCGGTCTCCGGCGCGGTCCGCTACCTGACCCAGGTGAACCTGGTCGCGCGGGAACCCGTCCCGGGGCAGCGGCGCGACCAGTACCGGGTGCTCGACGACCTCTGGTACGCCAGCATCATGAACCGCGAAGCGCTGCTCGCGGGCTGGGAGCGGACCCTGTCCGAGGGAGAGTCGGCGCTCGGCGACTCGGCGGCCGCGCGGCGGCTGGCCGAGACACGTGAGTTCTTCGAGTTCTTGCGCGGGGAGGTCCCGGCGCTCATGCGGAAGTGGCACCGGCAACGGCGGTCCTGACCGCCCGCCGGTACCACCCGATCACGCCGGCGAGATGCCGCGGGACTTCATCCAGGGCAGCGGGTTGATCTTCTTGCCGCTGGAGTTCCAGACCTCGAAGTGCAGGTGCGGACCGGTGGAGAAGCCGCGGTTGCCCATGGTGGCGATCTGGTCGCCCGCCTTGACCTCGTCGCCCTCGTCGATCGTGATGGTGTTGACGTGCCCGTAGACGGTGATCGTCCCGTCCTCGTGCTGCACCCGGACCCAGAGGCCGAAGCCGCTCGCCGGACCCGCCTCGATCACGGTTCCGTCCGCGACGGAATAGATCGGGGTGCCCTTGGAGTTGGCGATGTCGATGCCGTAGTGCGTGGTGCCCCAGCGCCCGCCGAACCCGGAGGTGAACGTGCCACTGGTCGGAGGGACGAACTTGGGGGCTCGGGCCGCCTCCTCGGCGGCGATGCGGGCGGCCTCGCGCTCCTGGTTGATCCGCTCGCTCTTGTTGAGCTTCTCGACCTCGGCGCTGACGTCGGAGGTCTGGGCGATCGGGACCATCGCCGGAGCGGGGGCGCTACCGCCGACGCCGTCGTAGGACGCCTCCTCGGCCATCGCCGTGTTGAAGGAGGCCGAAGCGTCCGCGGGGTTGAAGTCGTCGTGGTGGTCCGGGGCGGCGTGTCCTTCGCCCGCGGCCAGCGATTGCCCGGCAGCTGCGAAAGCGCCAGCGGCAACGGCGGCCACGACCACGCGGCCGCGCCAGACGGATGCAGTTGAGGGGCCCCGGTTCTTGCCCGGACTGCTGGAGGGGTCGTCGGGGGACGCCTCCGGGTCCGGAACTCGTGCTTCGCCGCCGGGGGAGCGGTGCTGAGCCAATGCCTGCCCTTCCGTCTCGGGGAGTCCGATCACGCATCCCGGGTCGGGGTTCCGGGTGCCGGTCGGGGAACCGGCCGAAGGTTGTGCGTCGTGATCAGACCGTGACAACGGACCGGGGGACAGTAACCAAGCTGATCCCCTAGGGGCAAATCCCCGTCCGTGACGCGTCGGACACGGTATGTGTTCGATCGCGGCGCTCCAGGCACGGGTGTCAGACCTCCGCGGATACTGGGAGTGGTCGTCGCGCAGCGGAGCTGCCAGCGAGTTCGTGATCGACGCGGGCCGGTCCGATCGGTGCACGACTTGCCGCCGAGTGCCTCGATTCAGTCACCCCGCCGTGATGGCCCGTGACATAAGTCACATCACAAGAGCGGCTTGATGGGGATCGGCAATGCTCCGATCGGGCGGTCCTCCCCGGGATGTCCCTGAGGGGCTGACTCGGTGCCGGAGCACGTCCTCGGGGTTGCTAGCGTCAGCGCGGTGACTGCGCGGCCCGACCTCACGTCCGGCGGTTCTTCGGCTCCGGCCACGAATCCGCAGCCAGTACCCCCGCAACTGCGCGCTGCGATGGGGGTGTCCATCGTCGGCGCGGTGCTCATCGGCCTCGGCCCCCTGATCGGCCTCGTCGCCCCCGGTGCCGCTGCCGCCTTCCTCTCGTGGCCGCTGCTGCTGGTCCTCGCACTGCTCCCCGCGGGGATCGCCTTCACCGCCATCCGCCTCGGCCACCCGGTCACCGCAGCGGCGGTGCTCGTCGGACCGGCGGTCCTGGCGCCCGGGCGGCTGGTCCTCGACGCGCAACTCCTCGCCGACCCAGGGCTGGCCGCGCGCCCGGAACTGCTCAAGCTGGCCAGCCTGGAGGTCTTCTCCCCATCGGTTGGCGCCTGGCTGCTGGTCGCCGGGCACGTGGCGGCGATCGCGGCCGGGTTCCTGGCGGTGCGCGGTGTCGGACCGAGCGACGAAGCGTCCGGCGGACACCGCCAAGGCCTGCTCGCGCTGGTGCTGTGCGCCAGCGTGCTCGCGGCGGTCGGCGTCCTGATGGCCCCGTTCGCCTCCGACGACCCCTACCTGCTGCCGAAGCCCGCCCTCGACGCCCCGCTGGTGGTGCTGATCGGCAGCATCCTGCTCGCCATCGGCGTGCCTACCGCCGCCGGCTACCTGGCCGGATCCGTCGACCAGGACTTCGCGCGCGGCGGGCTGCTCGGCCTGGCCGCCGCGCTGGCCGGAGTGGTCGTCCCGCCGCTGGTCGCCGCCGGGGTGCTGGCCGAGATCAGCTTCTCGTGGGGGCCGCTGCTCGGGCTGGTCGCGGTGTTCGCGCTGGTGGTGCTGGCGATGCCAGCCGGGCGCGCCAGGTCCGGGGAAGTGGACGAGGACCTGCGCCTGCCCGCGCTGAACAGGCTGCTCACCGTCGCGGCGGTGCTCGCGCTGGTCGCCGGGGCGCTGACCGCGGTGGCCGCGATCGCGCCGCAGGTGGAGATGCCCTACGGCCTGCGCGACCCCTCGTCCTACCCGGCGCGGATGCTGTGGCCAGCGGGGATCGTGCTGCTGCTGGTCGGCGTCGGCCTGCTGCTGCCGCGCCTCGCGCTCCGCGTCCGCCCGCTGCTGCCGGTCGTCTGGGTCCTGGTCCCGCTGGCCGCGACGAGCGTGCTGGACGCGGTGTTCACCGCGGTGCAGGCGGCCGGTGCGGTCACCGGGTTCGGCGCCTGGGCGGCCGGGGTGGCGGTGCTGTTCGCCGCCGCGGCCGCGATCGTCGCCGCGGTGGCCGGTGCGGTGGAGCGCGACGAGGTGGACCTCACCGAGATCGCGATGCGCCGACCGGTGCTGATCCCGGCGCTGGTCTCGCTGGGCTTGGGCGCCGCCGCCTTCAGCCTGCCCGTGATGACCGCGCCCGGCTACGTCGCGCCCGGTGTGTTCACCGAGTTCGGGACGACCTCGTGGGGCCTGCTGGTGGCGCTCGCCGCCGTGGTGGCCGCGGCTGTCCTGGCCCCGATGTGCCGACCGCCGCAGGCCGCCGCGCTGCTCTGCGGGGCGGCCGTGGTCGTCGCCGCCCGGGTGCTCGAGTACCCGGTCACCGCTGGTCGCCTGCCGGATTCCGCCCCCGGCGCGGGCCTGTGGTTCGGCGTGGCCGCGGTGGTCGTGCTGCTCGGTTCCGCCGTGGCTACCAGCCGGTCCGCAGCGCCGGAAGGTGCGTAGGCGGGTCCGCTCCGGGACCAACGCGCGCTGGGGCGATCGGCCGAGCGCGGCGGCACCTGCGAGCGGTCGAATCACCCGAATCGACGCCTTGCCCGCCTCGAAAGGCTGGTCGAGAATCTGGTCGGCACCGGTGCCGGTGCGCTGTTCCGTTCGTCACCACGAACGGCCTCGTCCGACCTGCCGAACAGGCGAATCGCCGCGCAGGACGGTCCGACCAGGCGTGATGGTCCACCTCAGGTGAGGCAGTTCACCGGACGCGCCGCCCCATGCTTCGTCGCAGGTCGATATCGTCACCCGAGTCCGACACCGACGTCGCAGGAGAGTCGAGTGGACCTGTACGAGTACCAGGCGAAGGAGCTCTTCGCCTCCCACGGCGTGCCGACGCTGCCCGGCGCCGTGGTGACCGAACCCCAAGGGGCCAAGGCAGCCGCTGCAGAACTGGGCGGGCCCGTCGTAATCAAGGCTCAGGTGAAGACCGGTGGCCGCGGCAAGGCCGGTGGCGTGAAGCTGGCCGAGACCCCGGACGAGGCTGAGACCAAGGCCGAGGCGATCCTCGGGCTGGACATCAAGGGTCACGTCACCCGCAAGGTGCTGGTCACCACGGCCTCCGACATCGCCGACGAGTACTACTTCTCGTTCCTCCTCGACCGCGCCAACCGCAACTTCCTCGCGATGGCCTCCGTCGAGGGCGGCATGGAGATCGAAGAGGTCGCCGCCACCAAGCCGGAGGCGCTGGCCAAGGTCGCGATCGACCCGATCCAGGGCGTGGACAAGGCCAAGGCGCAGGAGATCGTCGCCGCCGCCAAGTTCCCGGCCGAGGTCGCCGACCAGGTCGCCGACGTGATCGTCCAGCTGTGGGAGACCTTCGTCGCCGAGGACGCCACGCTCGTCGAGGTGAACCCGCTGGTCAAGGACCCGCAGGGCAAGATCATCGCGCTCGACGGCAAGGTCACCCTGGACGAGAACGCCGCGTTCCGCCAGGACAAGCAGGCCGAGCTGGTCGACAAGGATGCTGAGAACCCGCTCGAGGCCAAGGCGAAGGAGAAGGGCCTCAACTACGTCAAGCTGGACGGCGAGGTCGGCATCATCGGCAACGGTGCCGGGCTGGTCATGTCCACCCTGGACGTGGTCGCCTACGCCGGGGAGCGGCACAACGGCGTCAAGCCGGCGAACTTCCTGGACATCGGTGGCGGCGCGTCCGCCGAGGTGATGGCGGCCGGTCTGGACGTCATCCTCGGTGACCCCGCGGTGAAGTCGGTGTTCGTCAACGTCTTCGGCGGCATCACCGCCTGCGACGCGGTCGCCAACGGCATCGTGCAGGCGCTGAAGATCCTGGGCGACGAGGCCACCAAGCCGCTGGTCGTCCGCCTCGACGGCAACAACGTCGAAGAGGGCCGCCGCATCCTGGCCGAGGCCAACCACCCGGTTGTGACGATGGTGGACACCATGGACGGTGCGGCCGACAAGGCCGCCGAGCTGGCTGCGGGGGCATGAGGCACCATGGCTATCTTCCTCAACGAGAACAGCAAGGTCATCGTCCAGGGCATCACCGGCTCTGAGGGGACCAAGCACACCGCGCGGATGCTGCGCGCGGGCACCAACATCGTCGGCGGCGTCAACGCCCGCAAGGCCGGGCAGACCGTCGAGATCGAGGGCAAGCAGCTGACCGTCTTCGGCTCCGTCAAGGAGGCCATGGAGGCGACCGGCGCTGACGTGTCGGTGGTCTTCGTGCCGCCGAAGTTCGCCAAGGACGCGGTGATCGAGGCGATCGACGCCGAGATCGGCCTGGCCGTGGTCATCACCGAGGGCATCCCGGTGCACGACTCCGCCTACTTCTGGGCGCACGCCAACGCCACCGGCAACAAGACCCGGATCATCGGGCCGAACTGCCCCGGCATCATCTCGCCCGGCAAGTCCAACGCCGGCATCATCCCGGCCGACATCACCGGCCCGGGCAAGATCGGTCTGGTGTCCAAGTCGGGCACCCTGACCTACCAGATGATGTACGAGCTGCGGGACATCGGCTTCTCCAGCTGCGTCGGCATCGGTGGTGACCCGATCATCGGCACCACCCACATCGACGCGCTCCAGGCGTTCCAGGACGACCCGGAGACCGAGGCCATCGTCATGATCGGTGAGATCGGTGGCGACGCCGAGGAGCGGGCGGCCGACTACATCAAGGCCAACATCACCAAGCCGGTGGTGGGCTACGTGGCCGGTTTCACCGCCCCGGAGGGCAAGACCATGGGCCACGCGGGCGCCATCGTCTCCGGTTCGTCCGGCACCGCCGCGGCGAAGAAGGAGGCCCTGGAGGCCGCTGGCGTCAAGGTCGGCAAGACGCCGAGCGAGACCGCCAACCTGATGCGCGAGATCATCAAGGGTTGAGCCCGATCTCGATCAGCCGTCGGGGCCGGACACCTGCGGGTGTCCGGCCCCGACGGCTGTTGCGGCCCGGTTGGCGCGGTCCGGTCCGGAGCAGCTGGCACCGCCGTCCGGCACACCGGGGTCGCTGGATCGGATACCGTCGGTCTGGCCCATCCTCGTCCCCCGAATGTCCATTGAGGAGTGTCCCCAGCCATGTCCGCCCCATATCCCCCGTCGCGGAAGACCAGCTCGGCCGGATCCGCACTCGGCTTGAAGGAGATCTTGGCGCTGGTGGCGGCCGGGGCCGGTCTCGTCGGTTACCTGATCGGCTTCTTCAGCGAGATCGCCGGGGTGCTCCTCGGCAGCCTCGCCGGTTTCTCCTTCATCACCGCCGCGGCGCTCGCGGGTCTGCGGTTCGTGCCCAAGACGCCTAACGCCCTGTTCGCGGCTGCGCCGCTGTCGGCGTACGCGACCCTCGCGCTGCTGCAGGACCTCGTCGGCGGCAGCTCCGGCGGCATCGTCGTGGTGCTCCTGCTGCTGGCCATCGCACAGCTCGGCGGCGTGGTCGGCATCCTGCTGATCGACGGCGGGATCATCAACCTGCCCGAGTCCGCCGGTTCGTCCCCGTCCAGCCAGGGCGGGCAGCCCGCCCCGTTCCAGCCCGGTCCGCAGGGCGGCCCCGGTCAGCCAGGTGGTCCCGGTCAGCCGGGCGGTCCCGGTCAGGCCGGTGGCCCTGGCCAGCCGGGTGGTCCCGGCGGGTGGAACCCCGCCACGCCGCCCGGGCAGCCCGGTCAGTTCGCACCGGCCAGCGGCGGTTGGGGTCCGGCCACCGGTGGCCAGCCGCAGCAGCCGGGCGGGTGGAGCCCGTCCTCGGGCGGTTCCCCGGCCGCGGGCCAGGGTGGTCAGTCTGGTCAGCAGGGCGGTCCGGGTGGTTCGCCGAACCAGGGTTCGTCCGGCCAGGGCGGCCCGGCTGGCCAAGGCGGTCAGTCCAACCAGGGCGGCGGTCCGCAGGGCACGCAGCAGATGCCGCACCCCGGGGCCAACCCGCCGGGATTCTGATCCCGAACTCCAGTTGCGCGCGGGCGGCCTCGGCCGCCCGCCCGGGAGAAAAACAGGGCGGGGGCCCGGGAGGGCCCGCGGCCGGGACAGCAAAAGTAGAAGAACGGGGGTGAGGGGAA
>NZ_JBEPDU010000066.1:0-36937 GCF_040300525.1 Saccharopolyspora sp. NPDC000359 | reverse complement strand
TGGGTTCCCACCGGTGCATCGGTCCCGGACGCTGGGGGGGGGGGTCGTGAGTGCGAAACGGGGTTGGAACACTGTTACGCACTCACGACCCCCGGCGTCATGCCTTGAGGGCGGCTTGGACGATGGCCAGGGCTTCTTCGGTGGGGATGCCGAGGGCGCGGGTGATCTGGGCGTAGGTGGCTGCTGCTTCGGCTGCTCGGGCTGCCGCCTGGTTGCCCGCGTCGGAGACGAACGTGCCTGCTCGGCCCCGTGTTTCGAGCAGGCCCGCCTGTTCCAGCTCGCGGTAGGCCTTGGCCGCGGTGTTGACCGCGATGCCCAGGTCGGCGGCCAGGGCTCGGACCGTGGGGAGCTTGGTGCCCACCGGCAGTTCGCCGCTGCGGACCTGCTCGGCGATGCTCGACCGCACCTGCTCGAAGGGCGGCACTCCGGAGTCCGCGTCAACACTGATCCGCATGGTTCACCGCTTCCGGGGTCGAGGTCGGTGCCGCCCCAGTATCCGCCCCGACCTCGGGCGGGTGGGATCAGGCCCGGGCGTAGGGGTCGATGGACACGCCGTTGGCGCAGATCTTGCCGCCGGTCCACGGCGTCTCCTTGGCCTCGGAGGTGTTCGGCGGAAACACCGCGACCGCGACGGGCTCCTGGCAGGGCGCGAACTCCGGGCTCGACGACCAGCCCAGCGGTGCCGTGAACCGTTCACCGGGCTTGATCTCCAGCAGCTCCTGCGTCGACCCGTTCTGGCTGACGTCGATGCTGAGCGCCTCATGCTGGTCGTTGTAGAACTCCAGCTGCGGGAACCCGGGCAGGTTGCACGCCTCGGTGCCGACGTTGGCGATGAACAGGTCGGCGCTGCGGGCCACGTCCTCGTCACCGTGGTGCTCCACGCGCACCGAGAGGGTGTCGGCCGTGCACTTCCCGAACCCGCTGCCCTCGCCGTCGTCCGGCTGCTCGGTGCTGGACCCCTCCGCCTGCTCGGTCTCCTCCGAGCGCGCGGTCTCGACCTGTCCCGGGGCGGGTTCGCCCACCGCGATCCCGGGGTTCTGCCCGCTCGGGGCGGGTTCGGAACCGGACGCGCAGGAGCTGAGGCCCGCGGCGAGCGCGACGGCGGAGAGCGCGGTGGCAGTGGTTCGCAGGTGAAGCACAGGGGGCCTTTCCACGTGTTCGGGCTTACCTCCCCGTGGGACGTGCGGCCCCGCCGCGGGGTTGCTCACCGGGTCAGGATTCCCGGAACGCGTTGCCGGGCCGGGGGGTGCTGGGGCGGTACTGAACTCGACCGGGACCTGATGGCCCCATGCAGATCAGCGTTGACGCCAACTCCGACGTGCCGGAGTTCGACCAGGCGCGGTCGAGCACCGCAGAGCAGGCCCGCGGCGGCGGGCCCGGCCGCCGAACGGTTGTTCGCTGGGGCTCACGCGCGCCAGGACTGGGCGGAGGGGATGTCGGGCACGACGGGGAGGACCTTGGTCAGGCCGGTGATCCGGAAGGTCTTGAGCAGCCGGTCCGCGGTGCACACCACGACCAGGTCGCCGTCGACGGCGCGCATCCACTTCAAGGCCCCGACCAGCACGCCCAGCGCGGTGCTGTCCAGGAAGTCGACCTGGGCGAGGTCCACGATCAAGCGGTGCGCACCGCCGTTCACCGCATCGACCAACTGCTCCCGCAGCGCGGGCGTGGTGTAGACGTCGATCTCACCGCTGACCGAGATCACCGCGACGTCGCCGGGCAGCCGCGTGCTGGTCACGCTGAAGTCCATGGCGTGCACACTAGCGCCGGACCACGGTTTCCGGTGACGTCCCGGTTTCGCGCACGGCGGGTGGCATGCTCGTCGACATGATCGGTTCGTGGTGGAAGTGGCGTCGCGACGATGCCGGGCGCGTTCCCGTGATGCCCGCCCGGTCGATCTGGATCGGGGCGCTGGTGCTGTTGGTGGTGGCGGCGGTCTCGATGTGGGCGCTGATGGCGCTCTACGGTGGTGGGAGCCCGCAGGACAAGGTCCAGCTGGAGATCATCAAGCTGGCCGGTGGCATCGTGGTCGGCACCGGTGGCGCAGCTGCGCTGCTGCTCGCCGCACGACGGCAACGCTCCACCGAACTGCAGCTGGCCCAGAACGAGCGGGACCTGGCGCAGAAGCAGCGAGCCGCCGATGACGCCCGCCACGATGCGGTGGAAAGGCGGATCACCGAGCTGTACGCCTCCGCCGCGGAGCAGCTGGGTTCGGACAAGGCCCCGGTGCGCTTGGCCGCGCTCTACGCCCTGGAACGGCTCGGCCAGGACAACCCCGGTCACCGGCAGACGGTCGTGGACCTGTTGTGCGCCTACCTGCGCATGCCCTTCACAACTCCCGCCGAGACCGATGGGGAGCAGGACGCGCACCGTCAGGAGAGCCAGGTGAGGCTCACCGCGCAACGGTTGCTCACGGCCCATCTGCGTCGTGGAGCGGAAGACGGCAAGTTCTGGGCCGACGTGGACCTCGACCTCACCCGAGCCGCGCTCGTCGACTGGGACATGGCGGGCTGTCGAGTCCGCAGCGCCTCGTTCGACGGGACGGTGTTCAGCGGCGAGGCCACTTTCGCGCGAGTGGTGTTCCGCGGCGCGGCGTCGTTCAGCGGAGCCCGGTTCCACGACGCGGTGTCGTTCGGTGGGGCGCACTTCCACGACGTGACCCAGTTCAGCCAGGCGGAGTTCGGCGGTGTGGCATCGTTCCGCACAGCGGAGTTCGACGACATGGCCAGGTTCGTCGAGACCGTGTTCCGCGAGCCGGCGTCCTTCGCCGAGGGGAAGTTCGGCGGTACGGCTTCGTTCCGGCAGGTGGTGTTCCACAGCGCGGTTTCGTACCGGGAGGTGGTGTTCGGCGGCGCGGCGTCGTTCAGCGCGGCGGAGTTCAACGACGGGGCTTCTTTCGCTGGAGCGCGTTTCCAGGCATCCGCCTCGTTCGGTGGATCGCGGTTCGCGGGCACGACGTCGTTCCGCGAGGCCGAGTTCCACGACGCGGCGTGGTTCGACCAGGCCGTACTGGGAGAACCGGACTTCGCCGAGGCCCGGATCTTCGCATCCGACTGGGTGGCCGATCAGGACTGGCTGCGGAGGCTTCCGGCGTGGCAGCTGACCGCCACCGACGGCGAGGACCGAGATGAGCAGCAGCGTGGCTGGCACCGGTTCGTGCGAGCCGAACCGGCCACCGACTAGGGATCGCTGCGGAACGCGCCGAGCAGCCGCTCGGCGGCCAGGCCCGCCGTCAGCTCGCCTGCGCGCACCTGGGCCTCCACCTCGCCGAGGATCGCGCGGACCCCGGGGTGGTGGGTGAGCTCCGAGAGCAGCTGGTCGCGCACCAGTGCCCAGGTCCACTCCACCTGCTGGCGGCTGCGCTTCTCCGCGAACTCGCCGGTCTGGGTGAGCACCTCCCGGTGCTGCTCGACCTGCTCCCACACCGAGTCCAGCCCGGTGCCCTGCAGGCCGCTGCAGGTCAGCACCGGTGGTTTCCAGCTGGCGCTGACCGGGGTGAGCAGGCGCAGGGCGCTGCGGAGCTCGCGGGCCGCCTTGCGCGCTTCGGCCGCGTGGTCGCCGTCGGCCTTGTTGACCGCGATGATGTCGGCCAGCTCCAGCACGCCCTTCTTGATGCCCTGCAGCTGGTCGCCGGTCCGCGCCAGGGACAGCAGCAGGAAGCAGTCGACCATGCCCGCCACGGTCACCTCGGACTGGCCGACGCCGACGGTCTCCACCAGCACCACGTCGTACCCGGCCGCTTCCATCAGCACGATGGTCTCCCGCGTCGCGCGCGCGACACCGCCGAGCGTGCCCGCCGACGGCGAGGGGCGCACGAACGCCGCCGGATCGCTGGCCAGCTTGCCCATCCGCGTCTTGTCGCCGAGGATGCTGCCGCCGCTGCGGGTGGACGACGGGTCGACGGCCAGCACCGCGACCCGGTGCCCGCCGCCGGTCAGCATCGAGCCCAGCGACTCGATGAACGTCGACTTGCCCACCCCGGGCACGCCGGTGATCCCGACCCGGTGCGCGCCGCCGCTGTGCGGCAGCAGCTCGACCAGCAGTTCCTGGGCCAGCGCGCGGTGGTCGGCGCGGGTCGATTCGACCAGCGTGATCGCCTGCGCCAGCTTGGTGCGGGACCCGGCAAGCACGCCCTTGGCGTAGTCCTGGACGTCGATCCTGCGCGGCATGATCAGTGGTCGAGCCGGGTGCGGAGTTCGTCGAGCAGGCCGAGCGCGGCGTCGGCGATAACCGTGCCGGGCGGGAAGATCGCCGAGGCCCCGGCCTGGCGCAGCGCGTCGAAGTCGGCGGGCGGGATGACACCTCCGACGACGATCATGATGTCCTCCCGGCCGACCGCGGCCAGCTCGTCGCGCAGCGCGGGCACCAGCGTCAGGTGCCCGGCGGCGAGGCTGGAGACGCCGACGACGTGCACGTCGGACTCGGCGGCCTGGCGGGCCACCTCGGCCGGGGTCTGGAACAGCGGGCCCACGTCCACGTCGAAGCCGAGGTCGGCGAAGGCGGTGGCGATCACCTTCTGGCCGCGGTCGTGGCCGTCCTGGCCCATCTTGGCGACCAGGATGCGCGGTCGGCGGCCTTCGGCTTCGGCGAACTCCTCGACGCGCTGGCGGGCGGTCTCCAGCTGCTCCGAGGGTCCCGACTCGTCCCGGTACACGCCGGTGATCGTACGGATCTGCCCGGAGTGGCGGCCGAACACCTTCTCCAGCGCGTCGGAGATCTCGCCTACGGTGGCCTTGGCCCGTGCCGCGTCCACGGCCAGCGCCAGCAGGTTGTGCGCGAGGTCGTCGGGGCGTTCGTCGGACATCGACGCCTCGGCCGCGGCGGTGAGGCGGCGTAGCGCGTCCTCGCAGGCCTGGTCGTCGCGTTCCGCCCGCAGCCGCCGCAGCTTCTTTAGCTGCTGGGCGCGGACCCCGGCGTTGTCCACCTTGAGCACGTCGATCTGCTCGTCGCCGTCGTAGCGGTACTTGTTGACGCCGATCAGCGGTTGGCGGCCGGAGTCGATGCGGGCCTGGGTGCGGGCCGCGGCCTCTTCGATGCGCAGCTTGGGGATGCCCGCGTCGATGGCCTGGGCCATGCCGCCGGCGTCCTCGACCTCGGTGATGTGCGCCCACGCGCGCTCGGCGAGGTCCTGGGTGAGGCGTTCCAGGTAGTAGCTGCCGCCCCACGGGTCGATGACCCGCGTGGTGCCGGACTCCTGCTGCAGCACCAGCTGCGTGTTGCGGGCGATGCGCGCGGAGAAGTCGGTGGGCAGCGCCAGTGCCTCGTCGAGCGCGTTGGTGTGCAGCGACTGGGTGTGGCCCTGGGTGGCGGCCATCGCCTCCACGCAGGTGCGCACCACGTTGTTGTAGACGTCCTGGGCGGTCAGCGACCAGCCGGAGGTCTGCGAGTGGGTGCGCAGCGACAGCGACTTCGGGTTCTGCGGCCCGAACTGCTTGACCAGCTTCGCCCACAGCAGGCGGGCCGCGCGCAGCTTGGCGACCTCCATCGCGAAGTTCATCCCGATGCCCCAGAAGAACGACAGCCGGGGCGCGAAGGCGTCGATGTCCAGCCCGGCCTGGCGCCCGGCCCGCAGGTACTCCACGCCGTCGGCGAGGGTGTAGGCCAGCTCCAGGTCGGCGGTGGCCCCGGCTTCCTGGATGTGGTAGCCGGAGATCGAGATGGAGTTGAACTTCGGCATCCGCTGCGAGGTGTAGGCGAAGATGTCGGAGATGATCCGCATCGACGGCTGCGGCGGGTAGATGTAGGTGTTGCGGACCATGAACTCCTTGAGGATGTCGTTCTGGATGGTCCCGGCCAGCTTCTCCGGCGCGACACCCTGCTCCTCGGCGGCGACGATGTAGAGCGCCATGATCGGCAGCACCGCGCCGTTCATGGTCATCGACACGCTCATCTTCTCCAGCGGGATGCCGTCGAAGAGCTGGCGCATGTCGTAGATCGAGTCGATGGCCACCCCGGCCATGCCCACGTCCCCGGCCACCCGGGGGTGGTCGGAGTCGTAGCCGCGGTGGGTGGCCAGGTCGAAGGCCACCGACAGGCCCTTCTGCCCGGCGGCGAGGTTGCGCCGGTAGAAGGCGTTGGACTCCTCGGCGGTGGAGAACCCGGCGTACTGCCGCACGGTCCACGGCTGGTTGACGTACATCGTCGGGTACGGGCCGCGCAGGAACGGCGCAATTCCGGGGTAGGTGCGCAGGAAGTCCAGGCCCTCGGTGTCGGCGGCGGTGTAGAGCGGTTTGACGCCGATGCCCTCGGGCGCCTCCCACACCAGCGCGTCGGACTCCTTGCCGGTGGCCGCGAGCAGTTCCTCCTGCCACCGCTCCGCCTGGTCCCGGGGGGAATCGGCGACCGGCGGGCTCTCCAGCGGGACGTCGGCGAAGTTCGGGATCTGCGTCATCGTCGGACTCCCAACTGGTCGTGGACGTCGGTGAGGACGGCAAGCGCATCGCACCCGGCGTGGACGTACCCGTCGACGCCGCTGATCTCGCTCGGTTTCCCGGCCAGCAGCACCTGCTGCGCCCCGGCCCGCTTCAGCGCCTCGGCCGTCTCCGCAGCGCGTTCGGCGTAGACCTCGTTGCTGGAGCACAGGCACACGACCGGCGTGCCCGCGTAGGCCGCGAGGACGTCCTCTGTGGACTCAGTGGCGCCAGCGTCGGTGCACTCGATGCCGCCCGCGGCGAACAGGTTGCGCGCGAAGGAGGCGCGCGCGTTGTGCGCGGCCAGCGGTCCGAGCGTCGCCAGGAACACCGTCGGCCTGCTCGGCTGGGCGTCGGCCGCGTCGCGCAGCCGCTCGAAGTCCTCGGCGTAGCGGTGCTGGGGCAGACCGCCGCCGGGCTGCTCGGGCGCGGGCTCGCGCTCCAGCGGTGCCTCGTCCAGGTTCGGGAACTCGCTGACCCCGGTGATGGCGTCCTGGCGGTGCGCGATCGCGGTGCGCCGCTGCTCCCAGGTGGCGGCCAGCTCGCTGCTGATCAGGCCGGACTCCAGCGCGGCGGGCAAGCCACCGGCGGCCTCGATCCGCTGGAACCAGGCCCAGGCCGCCTGCGCCAGCTCGTCGGTCAGCGACTCGACGTAGTAGGAACCCCCGGCCGGGTCGATGACCTGCGCCAGGTGCGACTCCTCCAGCAGCAGCGACTGCGTGTTGCGCGCGATGCGGCGGGAGAAGGCGTCCGGCAGGCCGACCGCGGCGTCGAACGGCAGCGTGGTCACCGCCTGGGCGCCACCCACGCCTGCCGCGAAGGCCGCGATCGTCGTGCGCAGCATGTTCACCCACGGATCGCGGCGGGTCAGCATCGCCGGGGACGTCACCGCGTGCTGGACCTGCCCGCGCGCCTGCTCGGAAGCGCCGCAGGTGCGCATCACCTGCTCCCACAGCCGACGGGCGGACCGCAGCTTGGCGATGGTGAGGAACTGGTCGGCGGTGGCGGCGTAGCGGAACTCCAGCAGCTTGGCAGCGGTGTCGACGTCGATCCCGGCCTCGGTGAGCCACCGCAGGTAGGTGGTCGCGGCGGCCAGCGAGCAGCCGAGCTCCTGGGCGTCCGAACCACCCGCCCCGTGGTACGGCAACCCGTCCACCACCAGCGCCTTGAGCTCGGGCAACGCCGCGCAGCGCTGGGCCAGCGCGACCGCGGCCGCCCGGTCACCCGGTTGGCCGGTCCGGGCCTGCCAGCCCAGCGGGTCGGCGCCGAGGTTGCCGCGCAGGGCGCTGCCGCGCACGCCCTGCTCGTCGGCCAGCGTGAGGAAGGCCTCCGCGGCGGCTGCGAAGTCGGCACCGGCGTCCAGCGCCACGCCGATCATGTCCAGGTGGACGCCTTCCAGCGCGTCCGCGAGGTCCTCGACCGCCAGCCCGCCGGGGCCCAGTCGCAGCCACAGCGAGGACACCCCGTTGTAGAGGTCCGCCAAGATCTCGCGGTTCGCCTCGGCCGCGTCGGGGTGCTCGTGCCGCTGCCGGACGTCCCAGCCCTCGGCGACGCTGCCCTGCGCCCGGCTGCCCCGCACGAACGGCGCCAACCCCGGCACGCCCGCCTCGCCAGCGCCCCCGGTGTAGAGCGGGTGCACGGTGATGCCGTCGTGCGTGGTGGTGGCCAGCACGTCCTCGACCGGACCGGCTGGGTGCTCGCCGACCAGGCCCGAGCGCTGCAGGACCTTCTGCACCTGGGCTTGCCACTGCTCGTGGGTCGGTTCCGGGAACTCGGCAGCCAAGGCCAGCTCCGGCCCGACGCCGCTCGACTTCGAGTGCGCCACCATGGGAACTGATGGTAGGCCGCCGCCGGGGTTTCCAACCCGATCAGCTCTGTGACGCCCGTCGCAGCCCCCGGACGGCGGACCCGCCTTGTGGGGACCCACTCCACCAGGTCCCCGTTTTTGGCGGAACCCCACAACCGCGGGCCGATCAGCGCTCGTGGACCTCGCGGCGATTGCCGAGCGCGACGACGCCCTTCAGCGCGGTGACGCCTTGCCGGCGGGTCCTCCGCGAGCCGGTCGATCGCGGCCTGCAGACGGCGCCGAACCGGTTCGTCGGACGTGGTGTGGCGCGACATCCGGCCTGCGCGGTCCAACCCGGCGCGGCCGGGGTGGGAATCTGGGGAACAACGGGGTTTCCACACTTGCGCCTCGCTGAGCGGGTGGGCGCGGGGCGCTGACCTGCGGAGGAACCGCGCCGCCGGGTTTCCCGCCGGGAACGCGGCGCTCGAGGCGATCTTGACGGCCGTGCGCGGCGGCGGTTCCTTGTGGTGGAACGCGCCCGCGGACCAGGGCAGCCCCGACCCCGCCCTCGTCCGCCGCCGTTCGACGATCCCCCGATCCCTCCAGGAGGCGGCATGCATGCGTTGCTCAGGCGTGCGCTCGGCGTGGCTGCGGGCGCGGCGGCGGTGACCGCGACGCTCGTGGCACCGGCCAGCGGTGCGGGCCAGGCGGACCTCGACACGGCCGTGCGGGAGACCATGCTGGCCGAACGCGGTCCGGCCGCCAGCGCGGAGTTCAACGTCCCGGTGCTGGCCGAGCCGCTGGTGGAGCCCACCCGCAACGACCAGGGCTGGGCCTTCGGCACGACCACCATCCCCGCTCCGGCGAAGGAGCACGCCGGGCCGCACACGGCGATCTTCGTCGCGCACCGCGACGCGCGGGGCTGGCAGGTCGAGCTGGACGGCACCGCCGAGTTCGTGCAGGCCGTCCAGCAGGCGCCCGACGGCATCGTCAGCGACGGGGAGAAGCAGCTGTTCGCGCGCAACTACGAGAACAGCCGCACCGCAGTGGCCGACACCGGTCTCGGGTTGCCGTGGGCCGAAGGCGTCTCCTGGTGGATGGGTGGCGGGCCGCACGGCGACAGCGGTGAGAGCCGCCCGTACAGCTCGCTGGACTTCAACGGCGGCAACGGGCAGGTGCTGTCGGCGGGCGCCGGGCGCGTCTACAAGAGCTGCCTGCGCAACGGCAGCGGGCTGGTCCGGGTGGTGCACGAGAACGGCTTCAGTACCACCTACTACCACATGACCGGCCTGACCGACCTCGGCGACGGCCAGCCGGTGCAGTACGGCGACTACCTCGGGCGGATCGACGTCGGCCTGCCCTGCGGCGGCAGCACCACCGGCCCGCACGTGCACTTCTCGCTGCTGCGCGGCGACTCCCACACCCCGGTCGACGGCCACACCATCGGCGGCTGGACCTTCCACGAGGGGGCCCAGGCCTACGGCGGGTACGGCGAGCGCAACGGTACCCAGGTCGGCACCGGCGGCCAGGTCACCAACCACGGCCGCGGCGACGGGACTCCGACCGGTGTGGTCGACGCGGGGCAGAACAGCTCGGTGAACGTGCGCAGCGAGCCGAAGTTGACCGCTCCGGTGGTCGAGGAGCTGCCCGACGGCGTCGTTGTCCGCATCAAGTGCACGGCGCGCGGCGACGCGGTGGACGGCGTCTGGGGCCGCACGGACCTGTGGAACCAGCGGGACGGCGGGGGCTGGATCAGCGACGGCTTCCTCTACACCGGCTCGAACGACCCCATCGCGCCCCCGTGCTGACCTGAACGACCGGTCTGGCTGAGGCGAACGGCGCCAGCTCCCCGCTCACGGCACGCGGACACGCTGTCGGCGTGTCGTGAGTGCCGAGCTCGCGTCCTCCACCCGACCTGTGCTGGGTGGTTCCCGCTCCACGGGGGGCGAGCGCCCCTGGCTGGTCCTAGGCGGTCAGTCGTGTCCCCGTCGTGGGCAGTGCGTGGTGCGGAGGTCTCCGCTCATGCTCCCGGGTGGCCCTGGCCGCAGAGGTGGTAGACCCAGCCCGCCTCGGGGGAGTAGTGGAGCTCGTAGTGGGTCTCGATCTTGGGCCCGTCGTGCAGGTGGATGTGCCGCAGCAGTCGGCCCGCGACGGCTTCCGAATCCCGGAGGTCCTGCATCCGTCCGTCCAGCGGCCCGCCGACGAACCGCACGTTCTGGCTCGGCATGGCACCCTCCTCCCGCACTGCTTACCCCGTCCGGGGTCAATCGTCCCCGATCCCGCCCCCGCAACACCAGCGCGCGAACCGGTGGACACCGCGCCCCGAGCTGCGTCCACCCAGGGGACACGCGATCCCAACGGGAACCAGACACCTGATTTCCCTTGAAACGCGTGGATGAACCGGTCGTCCACAACCGTCGGCGTGTCCGGCACCCGACACACCGGGAGTTCGCAGTTTCAATTGAAACTGCGGTCCTGGGCCCAGCGGAAGGCGAACCACAGCTCCATGCGGGTCTCCGGGTCGGCGAGGTCCGCACCCAGGGCACGCCCGGCCTGGCCGATGCGGTGCCGCACGCTGTTGCGGTGCACCCCGAGCGCCGTCGCCGTGCGTTCCCAGCTGCCGTGGTGAGCCAGCCACGTCCGCAACGTGTCGAGGAGTCCACCCGGTTGCCGATCCGGGTCCAGCGCGCGCAGCGGGGCGAGCACCTCCGCCGCGAACGCACCGGCCGCGTCCGGCGGGACCACTGCGGACAGTCCGGCGCTCCCTGCCACCACCGGTCGGCCCAGGGACTTGGCCCGGCTCAGCAGGTTCTGCACCTCCTGCGCCGCGTCGGGTAGCGCGTCGGCCCGGTGCGGCCGGGTGACCACCGGCAGCCAGCCGCGGTCGCGCATCCCGGACAGGACCTCCGGCGCAGGCGTGGCGTTGGTGACCGCGGTGAAGCCGCCGTCGGCGAGCTGGACCAGCGGCGTGCCCAGGTGCGTGCTCAACCAGTCGTGGTCGGCGACGTCGTCCGCCGCGCGGCGCCGCGTCGGCGTCCCCGCGACCACCCGGTAGTCCTCGCCGGGCAGCAGGCGGCACAGCACGTCTGCGGGCGGGGCGCTGTGCAGCAGCAGGGCTGTGGTGGCCGCGCTCAGCGGGGTGTCCCGGGCGCGACCGGCGAGTCCCAGCAACCCCGCGCCGACCGCGACGATGGCCCGCTCGGTGGCGTCGAAGCGCCGTCGACGACCGAGGACGAGCAGGTGCGAGGCGGTCGCCTGCGGCGAAACCGGTTGCGCCAGCAGTGAAGTCCCGTCGGGAAGCTCGGTGGTGGCGCTGCGGATCCCGCGCCCCGTGCGCAGTTTCGCCAGCAGCTCCGGCAGTTCGGCGGGCCACCGGGCGGGTGCGCCGTGCTCGGCCACGGCCTCGTCCTGCTGCCCGGCCAGCGCCGCCCACGCGCCCACCTGCTGCGCGAGCTCCCGGACCAGCGGCCGCAACCCCTCGACGGAAGCCTTGATCAACGCCTCGCGCGCCACCGCCACCCGCCGCTGGTCGCGCTGGGCGGCCTCCGCGAGCGCCACCGCGACCGCCCGGCTGATCGCCAGGAACGGCGTACGCGGCGGCACCACCAGCAACGGCAGGCCGTGCCGCACGCACGCTCCGCGCAGGGCCTCCGGGAGCGCATCGTGCATCGGCGGGGTGACGCCGAAGCCGAGGGCGGTGATCCCGGCGCCCAGCAGCCCGCGGACGTAGTCCTCGACGTCCTCGGGCGCACCGGCGAGGTTGACGCCCGCGGTGAGCAGCAGTTCGCCGCCCAGCAGGTACGGGCCGGGATCGTGCAGCTCGCTGACGTGCGCCCAGCGCACGGGGCGGTCCAGGGCGCCGGGTCGGAGGCTGTCGGCGACGACGTCCAGCGCCAGCGCGCCGTCCTCGACGACCGCACGCAGCGGGATCGCGGTGAAGGCCGTGGTCATAACGGCCACAGGGTACGCCGAACTGGGACGGATCATCCCATGTCGTCCGCCGCCGACCTCGCCCTACGGTTTGCGGGAACCAGCGGTGGCCCAGCTCACCGCCGCACAGCGAGGGTCTGCGGGAGGAGGTCGCCGTGGTCGGTGACTACGTGGTGATCGCGCTCTACATCGCCGGGATGATCGGCATCGGCTGGGTCGGCCTGCGGCTGGCCCGCACCAGGAGCGACTACCTGGTCGCCGGTCGCCGGCTCGGCTGGTTCATGTACTCCGGCACGATGTCGGCGGTCGTGCTCGGCGGGGCGTCCACCATCGGCGGCGTCGGGCTCGGCTACGCGCACGGCATCTCCGGCGCATGGCTGGTGCTGACCATCGGCCTCGGCATCCTCGCGCTGCACGCGTTCTTCGCGCGGCGGCTGGTGAAGCTGCGCGTCCACACCGTCTCGGAGATGCTCGACCTGCGCTACGGCGGCTCGTCGACGGTGATCGCGGGCGTGGTGATGTGGGGCTACACGCTGATGCTCACGGTCACCTCGACGCTGTCCTTCGCCACCGTCTTCCACGTGCTCTTCGGCGTGTCCAGCGCGGTCGGCATCGCGGTCGGCGGTTCGATCGTGGTGCTCTACTCGGTGCTCGGCGGCATGTGGTCGATCACGCTCACCGACATCGCGCAGTTCGTCATCAAGACCATCGGGATCCTGCTGGTCCTGCTGCCGATGTCGCTGGTCGCGGTGGGCGGCCCCGACGGGCTGGCGCAGCGGGTGCCGCCGGACTTCCTCGACTTCACCAGCATCGGCGGCGCCACCATCGCCACTTACGTGCTGACCTACGGCTTCGGGCTCCTGATCGGCCAGGACATCTGGCAGCGGGTGTTCACCGCGCGCAGCCCGCGGGTGGCCACCGGCGGCGGGCTGGTCTCCGGTGCGTACTGCCTGGTCTACGGCTTCGCGGGCGCGCTGATCGGCACGGCGGCCAAGGTGCTCTACCCGGACCTGGGCAACGCCGACGACGCGTTCGCCACCATCGTCTCGGACCTGCTGCCGACCGGCGTCCGCGGCCTGGTGCTGGCCGCTGCGCTGTCGGCGCTGATGTCGACCTCCAGCGGTGCGCTCATCGCCTGCTCGACCGTGACCACCACCGACGTCCTGGGCAGGTTGCGGGGCAGGCCCGCGGACATCCGCACCAACCGGATCACGACCCTGGTGCTCGGCCTGCTGGCGATCGTCGTCGCGATGGCCGTCGACGACGTGGTCTCCGCGCTCACCGTCGCCTACAACATCCTGGTCGGCGGGCTGCTGGTGGCCATCCTCGGCGGCCTGGTGTGGAAGCGCGGCACCCGGGCCGGGGCGCTGGCCTCGATGGCGGTGGGGTCGGTGGTGGTGATCGTCTCCATGGCGGTGCACGGACTCCTCGCCAACGAGCCGATCTACTACGGTCTCGGCGCGAGCCTGGTCTGCTACGCGGTGGTCAGCCTGCTCACCCCGCGCACCGATCCGGTCGTGCTGGCGAGGTGGGACGAGCGGCTCAACGGCGCGGACGCCGAACCGGCGAACGCCTAGAACTCCTCGGGAGGCAGTGGGATGACCGACAGCAGGATCGGCGGCGACCTGGTGGTCGAGACGTTGCGCGCGCTCGGCGCCGAGACGGTGTTCGGCCTGCCCGGCCAGCACGCGCTGGGGCTGTTCGACGCGCTGCGCCGGTCACCGCTGCGGCTGATCAGCTCCCGCGTGGAGAACAACCTGGCCTTCGCCGCCGACGGGTGCGCCCGCGCCCGGCTGGCCGCCGATCCGGCAGGTCCGGTGCCGGTCACGCCGTTGATCGTCTCGACCGGTCCGGGCGCGCTGCTGACCTTGGCCTCGCTGCAGGAGGCGCGGGCCGCGTCGGTGCCGGTGCTGGGCATCTCCAGCCAGGTCCCGCGGGCCGGGCTGGGCGGCGGTCGCCACGGCTACCTGCACGAACTGCCCGACCAGCAGGCCAGCTTCCGGGACGTGGTCAAGTCGGTGCACGTCGCGCGGACGGCCAGCCAGATCCCCGGCGCGGTGCGCGCGGCGTGGGAGTCGGCGGCGACCGCGCCGTACGGGCCGACGTGGGTGGAGATCCCGCAGGACGTGCTGCTCGCCCCGGCGGGCCTGCCGCCGATCACCTCCGCCACCGCCCGACCGGCACCGCTCGAACCGCTGCCGGAGCTGGTCGACGAGGCCGCCCGCCTGCTCGCGGGCGCCGAGAACCCGGTGGTCCTGGCGGGTGGCGGCGCGGCCCGCGCCGGGGCCGGACCGGAGCTGCTGGAGCTGGCCGAGGCGCTGCGGGCCCCGGTGCTGAGCACGTTCGGCGCCAAGGGCGTGTTCCCGTGGGAGCACCCGCTGTCCGGACAGTCGTGGCTGGAGGACTGGCACAGCACGGAGTTCCTCGCCGACGCGGACGTGCTGCTGGTGGTCGGCTCCGGTCTCGGCGAACTGACCAGCAACTACCACCGGTTCGCCCCGCGCGGCCGACTCGTCCAGGTCGAGGCCGACGCGGGCAAGCTCGAGTCGAACCACCCGGCGCTGGGCCTGCACGCCGACGCCAAGCTCGCGCTGTCCGCGCTGCTCGCGCGTATCCCGCGCCGCGAACCCGACGGCCGCGCCGAGAAAGCGGTCGCTGACCTGCTGGAGCGGGTCCGCGCCCGGCTGGTGGCGCAGGACCTGGAGCTGGAGCAGCGGATCCTCGGCGAGGTGCGCGCGGCGCTGCCCGAGGGCACGCCGAGCTTCTGGGACATGACCATCCTCGGCTACTGGGCCTGGTCGGCCTGGAACGCCGACGGTGCCCCGATGCACACGGCCCAGGGAGCCGGCGGACTCGGCTTCGGCCTGCCCGCAGCGCTCGGCGCGGCGTCGACCGGCGGCCCGGCGCTGGCGGTGTCCGGCGACGGGGGAGCGATGTACGGCATCGCGGAGCTGGCCACGGCGGTCCAGCACGACCTGGACGTCACGTGGCTGGTCGTGGACGACGGTGGTTACGGCATCCTCCGCGAGTACCTCACCGACACCTTCGGCGAGTCGACCGCGACCGAACTGGCCAGGCCGGACTTCACCACCCTGGCCTCGGCCTTCGGCGTCCCCGCGGTGCGGACCACCCCGGAAGACCTCCGCGCGGACCTGGCCAGGGCCCTGACCACCCCAGGCCCCGCGGTCGTCGTCCTCCCCCAACACCTCCGCCTCTTCGCCCCCACCCACCCCGACCACGACTGACCAGGCCAACCACCCCAGGCCCAACCCGCCCCGGACTACCACCCGGCCCCAACCACGCCAGTGGTCCGCCGATCGCTCACGCGATCCCAAGGAAAAACCGAACCCTGATTCCCCCTGAGCTCGCCCCGCCGCACCGGAGTCACACCCAACCCGCACCCAACCCAACCGACCCCAGCTGCACGGGACCACAGTTTCAATTGAAACTGTAACTAGGGGTGACGGGGTGAGTTACAGTTTCAGTTGAAACTGTAGCTGGGGGTGACGGGAGACCGCAGTTTCAATTGAAACTGCGAATGTGAGTGGGGGACGGGCGCAGTTTCAGTTGAAACTGCGGACTTCGGGTGTGTCGGGAGCCCGACACGCCGGTGGTGCGTCGGGGCGGGGGATCGTCGCCTCGATCGGGTGGGGGCTCGCCGCGGCTGGAGGTGGTGGCGGGGCTCGACGTGGGTTCGGCCACCCCGGGTCGATCGGGCCGGGGTTGTGCAGGGACGATGGGAGGACGATGAAGCTCACCGACCACCTCCCCGCGACTGACACGCCCGAGCCCGATGCGCTGCTCGACGCCTTCACCACCTGGACCACCGGCCAGGGCATCGAGCTGTACCCGGCGCAGGAAGAAGCGCTGATGGAGGTGGTGACCGGGGCGAACGTCATCCTGAGCACCCCGACCGGCTCCGGGAAGAGCCTGGTGGCCACCGGCGCGCACTTCACCGCGCTGGCCGCGGGCAAGCGCAGCTTCTACACCGCGCCGATCAAGGCGCTGGTGTCGGAGAAGTTCTTCTCCCTGGTCGACGTCTTCGGCGCGGAGAACGTCGGCATGATGACCGGCGACAGCAGCGTCAACGCCGATGCCCCGATCATCTGCTGCACCGCCGAGATCCTGGCCAACATCGCGCTGCGCGACGGCGACCGCGCCGACGTGGACCAGGTCGTGATGGACGAGTTCCACTTCTACGCCGAGCCGGACCGCGGGTGGGCCTGGCAGGTGCCGCTGCTGGAGCTGCCGCGCACCCAGTTCGTGCTCATGTCGGCCACCCTCGGCGACGTCGCGTTCTTCCGGGAGGACCTCACCCGGCGCACCGGCCGGGAGACCGCGGTGGTCACCTCCGCCGAGCGCCCGATCCCGCTGACCTTCCGCTACGCCAAGACGCCACTGCACGAGACCATCGAGGAGCTGCTGGCCGGGCAGCAGGCGCCGGTCTACGTCGTGTACTTCAACCAGGCTTCCGCGCTGGAGCAGGCGCAGGCGCTGATGAGCGTCAAGGTCGCCTCCCGCGAGCAGCGCGACCAGATCGCCGAGGCGATCGGCGACTTCCGGTTCACCGCCGGGTTCGGCAAGACGCTGTCCCGGCTGGTGCGGCACGGCATCGGGGTGCACCACGCCGGGATGCTGCCGAAGTACCGGCGGTTGGTCGAGCAGCTCGCGCAGGCCGGGCTGCTCAAGGTCATCTGCGGCACCGACACCCTCGGGGTGGGCATCAACGTGCCGATCCGCACCGTGCTGATCACCGGCCTGACCAAGTACGACGGGGTGCGCACCCGGCACCTGAAGGCGCGCGAGTTCCACCAGATCGCCGGGCGCGCGGGCCGCGCGGGCTACGACACCGCCGGGTACGTGGTGGTGCAGGCGCCGGAGCACGAGATCGAGAACGAGCGGGCGCTGGCCAAGGCCGGGGACGACCCGAAGAAGAAGCGCAAGGTGGTGCGCAAGAAGGCGCCCGAGGGCTTCGTGTCCTGGAGCGAGAAGACCTTCGAGAAGCTGGTCGGCGCCGAGCCGGAACCGCTGCGCTCCAGCTTCACCGTCAACCACGCGATGCTGCTCAACGTCATCAACCGGCCCGGCGACGCCTTCGCGGCGATGCGCCATCTGCTGGAGGACAACCACGAGGACCGGGCGACGCAGCGCCGCCACATCCTGCGCGCCATCGCGATCTACCGGGCGCTGCTGGCCGCCGACGTGGTCGAGCAGCTCGACGAGCCCGACGAGCAGGGCCGCCGGGTGCGGCTGACCGTGGACCTGCAGTTCGACTTCGCGCTCAACCAGCCGCTGTCGCCGTTCGCGCTGGCCGCCATCGAGCTGCTCGACGTCGACTCGCCCAGCTACCCGCTGGACGTGCTGTCGGTCGTCGAGTCCATCTTGGACGATCCGCGGCAGGTGCTGTCGCAGCAGCAGTTCAAGGCTCGCGGTGAGGCCGTGGCGAAGATGAAGGCCGACGGCATCGAGTACGACGAGCGGATGGAGCTCCTCGAGGAGATCACCCACCCCAAGCCGTTGGCCGAACTCCTGGACGCCGCCTACGAGACCTACCGCAAGGGGCACCCGTGGGTCGGTGAGCACGAGCTGTCGCCGAAGTCGGTGGTCCGCGACATGTTCGAGCGGGCGATGAACTTCGTGGAGTTCGTCAACCACTACGGGCTGGCCCGCTCCGAGGGCCTGGTGCTGCGCTACCTCGCCGACGCCTACAAGACCCTGCGGCACACGGTGCCTGACGACGCCAAGACCGAGGAGCTCACCGACATCATCGAGTGGCTGGGCGAACTGGTGCGCCAGGTCGACTCCAGCCTGCTGGACGAGTGGGAGAAGCTGCGCCACCCGGGCGCCGAGCCGACGGCGGCACCGGTGGACGAGGGGCCGGAGCGGGTCACGGCGAACAAGCGGGCCTTCCGCGTCCAGGTGCGCAACGCGCTGTTCCGCCGCGTGGAGCTGGCGGCCCGCCGTCGCTACGACGAGCTCGGCGAGCTCGACGGCGACAGCGGCTGGGACGCCGACGCGTGGGCGGACGCGCTGGAGGAGTACTTCGAGCAGCACGACGAGATCGGCACGGGCCCGGACGCCCGCGGCCCGGCGCTGCTGATGATCACCGAGGAGGCCGACCGCTGGCTGGTCCGGCAGATCTTCGCCGACCCAGACGAGGACCACGACTGGGGCATCAGCGCGGAGGTCGACCTCGCCGCATCCGACGAAGCCGGGTCGGCGGTGCTGCGCATCACCGAGGTCAACCAGCTCTGACGCCCCTCCTGGGGCGGTGGCGTCGGTGGCGGTGCTGGCCTACTATCCGGGCAAGATCGGCAAGCCCCCGTCGGGAGGAGCCCCGCGATGCCGCAGACCGTCGTTGTCGGCTTGGACGGATCGGACGAGTCGATCCGGGCGCTGCGCTGGGCGGCGAACCAGGTCAAGGAGGTCGGCGGCATCGTGCACGCCGCCATGGTCTGGCACCAGCCCGTCCAGTTCGGGTACCGGATGCCGACGCCGGACGCCGAGCTGGAGCAGCGGGCCCGCAAGTCGCTGGACGCGGCGGTGGACCGGATCAAGGCCGAGTTCCCGTCGGTGGACCTGCGCGCCCGGTTGATCCGCGGCCACGTGGTCGACGAGATGGTCGGGCTGTCCAAGCAGGCTGACCTGCTGGTGGTGGGCAACAAGGGCCACGGAGCCTTCACCGGAATGATGGTCGGCTCGGTGGCCCTCAAGCTGGTCCACCACGCGGCCTGCCCGGTGGTCGTGGTCCGCTGATCACAGCTCCGCGGTCACCACGCTGCTGACCTCGGACATGCCCCGCGCGTGACCGCTCAGCTCGCGGCCGTACCGCCGGGCGGCGCTGCTGAACTCCTCGCGCTCGGCCGTCCAGCCGTGCTCGGCGAGCAGCACCTCGGGCTCCGGGCGGTCCTCCTGGCTGACCAGCTCGTCCAGGTTGACGCCCCAGTGCTGCGAGGCCTGGACGGATTCGTCGTCGAGCAGCGCCGAGCGCTTCGTGACCAGGTCCTCGACGGCGATCCGGCTGCCGGGGGCGGAGTTCTCGGTGACCCGGCGCACCAGCGACCGCTCGGTGGCGGCGTCCAGGTAGAGGAGCAGGCCTTCGGCGACCCAGGCGGTGCGCCGCGCCGGGTCGAACCCGATCTCGCGCAGCGCGGCGGGCCAGTCGTCGCGCAGGTCCACGCCAGCGGCGCGGCGGGCGCAGCGCGGCTCGGCGCCTTCAGCGGCGAGCACTTCGTCCTTGTACGCCAGCACCCTCGGCTGGTCGATCTCGAAGAGCTCGAACCCGGGTGGCCACGCCAGCCGGTACGCCCGGGTGTCCAGCCCCGACGCCAGGACCACGGCCTGCGCGATGCCGTCGGTGGCGGCCCGGGTGAGGAAGTCGTCGAGGACGCGGGACCGCAGGCCGATGTAGCCCACCGCGTCCCGGAACCGCGGGCTGAAGTCGGATTCGGCGGTCGGCACGGGCGCACCCGCGCAGCGGGCCAACGCGCCCGCGTAGGGGTCGTCGACCAACCGGTCCGCCCGCGCGGACTCCAGTGCCCTGGCCGCCGCCACCATCAGCGCGGTGATGCCCACCCCGGACAACACGTCCCACTGCTCCTGAGCCACGGAACTCCACCTCCACCTCGACGTGAGCGCGATCAGCACCCACGTCGACCCCACCGCACCAGTGCGCGGTTGGGAAGCTTTGTGTGTCGGACCAGACCACACGACCCTCGTTGGTCGTAATCCGTTTGGCTCCAGCAACATCTCGTCGAGGTCCGCCACAGTGCGGGCCTGCTTCTCGAGAACGTCGGCGCAGCAGCAAAAAACCGTGCGTCGCCCAACTCCTCGACGAAGCGGTCTACCACACAGAACACCTTCGCCTCGGCATCCAGGGCTGAGCAGGAGGATCTGACGTGAACCACGTTGACCGGGCATCAGACTTGTCGATCCGGTGGCGCAAGAGCAGCCGCGGGGCTCAAGGCTCGGAATGCGTCGAGGTCGGGGAGACCTCGACGTTCCTCGCAGTGCGGGATTCGAAGAACCCGAGCGGCCCGGCACTAGCGGTTTCCCCGCGTGCACAAGTCGCGTTGATCCACTCACTGAAGGCTGGGCGGTTCGACCTGGGCTGAGGGGGCTAGTTGAGCGGGCGACAGATGGAGGGCAGCTCCGGGTTGGAAATGCCCTCCACCTTCGTTTGGCCCTCCGGCAGGGCGGGGTTGTGTCCGCGCTCCGGGGTCAGCTGTGGGTTGAGCGGTTGCCGCCCTTGAGGAGGTCGAGGGCGGATTCGACGAAGTGGGAGACGAGCGGGTCGGGGTCGTCGGCGCGGGTGACGACGGCGACCTGGCACGGCTCGATGCCGTCGATGGGAATTCTGGCCAGGTCGTCGCGGAGGGTGCTGCGGCGGTCGTCGGCCGGTGCGATGGCGATCGCGCGTCCGTCGGCCACGGCTTCGAGCTTGTCCTCGAAGGTTTCGACCAGGATCGGGCCGAGCGGGGCCGGGTTGCCGTCCGGGCGGGGCTCGAGGCGCCAGAACCCGGTCCACACCGCGGCCATCCCGGCGCAGGCGACGAGCGGTTCGTCGGCGAAGTCGCCTGGGCCGACCGACTCCTTGCCCGCGAGGCGGTGGGCGGCGGGCACGAGGAGCACCCGGGGCTCGTCGTAGAGGACCGTCACGTGCAGGTCATCGGTGTCGATTGGCAACGGGGTGCGGGCCACGAGCACGTCGACCTGGCCGTCGGGCAGGGCACGTGCTTCGTCCCAGTCCAGGTGCCGGGTGCGGACGTGGGCGTCCGGGTGGCGGCGGCGTAGGTCCTGCACCGCGGGCGTGATCACGAGGTCTTCGAGGTACCCGATGGTGATCGCGCGGGGCGGCGCGGCGGCGCGCGCGACGAGTGCCGCTTGGTGGGCCGCGTGCAGGAGTTCCTGCGCTCGCGGGAGGAAAGCCGCACCAGCGGCGGTGAGGGTGGTGCCCTGGGTGGTGCGTTCCAGCAGGCGCACGCCGAGGACGTCCTCCAGCCGCCGAATCTGGCGGCTCAGGGACGGCTGGGCGACGTGCAGGGCATCCGCCGCGCGGGAGAAGTTCAGGTGCTCGGCGACGACCGTGAAGTACCGGATCAGCCTCAGGTCGAAGTCCGGCGGGGAGTCCTTGGCGGCCACCCCCACACCTTAGGCGTTATGCCGCTCGCGCATAGCGGGGTGCGGAACAGGTCTTGGACGCCCAGGTCAGCGGGCTGTTGACTCGGTGACGTCCGCACCGGACAAGACCTGGAACCGGCAACGAAGGAACGACATGGGCAAGTACGTGGGGAAGAAGGTCGTGATCACGGGAGGCAGCAGCGGCTTCGGCCTGGCCACCGCGCGGCTGCTCGCCGACGAGGGGGCGCGCGTCCTGATCACCGGGCGGAACCAGGCTGCGTTGGACACCGCCCGCGACTCGCTTGGCGACAACGCGGTCGCGGTCCGCAGCGACGCGGGATCGCTGTCCGACATCGACGAGCTGGCCGAACGGGTGGAAGCGGAGTTCGGCACGGTCGACGTGCTGTTCGCCAACGCGGGGGTGAACGGCTTCGCACCGTTCGAGGAGACAAACGAGGAGCTCTTCGACCGGCTGCTGGCCATCAACGCCAAGGGCCCGTACTTCACCGTGCAGCGGCTCGCTCCGCTGCTGGTGGAGGGCGGTGGCGTGGTGGTCACCACCTCGGTCGCGAACGCGCTGGGCGTGCCGATGCTCAGCGCGTACGCGGCAGGCAAGGCGGCGCTGCGCTCGATGACGCGGAGCCTGGCGAGGGAACTGCTGCCGCGCAAGATCCGCGTGAACGCGGTCAGCCCCGGACCGATCGACTCCGGGATCCTGGAGAAGTCGCTGCCCGCGGAGGCGGCCGCGCAGACCAAGGCCCAGATGACCGCGGATAACCCGATGCTGCGGATGGGAACCCCGACCGAGGTCGCCAAGGCGGTGGCCTTCCTCGCGTTCGACGCCACCTACACCACCGGAGCCGAACTCGTCGTCGACGGCGGCGGCTCCCAGCTCTGACGGTCAGGCGAACGGGACGGGGGTTCGCAACTCCGGGGGAAGTCGCTCATCCGACCTCCCCAGGAGTTGCGGACCTTCCTGCGCGGGGTTCGGGCCGAGCGGAACGGGTTCAGCTCAAGCCCGTGATGTTGCCGTCCTCGTCGAGGTCGATGGACTCCGCTGCCGGGTGGGAGCCGAGGCCTGGCATGGTGCGCATCTCGCCGCAGATCGGGTAGACGAAGCCCGCTCCGACCGAGGCCCGGACCTCGCGGACCGGGAGGGTCCAGCCCGTCGGGGCACCCAGGAGGGTGGGGTCCGAGCTCAGCGAGAGGTGGGTCTTGGCGATGCAGACCGGGAGGTCGCCGTAGCCGTTGGCCTCGTAGGCGTCCAGGGCTCGGGCCGCCGCCGGGAGGTAGGACACGCCGTCGGCTCCGTAGACCTTCGTCGCGATCGTTTCGATCTTGCTGCGCAGGTCCGCCGAATCCGGGTACAGGAGCTGGAAACCGCTCGGCTCCTCGGCCGCCGCCACCACCGCCTCGGCCAGTTCCACCGCTCCCTTGCCGCCTTCCAGGAAGTGGTTGCTGACCGCGACCCGCGCGCCTTCGGCCTCGGCGACCTCGCGGATCGCGTCGTGCTCGCTGTGGTAGTCGGTGGGGAAGGCGTTGACCGCCACCACCGGCGAGACCCCGTGCAGCCGGATGTTGTCGATCTGCTTGCGCAGGTTCGCCGCCCCGGCGCGCACGTCGTCCGGGTTCTCCGCCAGCATCGCGGCTGGCAGCGGCTTGCCCGCCACCACCTTGTACCGCCCGGAGTGCGCCTTCAGCGCGCGCACCGTGGCCACCAGCACCGCCGCGTCCGGGCGCAAGCCGGAGGTGCGGCACTTGATGTTGAAGAACCGCTCGGCACCCATGTCCGCACCGAAGCCCGCCTCGGTCACCAGGTAGTCCGCGCAGCGGCTGGCGATCCGGTCGGCCACCACCGAGGAGTTACCGTGCGCGATGTTGCCGAACGGCCCGGCGTGCACCAGGACCGGCGTGTTCTCGGTGGTCTGCATCAGGTTCGGCTTGATCGCCTCGCGCATGATCACCGCCATCGCCCCGCCCGCGCGCAGCTGCTCGGCGGTGACCGGCTCGCCGTCGCGGGTGTAGCCCACCACGATCCGGCCCAGCCGCTGCCGCAGGTCCCGCAGCGACGTGGACAGCGCCAGCACCGCCATCACCTCGCTGGCCGCGGTGATGTCGAAGCCGGTCTGCCGGGGTGTGCCGTCGGCCCGTCCACCGAGGCCAGTGACGATGCTGCGCAGGTCGCGGTCGTTGACGTCCAGCACCCGCCGCCAGGTGATCCGGTGCGGGTCGATGCCCAGCGCGTTGCCCTTGTGCAGGTGGTTGTCCAGCATCGCGGCCAGCAGGTTGTGGGCCGCGGTGACCGCGTGCATGTCGCCGGTGAGGTGCAGGTTCAGCGCCTCCATCGGCACCACCTGGCTGTAGCCGCCACCGGCCGCGCCGCCCTTGATGCCGAACGTCGGGCCCATCGACGGTTGCCGGACGGCGATCGCGGACCGCTTGCCGAGGTGCCGCAACGCCTGGCCGAGCCCCACCGTCGTGGTCGTCTTGCCCTCGCCCAGCGGGGTGGGCGTGATGGCCGAGACCACGATGTAGCGGGCCGTCGGTTCCTCGGGCAGCTCCTCCAGCGCGTCCAGCGAGATCTTCGCGACGCTGCGCCCGTACGGTTCGAGCAGGTGCTCCCCGAGTCCCAGCTGCGCCGCGACGTCCGCCAGCGGCTTGAGCGCGGTGGAGCGGGAGATGTCGAGGTCGGAGGGGATGTTCATGCCGGTACCTCCCGGAGCCGGGCGACCAGGTCGTGGCGCCACTGCACCGTTTTCGCGATCTCGTTGAAGGTGAAGAAGTGCCAGCCCGCGATACCGGCGGCGGGGTCGACGAGGTGGGGGGAGAGCTCGTCGAGCAGCTCGTCCGGGGTGTAGCGGGTGAGCAGCTTCGACACCACGCCGTGCTGCTTGCGCAGGAACCGCATCGACTCGCCCAGCCCGATCTTCAGCGAGATCCGCAGCAGCCGGTGCACGTCCACGACCCCGGGCACGCCGACGTGGATCGGCAGCAGCACCCCGCGGGCGCGCACCGCCCGCAGCCAGTCCGCCACGGTGCGCGGGTCGTAGCAGATCTGCGAGACGACGTAGTCGGCGTAGCGGGCCTTCTCGGCCATGGCCCGCACGGTGCTGGCGTCGGCGATGAACGAGTGCCGCTCCGGGTAGCCGGTGATGCCCACCCGCGCCGGGCGCCGACCGAGCTCGTCCAGCGCGCGCAGCAGCGCCAGCGCGTCCGGGAACTGCCCCCGCGGTTCGGCGGAGTCCCCGGCCACCACGAAGACCTCGGTGATCCCGAGCTCGTCCAGCTGGTCCAGCAGCGCGGTCAGGTGCGAGCGGTCGCCGACCATCCGGGCCGCCAGGTGCGGCACCACGTGCAGGTCGCGCTCCCGCAGCTGGGCGGCGAGGTCCAGGGTCGCCTCGATGCCCTTGGCGGGCGAGGCCGTGACGGTCACGGTGGTCCCGGCGGGCAGCAGCTCAGCCTGCGCGACCGCACCCCTCAGCGGCAGCACCTCGAACCGGGCGCTGGTCAAGGACTGCTCCAGGAGTTCGGCGTTGGCCGTCATCGCACCGCACCTCCCTACGCCGTGCGGACCAGGGCCTTGGGGATGTCCTTGGTGGGGTCCAGGAACGGCTTCTCCACCACCACCGCTTCCTGCGGGCCGTGCTGGGTGTGCACCACCAGCTCGGTGCCCAGCTCGTGGTAGGCGATCGGCACCATGGCGTAGCCGATGTTGCGCTCCATGCGCGGCGACCAGCAGGCCGAGGTGACCTCGCCGATGCGCAGGCCGCGCGGGTCGTGCACGTCGAAGACGTCGATCATCTCGCCGTCGTTGAACGAACCCACGCCCGGTCCGCCGATCTCCACGCCGACCAGCTTGCGGCTGATCCCCTCGGCCTTGATCCGCTGCAGCGCGGCCTTGCCGATGAAGTCCGCCTCCTGGTCCAGGTCGACCATCCAGGTCTTCTCGAACCCGTAGCCCACCTCGAACGGGTTGGTGTCGTAGGTGATGTCGCAGCCCCACGACAGGATCCCGGCCTCGATGCGCCGGATGTGGCACGGGCCGATCACCCGCAGGTCGTGCGGCTCGCCCGCCTGCCAGATGGCGTCCCACAACCGCACCCCGTCGTGGCTGGCGTTGTGCAGGTAGATCTCGTAGCCCAGCTCGGCGGTGTAGCCGGTGCGGGAGACCACCACCTGCATGCCGTCCAGCTCCTGCTCGACCGCGTAGTAGTAGGGCACGTCGAGGATGGACTCGCCGAACAGGTCCACCATCACGTCGCGGGACTTCGGCCCCTGGACCTGCACCGGTCCCACGTCCGGTTCCCGGATCTGCACGTCCATCCCGAGATTGTGCGCCAGCCCCTTCACCCACAGCAGCACGTCGCTGTCGGCCAGCGACAGCCAGAAGTGGTTCTCGCCGAGCCGCAGCAGCACCGGGTCATTGATGATGCCGCCGTTCTCGGCGGTGACGAACACGTACTTGCACTGCCCGACCTTGCACTTGTTCAGGTCGCGCGGGACGAGCATGTTGGTGAACTCGAACGCGTCGGGCCCGGTGATCTCCACCTGCCGCTCGACGCCGACGTCCCACAGCGTGACGCCCTCCAGCAGCGCCCAGTACTCGCCGACCGGGTCGCCGTAGTGCCGCGCGTGGTAGGTGTGGTTGTAGACGCTGTACAGGCCGACGCCGTGCTGCCGCGAGGCGTAGAAGAACGGCGACTTGCGGATGCGCGGGTAGAGCAGGACTCCGGGGTTCGGGTTGGTGCTCATGGCTGGCTCCTTCGGAGGTCCGGGTGGTGGGTAGCGGGCACCCGCACCGCTGGTCGTCCCGGCGGTCGGGCTCGGGTCACGTCGAACCCGCTGGTCAGCAGCGCATTCGGGTCATCTCGGGATCGAACACGGGGTCGGCGGCCACCGTCGCCGGGTGCGGCTCGTCGAAGTAGGACACCCGCACCGGGGTGCCCGGGTGGGCCAGCTCGGCGGGCAGCCAGGCGTAGGCGAGGCTGGCGCCGACGCTGTACCCGTAACCGGCGCTGGTGGTGAACCCGACGGGCTCGCCGTCGGCGAACACCGGCTCGGAGCCCATCAGCACGGTGCCGTCGTCGATCGTCAGGCAGCACAGCTTCCGGCGCGGGGCGCTCTCCCGGCGCCGCAGCAGCGCGTCCCGGCCGATGAAGTCGCCCTTGCCGGTCTTGACGGCGAAGCCGAGGCCCGCTTCGTCGGGGTCGTGCAGGCTCCACATGTCCGCACCCCAGGCCCGGTAGCCCTTCTCCAGGCGCAGCCCGTTGAAGGCGCCGCGCCCGCCGGGGAAGATCCCGTGCTCGGCACCGGCCCCGGCCAGCAGGTCCCACAGCCGACGGCCGAACTCCGCCGAGGTGTAGAGCTCCCAGCCGAGTTCGCCCACGTAGGACAGCCGGAGGGCGACCACCGGCACCTCGCGCACGTGCAGGCGTTGCGCGCGGAAGAACCGGAACGCGTCGTGGGAGACGTCGCGGTCGGCCAGCTCGGCGAGCACGGCACGGGCCCGCGGCCCCCACAGCCCGATGCAGCAGGTGCCGCCGGTGATGTCGCGGACCTGCGCGGTCTCGTCGGCGTGCCGCCGCAGCCAGGCGATGTCGCGCGGACCGTTGCAGCCGACCTGGAAGGTGTCCCGCTCCAGCCGGGCCACCGTGATGTCCGCGCGGATCCCGGCGGTGGGCTCCAACATCAGCGCATAGGTCACGTAGCCGGGCGGCCGGTCGAGCTGGTTGGTGGTCAACCGCTGCAGCAGGTCGAGCGCGCCGCGCCCGGTGACTTCCGCCCGGGCCAGTGAGGTCATGTCGTACATCGCCACGCGCTCGCGGGTTGCCTGGTGCTCGGCGCCGACGACCGGGGACCAGTAGCGCCCCGCCCACGGCCCGGGCTGGGCGATGTCCCGGCCCTCGAGCAGGGGCTTGTTGCTCTCGTACCAGTGCGGCCGCTCCCAGCCGTTGGCCTCCAGGAACACCGCGCCCAGCTCGCGCTGGCGGTCGTGGAACGGGCTGGTGCGCAGCGGGCGCGGGTGCTCCGGCGGCTGCTGCGGGTGGATGATGTCGTAGACCTCGCGGAAGCTCTGCGCCCCGCGCTCGGCCACGTAGGACGGGCTGTGCGCGAAGTCCTCGAAGCGGCGCAGGTCGGCCTGCCGCAGGTCGATGTCGGTCACCTGCCCGGCCAGCCACTGCGCCACCACCTGGCCGACCCCACCGGCGTGGGTGATCCACACGGCCTCGGCGACCCAGAAGTTGTCGATCTCCTTGGACGGCCCCAGGACCGGCATGCCGTCGGCGGTGAACAGGAACAGCCCGTTCATGCCCTCGGTGACCTCGGTGCGGCGCAGCACGGGCAGCAGGTCGCAGGCGTCCTGCCACGGATCGGCGAAGTCCTCCGGGGTGAACGGCTGCACCGAGGCCATGCCCTTCCAGCCGCCGCCCTCGGACGGCGCCTCCGCACCGCCGCCGGGAGCCGCGGTGGGCAGGATCTCGCTGCTGTCCACCGGGATCGCCCGGTGCTGGTAGGACCCGATGCCGTAGCGGTCGTGGATCTGCCGGAAGTACATCGACCGGTCCTGGTGCCGCAGGATCGGCTGGTCCACCTCGTCGCGCGCGGCCACCAGGCCCGGCACCGAGCCGGTCACCGCGTACTGGTGGGCGAGCGGTTGCACGGGGATCGACACCCCGGCCAGCTCCCCGATCTTCGGACCCCAGATCCCGGCGCAGCACAGCACGGTCTGAACCGCGACGTCACCCCGGTTGGTGCGCACGGCGCGGACCTCCCCGCCCCGGACGTCGAACCCGATCACCTCGGTGTTGGCGGCGAACCGCACGCCGAGCCGCTGCGCCTCGCGGGCCATCGCTTCGGCGGCGCGCACCGGTTTGGCGATGCCGTCGGTGGGCACGTGCAGCCCGCCGTGGATGCGGCTCGCGTCGATCTGCGGGATCCGCTCCTGCACCTGGCGCGGGTCGAGCAGCTCACCGTGGATGCCCCAGGCGGTGGCCAGGCCGAGCTTGCGCTTGAGGTCGTCCCAGCGCTCCGGGGTGGTGGCCACCTCGATCCCGCCGACCTGGTGGAAACAGGGGCGGCCGTCCAGCTCCAGACCGGCGTAGGTCTCGACGGTTCGGGTGGCCAACCTGCTCAGCGTCTCGGACGGGTTGGTCTGGAAGACCAGGCCCGGTGCGTGCGAACTGGAACCGCCGGTGGCCGGCAGCGGTCCCTGCTCGACGACCATGACGTCGGTGAGGCCGAGGCGCGCGAGGTGGTAAGCGGTGCTGCATCCCACGATGCCCGCGCCGATGAGGAGTACCTGGGCGCTGGAATCCATAGCTGCCGCCTTGTTGCGTCTACGACAACTCCCTGCGTATACCGCAACCGTGCGCCTCCGGGAGGGGGCGCGTCAAGGACACGGGAGGGCCAATTCGACAATCGGCCGGATCGGGGTCGGAAGTCCCTCCGGCAGCAACGACCAGTGGCCCCGCGCTGACCTCTCCGGGCGACGATCGACACGATCGGACCAGCCCGATCCCGTTACCCCCGAAGGAAAACCCCGCGCCGATCACCGCGCTCGGGTACCTAGGTGGTCCGCAGTTTCAATTGAAACTGCGATCAGCAGCCACGGTGGATCGCAGTTTCAATTGAAACTGCGGTGGTGCGGGGCGTCAGATGGCTTGGCGGATGGACTTCTCGAAATGGTCGACGTGGGCGACCGCGATGCGGTCGGCCCGGTCGGCGTCGGCGGCGATGATCGCCTTGAGCAGTTCCGCGTGCTCCCCGACGTGCTCGGCCACGTTCGGCAGCTGGTCGAAGAACAGGTGCCAGATGCGCAGGGCCAGGTTGTAGTAGTGGCCGAGAGTGGTTTCCAGGTAGCGATTGTGGGTGCAGCGGTAGATCGCGCGGTGCACCCGGGCGTCGACGTCCATGATCACCGGCTGCTCGCCGCCGAGGTCCTCGGCGAGCGCGCGCAGCTCGTCCAGTTCGGACCGCTCGGCCTCGGTGGCCCGCTCGGCGGCGCGGCGCGCCGCGTGGCCCTCCAGGCGGTGGCGCACGTCGGCGATCAGCGCGTGGTCGGTGATGTTGACCTCGGTGACGAAGGTGCCGCGGCGCGGGTAGATCACCACCAGCGACTCGGCCTCCAGCCGCTTGACGGCCTCCCGGAACGGGGTGCGCCCGATGCCGAGCTCACCGGTCAGCGGTTCCTCGGGCACGGGGGAGCCGGGCGGTAGCCGCAGGGTCAGGATCATGTCGCGCAAGGTCAGGTAGGCGAGCTCGGCCTGCGACGGCTGTTCGCCGGATCGAGAATTGACGGCTGCGCACACGTCTCGTAGCCTACCCCACATACTGATATATCAGTTCGCCCTGAAGTCCACTGGTCACTCCCGTCGTTCGCGTTGGAGGCCGCGGTGGTCACCACCCCCTTGCCCGAGCCGCCGCCGAGGCTGTGGCGCAACCCGGAACCGAAGCGGCACTACGACGTGGTGATCGTCGGTTCCGGTGGCCACGGTCTGGCCACCGCCTACTACCTCGCGAAGAACCACGGCATCACCGACGTCGCGGTGCTCGAGCGCGGCTGGCTGGCCGGCGGCAACATGGCCCGCAACACCACGATCATCCGCTCCAACTACCTCTTCGACGAGAGCGCCGCGCTCTACGACCACGCGCTGGGGCTGTGGGAGCAGCTGCCCGCCGAGCTCGACCACGACTTCCTGCTCAGCCAGCGCGGCGTGCTCAACCTGGCGCACACCGAGCAGGAGGTGCGCGACGCGCGGCGGCGGGTGTTCGCCAACCAGCTCAACGGCATCGACGCCGAGTGGGGCGACCCCGCGGAGATCGCCGAGCTGTGCCCGATCCTGAACCTGTCCGCCGACGTCCGGTACCCGGTGCTGGGCGCGACCCTGCAACGCCGCGGCGGCATAGCCAAGCACGATCACGTGGCCTGGGCGTTCGCCCGCAAGGCCGACGAGATGGGCGTGGACCTGGTCCAGGACTGCGAGGTCACCGGGTTCCTCCTCGACGGCGACCGGGTCACCGGGGTGCGGACCTCGCAGGGGGCGATCAGCGCGGGTCGCGTCGCGCTGGCCGCGGCTGGGCGGACCTCGCTGCTCACCGACCAGCTCGGCTTGCGGCTGCCGCTGCAGAGCCACCCGCTGCAGGCGCTGGTGTCCGAGCTGTTGGAGCCGGTCCACCCGTGCGTGGTGATGTCCAACCACGTGCACGTCTACTGCAGCCAGGCGCACAAGGGCGAGCTGGTGCTGGGCGCGGGCATCGACAGCTACAACGGCTACGGCCAGCGCGGCTCGGTGCACGTGGTCGAGCGGCAGATGGCGGCGGCGCTGGAGCTGTTCCCGATCTTCGCCAAGGCGCACGTGATCCGGACCTGGGCGGGCACTGTGGACGTCACGCCGGACGCCTCGCCGATCATCGGCCCCACGCCGTACGAGAACCTCTACCTCAACTGCGGGTGGGGGACCGGCGGTTTCAAGGCGACACCGGGCGTGGGCTGGGTGTACGCACACACCATCGCCACCGGCCGCCCGCACCCGCTCAACGAGCCCTACGGCCTGGACCGGTTCCGGACCGGTGCCCTGATCGACGAGCACGGTGCCGCCGCCGTCGCCCACTGACCGTGACTCCCACGGGGGTTCCCGGGGAGACCAGGAGGGGAGTCCCCGATGTTGTTGATCCGCTGCCCCTGGTGCGGGGACCGGGACGAGACCGAGTTCCACTACGGCGGGCAGGCCCACGTCGACTTCCCGGACAACCCCGCCGAGCTGGACGACGCGCAGTGGGCGGAATACCTGTTCGTCCGCGACAACCCGCGCGGGTTGTTCCACGAGCGCTGGGCCCACGTGGCGGGGTGCCGCCGCTGGTTCACCGTCGTCCGGGACACCGGGACCAACGAGATGCGGCCCGAGAAGGTGGTGCCATGACACGGCTGCGCGAGGGCGGTCGCATCGACCGCACCCGCACCCTGCGGTTCTCCGTCGACGGCATCGAGCTGACCGGACACCCCGGCGACACGCTGGCCTCGGCGCTGCTCGCCCACGGCCGCGTCGAGGTCGGGCCGTCGATCTACCGGGACCGGCCGCGCGGCATCCTCACCGCCGACGGCACCGAACCCAACGCGCTGGTCCAGGTGCTCAACGGCAGTCCGGAACCGATGGTGCCCGCCACCACCCTGGAGCTGCGCGACGGACTGCAGGTGGCCAGCCTGTCCGGGATCGGCTGGCTCAGCGCGGCGCCCGATCCCGTGGTCCACGACAAGAAGTACGTGCACGCCGACGTCGTGGTGGTCGGCGCTGGTCCAGCCGGGATCGCCGCCGCGCTCGCGGCCGGGCGCAGCGGCGCCCGGGTGCTGCTGGTCGAGCAGGGGCGCGAGCTCGGCGGGGCGCTGCTGGACGGCGGCGAGCGCATCGACGGCCGCAACGCGGGGGAGTGGATCTCCCGCGCGGCGAGGGAGTTCGTCGACCTGCCGGAGGTGCGGGTGCTCACCCGCGCGACCGCGGTTGGCCACTACGACCACAACTACCTGCTGATCGCCGAACGCCGCGGCGCCCGCCAGCGGCTGTGGCACGTGCGCGCGCAGCGGGTGGTGCTGGCCACCGGGGCGCACGAGCGGCCGATGGTCTTCGCCGACAACGACCGGCCCGGCATCATGCTCGCCTCGGCGGTGCGCACCTACCTCAAGCGGTTCGCGGTGCTGCCCGGCCGCGACGCGGTCGTGGTGACCACTTCGGACAGCGCGTACCAGACCGCCGCCGACCTCGCCGCGGCTGGCGCCCGGGTCCGCGCGGTGGTCGACACCCGCCCGCAGCCGCCACCACGGCTGGTCGACCTCGCGGACTCGCTGGGTGCGCGGGTCCTCACCGGCTCGGCAGTCATCGGGACCACCGGAAACGGGCGCATCACGTCGGCGCGCATCGGCGGCGTCGAGGGCGCGGGGACGCCGGTCGACGTCGAGTGCGACCTGCTGGCGGTCTGCGGCGGGTGGAACCCGTCGGTCGGCCTGTTCAGCCAGGCAGGCGGTGCGCTGCGCTGGGACCGGCTGGTCGCCGGGTTCGTGCCGGAGCAGGAACCCGGGCGGCCCAAGGTGATCGGCGCCGCTCGCGGCACCTACGACCTCGCCGGTTGCCTGGCCCAGGGGCTGGCGGCCGGTGCGGAGGCGGCCACCGCCAGCGGCTTCCGCACCGCGGCCCCGCCGGTGCCGCCGGTGACCGGGGACCGGCCGGTCGCCCCACCCCGACCGGTGTGGGTGGTGCCGGGCGAGACCGGGGAACCGGCGCAGTGGTCCCAGCACTTCGTCGACCTGCAGCGGGACGCTGCGGTCGCCGACGTGCAGCGGGCGGTCGGCGCCGGGATGCGCTCGGTCGAGCACATCAAGCGGTACACCACCATCGGCACCGGCAGCGACCAGGGCGGGACCTCCGGGGTCAACGCCATCGGCGTCATCGCCGAAGCCCTGGGCGCGCAGTCACCGGGCGAGGTGGGCACCACGACGTTCCGCCCACCGCACGCGCCGGTGCCGTTCGCGCTGCTGGCCGGGCGCGACCGGGGCGAACTGCACGACCCGGTGCGGACCACGCCGATGCACTCCTGGCACGTGGCGCACGGCGCGGTGTTCGAGGACGTGGGCCAGTGGAAGCGGCCCCGGTACTACCCGCGGCCCGGTGAGGACATGGCCGCAGCAGTGCGCCGGGAATGCCTGGCGGCGCGCACCGGGGTCGCGGTGCAGGACGTGTCCACCCTCGGCCGGATCGAGGTCGTCGGGCCGGACGCGCCGGAGTTCCTCAACCGCGTCTACACCAACGCCTTCGCCAAGCTCCCGGTCGGCAAGGCCCGCTACGGCGTCATGTGCACCGCCGACGGGATGGTCTTCGACGACGGCGTGTCGATGCGGCTGGCCGAGGACCGCTACCTGATGAGCACCACGACCGGCGGCGCGGCGAAGGTGCTGGAGTGGTTGGAGGAGTGGCTGCAGACCGAGTGGCCGCACCTGGCCGTGCACTGCACGTCGGTGACCGAGCAGTGGGCGGCGGTGGCCGTGGTCGGGCCGGACTCGCGGGAGGTGGTGGCCCGGCTCGCCCCGGACCTGGACGTCTCCAACGAGGCGTTCGGCTTCCTGGAGTTCCGGGACACCGAGCTGGCCAGCGGGATCCCGGCCCGGATCAGCCGGATCTCGTTCTCCGGCGAGCTGGCCTACGAGGTCAACGTCGAGTCCTGGTACGGCCTGGCGCTGTGGGAAGCGGTTTACGACGCGGGCCAGGACCTCGGCATCACGCCCTACGGCACCGAGACCATGCACGTGCTGCGCGCGGAGAAGGGCTTCGTGATCGTCGGGCAGGACACCGACGGCACGGTGACGCCGCAGGACCTGGGCATGGACTGGGTGGTGTCCCGGCGCAAGGACTTCATCGGCAAGCGCTCCTTCACCCGCCCCGACACCGCCCGACCCGACCGCAAGCAGCTGGTCGGCCTGCTCCCGGTGGAGCCCGGCGAACTGCTGCCGGAGGGCGCGCAGCTGGTGGAACCCGACGTGCCGCTGGAACCGCCGGTGCCGATGCTCGGGCACGTCACCTCCAGCTACCGCAGTGCGGTTCTGGACCGCACCTTCGCGATGGCGCTGGTCCGTGGCGGCCGCGAGCGCATCGGCGAGGTGCTGCACGTGCCGGTCGCCGGTCGGCGCATCCCGGTCGAGGTGACCGAGCCGGTGTTCTACGACGTGGGAGGAGCTCGCCGTGACGGTCGTTAGCCCGCGCAGGACCGGTGCCCTGCGCCGCAGCCCGCTCGCCGACCGGGCCGCCGAGCTCGCCGCTGGCGGCGGCCGGGACGTCCGGCTGGCCGAGGAACCGTTCCTGACCCAGGTCAACCTGCGCGTCCACCCGGGCAGCCCGGCGGTGGCCCGCGTCGAGCACGCGCTGGACCTGGCGCTGCCGCACCACGAACCGAACCTGGTCTCCGGCGACGAGACCGCGGCGGCGCTCTGGCTCGGCCCCGACGAGTGGCTGCTGGTCGGTCCGGACGGCCGGGCCCCGCACCTGGTGGCCGCCCTCGGCGAAGCGCTCGCGGACTCCCTGGGGTCCACTGTGGACGTCTCGGCGAACCGGACGACCCTCCGGCTGTCCGGCCGGATGTCGCGGGAAGTCCTGGAGAAGCTGTGCTCGCTCGACCTGCACCCGCGGGCCTTCACCCCGGGCCACTGCGCGCAGACCCTGGTGGGCCGGGCGCAGGTGGTCCTCTGGCAGCTGGGCCCGGAACCGGAATACCGCCTGCTGGTGCGCAACTCCTACGCGAACTACCTGGCCAGCGTGCTGCTGGACGCGATGGCTGAGTTCACCGGGAGGTGACGGACCGCCCGGTCAGGCGCGGGCCGGTGCCGCGGGGTGGGTGAGGGCCGTGACGAGGCGGCGGCGGTGGGTGGCGAACCGCTTCGGGCTGTTCATCGCCAGCACCGCCACCTGGCGGCCGCCGCGGTGGTAGGTCGCCACGAAGCGGCGGGAGGCCAGGGAGCCCTCCACCACGGTGATCCGGTCCTTCGGGCCCGCGTAACCCGCGAACTGCAGGGTCGAGCCGTACTGGCGGGACCAGAAGTGGGGGACGCCGGTGTAGGTCGCCACCGTGCTGCCCGCCAGCAGGTTCCGCACCGCCACCGGCGGCTGGTTCATCGCCGTCGACCAGTGGTCGCTGCGGACCGTGCGCTGGCGGTGCGGCGGCTGGTAGCGGGCGATGTCGCCGACCGCCACCACGTTCGGCAACGCCGTGACGCAGCCGGAGTCGGTGACCACGCCGTCGCGGAGCTTCAGGCCGGAGCCGCGCAGCCAGCGCGTCGCGGGCTCCGCGCCGACCTCCACGACGACCGCGTCCGCCGGGAGCACCCGGCCGTCGGCCAGCTCGACGCCGGTCACCCGGTCCTCGACCAGCACCCGCCTGGCGGGGGTTCCGCAGCGGACCCGCACGCCGTGGTCCTCGTGCTGGGCGAAGTACAGCGGAGCCAGCTCGATGCCCAGCGTTCGCGCCAGCGGCAGGTGTTGCGCGTCGACGAGCGTCACCTGCGCGCCGAGGGCCCGGCAGCTGGAGGCGATCTCCGTGCCGATCAACCCGCCGCCGACCACGACCACCCGCGCCCCCGCGCGGATGTCCGCGCGCAGCGCGAGCGCGTCGTCGACGGTGCGCAGGCGGTGGCAGCCGGGAGCTTCGTCGGTGCCCGGCAGGCTCAGCCGCGCCGAACCGGTCGCCAGCACGACCCCGTCCGCGCGGACCTCGCTGCCGTCGGCGAGCACCACCGCGCCGCGCCGGGTGTCCAGGCGGACCGCCGCGGTGCCCAGCCGCCAGTCCGCGGCGAGATCGGCCTCCTCCTGCTCGCTGCCCAGCGCCAGCTCCTCCGGTTGCAGGGCCCCGGCGAGGAACTCCTTGGACAGCGGGGGCCGGTCGTAGGGGCGGTGCGGTTCTGCGCCGATGATCACCAGCCGCCCGTCGAAGCCCTGCTCGCGCAACTCCTGCGCGGCCCGCCACCCCGCCACCGAAGCTCCGACGACGGCGACCGCCCTCATGCCGGGATCACGGCCGGTGCGGCCACGGGGAATGACAACAAGCCGACCTCCGTTGCACAATGAGGAACAGCGCGTAGTATGTGCAACAAATCTGACCCTTTTGTTGCGACAACGTCAAGAGGGACAACGGATGGTTCTGGTATGTGCACCACGAGCGGATACGGTTAACCGGTGGGTAGCGCAGCGGAAGATCGCGGAAGGGGTTCTGGCGCTCTGGTGCAGTCCGTCGACCGGGCTGTGACCGTCCTGGAACTGCTGGCGCGCAACGGCGAAGCTGGCATCACCGAGATCGCCGGGGAGCTGGGAGTGCACAAGTCGACGGCCTCCCGGCTGGTCAGCGTGCTGGAAGCGCGCGGTCTGGTGGAACAGTTGGGAGAACGCGGCAAGTACGCCATCGGCTTCGGCATCGTCCGGCTGGCCGGAGCGGCGACCGAGCGGATGGACCTGCCGAGGTTGGGTCGACCGTTCTGCGAGTCGCTGGCCGCCGACCTGGGCGAGACGGTCAACATCGCGATCCGGGACTACGACGTCGCCATCAACATCAGCCAGGCGCGCGGCACCGCGGCGGTCACCGCGCACAACTGGGTCGGCCAGCGCACACCGCTGCACGCCACCTCCAGCGGCAAGGTGCTGCTGGCGCACGCGCCCCGCGAGGACCAGGACGAGCTGCTGGTCCGGCCGCTGGAGCGCTACACGACCCGAACGGTGACGAGCGCAAGCCAACTCCGCAAGGACTTCGATTTGATCGTCCGGGACGGCTACGCGACGAGCTACGAGGAGCTGGAACTCGGCCTCAACGCCGCGGCGGTGGCGGTCTACAACCAGGAGGGCGAGGTCATCGCGGCGCTGAGCGCCTCGGGCCCGTCCTACCGCTTCTCCCGCAAGCGCATGCGCGAGGTCGTCGGCGCGATGCGCATCGCGGCCAAGGAACTCTCCTCCCAACTCGGCTTCCTGGCCTGACCCCGAGCGCCTGCCCCCGAGCAGAACCCCCACCGACCTCCGGGTCCACCACGCACAGGCAACCACCCTCCCCGAAAACGCCTCCAGGCGATGTCCCACCGAGGATCTCGCCTCCCGCCGCCCGCCTCCCGTCACTGGCCGCCCGCGCTCGTCGCTGGCCTCTCGTCGCTCGCCGCCGCCCGCCTCTCGTCGCT
>NZ_JBEPDU010000065.1:0-38438 GCF_040300525.1 Saccharopolyspora sp. NPDC000359 | reverse complement strand
ACCTCGTGGGCGCCTCTTTTCGAGCCCCGCACCCCCCCGGCGGCCCCCCCTACCGCGCCCCTTCGACCGGTCCCCCCCCTCCCGGCCGCAGCGCCCACCACCCCGTCGGCGGGCGTCAGCCCTGGTGGAAGGCCGGGTTGCGGACCGGGGAGCCCTGGCCGACCGGCGAGATCGGCAGCAGCTTCCGCCCGGTCGGCCCCACCTCGATGTCGGTGCCCATGGTCGGGCACACGCCGCAGTCGAAGCACGGCGTCCAGCGGCAGTCGTCCTGCTCGCGGGCGTCCAGCGCGTCCTGCCAGTCCGCCCAGAGCCACTCCTTGTCCAGGCCGGAGTCCAGGTGGTCCCACGGCAGGACCTCGTCCTCGGTGCGCTCCCGGGTGGTGAACCAACCCAGGTCCACGCCCAGCGGCTCCAGCTCGGCCGCCGCGCAGGAGACCCACCGCTCGTAGGAGAAGTACTCGTTCCAGCCGTCGAACCGGCCGCCCTCGCGCCACACCCGCTCGATGACCCGGCCCAACCGCCGGTCGCCCCGGGAGAGCAGGCCTTCGATCATCGACGGCTTGCCGTCGTGGTAGCGCATGCCGATGTTGCGGCCCAGCTTGCGGTCGGAGTTGATCGCCTCGCGCAGCCTGCGCAACCGCGCGTCGACGGTGTCCGGGTCGGTCTGCGAGGCCCACTGGAACGGGGTGTGCGGCTTTGGCACGAACCCGCCGATGGAGATCGTGCAGCGGATGTCCTTCCGCCCGGAGACCTCCCGACCTGCGCGGATGACCTCCTTGGCCATCTCGGCGATCTGCAGCACGTCCTCGTCGGTCTCGGTCGGCAGGCCGCACATGAAGTACAGCTTGACCTGCCGCCAGCCGTTGGCGAAGGCCGCCGAGACGGTGCGGATCAGGTCCTCCTCCGACACCATCTTGTTGATCACCCGGCGGATCCGCTCGCTGCCGCCCTCCGGGGCGAAGGTCAGCCCGGAGCGGCGGCCGTTGCGGGACAGCTCGTTGGCCAGGTCGATGTTGAACGCGTCCACCCGGGTGGACGGCAGCGACAGGCCGGTGTTGGTGCCCTCGTAGCGGTCGGCCAGCCCCTTGGTGATCTCGGCGATCTCAGAGTGGTCGGCCGAGCTCAGCGACAGCAGCCCGACCTCCTCGAACCCGGTCGCCTCCAGGCCGCGCTGCACCATCTCGCCGATGCCCTCGATGGAGCGCTCCCGCACCGGCCGGGTGATCATCCCGGCCTGGCAGAACCGGCACCCGCGGGTGCAGCCGCGGAAGATCTCCACGCTCATCCGCTCGTGCACGCTCTCGGCCAGCGGGACCAGCGGCTGCTTCGGGTAGGGCCAGTCGTCGAGCTCCATGGTGGTGCGCTTGAAGACCCGGTACGGCGCGCGCTCCTGGTTGGGCACGACCTGGTCGATCGCGCCGTCCTCGCGGTAGCTGACGTCGTAGAACTTCGGGACGTACACGCCGCCCGACTCGGCCAGCCGCAGCAGCAGCTCGTCGCGGCCGCCCGGTTGTCCCTCCGCCTTCCAGCGGCGGATGGCCCCGGTGATCTCCAGGACGGCTTCCTCGCCGTCGCCGAGCACGGCGGCGTCCAGGAAGTCGGCGATCGGCTCCGGGTTGAACGCCGCGTGCCCACCGGCCAGCACGATCGGGTGGTCGTCGGTGCGGTCGGTGGCGTGCAGCGGGATCCCGGCCAGGTCCAGCGCGCCGAGCAGGTTCGTGTAGCCCAGCTCGGTGGCGAAGCTGACGCCAAGCACGTCGAAGGCGCCGACCGGGCGGTGCGCGTCCACGGTGAACTGCGGGATGCCGTGCTCGCGCATCAGCGCCTCGAGGTCCGGCCACACCGAGTAGGTGCGCTCGGCCAGCACGTCCGGCTGCTCGTTGAGGATCTCGTAGAGGATCTGGACGCCCTGGTTGGGCAGCCCGACCTCGTAGGCGTCGGGGTACATCAGGCACCACCGGACGGCGGTGTCGTCCCACGCCTTCAGGGTGGCGTTGAGCTCCCCACCCACGTACTGCACGGGTTTGGAAACCTGCGCCAGCAGCGGTTCCAACCTGTCGAAAACGGACTCCACACGCACCCAACCAGGGTAAGGGCCCGACCCCCTGCCGAGGACCGGGGGCGATTCCAGCGGAGTCGACTCGCGTCCCCCGCCGGAACCGCGCAACACGGAATTCAGACTTCGCGGGTGAACCAGATCTTGTCCCGGTCGTCACCGGGGGCGACGCGCACCGCACCCGGCCAGCGGCCCCGCTCGACCCAGCCCAGCGACTCGTAGAAACGCTCCAGGTCGTGGCCGCTGCGGGCGACCAGCTCCAGCCGCTCCAGGCCGAGCGCCTGGGCCTGCACGAGCACGGCGTCGTGCAGCTGCTTGCCCCAGCCAGCGCCCTGCAACCTGGGGTCCACCGCCAGCCACTCCAGCTCACCGGTGTGCCTGCGAACCGGCAGCGCGCCGGGGCGCAGCACCGCGAAGCCGACGAGCTCGTGCTGCTGACCAATGGTGATCAGCTGCACCGCCCGGGCGCGGACGTCCTCCACCAGCTGGTCCGCCGCGGCGCGCAGCTCGTCGACCGGGTCGGCCGGGGTGAACCCGATCGCCCCGCCGGCGACGGTGACCCGCCCGACCAGGTCGGCCAGCGCGTCCGCCAGGTCCGGGTGGACGGTGTCGACCCGGTGCGGCCCGGTGACGAAGGCCGCCGGGTCGATCTCGCCCACCGGGGTCAGAGCTCCGGGAACCAGAGCTTGAGCTCGCGCTCGGCGGACTCCGGCGAGTCCGAGCCGTGCACGAGGTTGAACTGGACCTCCAGGCCGAAGTCGCCGCGGATGCTGCCCGGCGCGGCCTTCTCGACCGGGTCGGTGCCACCGGCCAGCTGGCGGAACGCTGAGATGGCGCGCGGGCCCTCGACGCACGCCGCCACCACCGGGCCGGAGGTGATGAACTCGATCAGGGACCCGAAGAACGGCTTGCCGTCGTGCTCGGCGTAGTGCTGCTCGGCCAGCTGGCGGTCGACGTTCTTCAGCTCCAGCGCGACCAGCTTCAGGCCCTTGCGCTCGATCCGGCTGATCACCTCGCCGACCAGGCCGCGCTCGACCCCGTCGGGCTTGACCAGGACCAGGGTGCGCTCGCTCACGGTTGTCCTCCTTCGTCGCCTTCGGCGCCAGGTGCCACCACGCACCGCGCCCGATTTGCCCGCCAGCGTATCGGCGCAGGTGGCACGCCCGGCGCCGGGGCAGCTCCACGGCCGGTCAGCGCTGCGGGTCGAGGGTCCTGGACCAGAGGGAGCGGCCCGCCTGGTCGCGGAGGTCGACCCGGAGCTGGCCGGTGCGGGCGTCGATGTTGACCTCGCCGAAGTGCTGGAAGCCCTCCAGCGGCGAGGCGCCCTGGCGGGTCGGCGCGCTGAGGAAGACCTGCTCGGGGCCGAAGGTCGGGTCGAGCTCGTTGGGGCCGAAGGCACCGGCGTTGAGCGGGCCGGAGACGAACTCCCAGAACGGGTCGAAGCCCTCGAAGGCCGCGCGCTGCGGCGAGTAGTGGATCGCCGCCGAGTAGTGCACGTCCGCGGTCAGCCAGACGATGTTGCGCACCGAGCGGCGGCTGATCTCCTGCAGCACCCGCGCCAGCTCCGCCTCGCGCCCGTTGGGCACCCCGGGCAGGCCGTTGGCGACGCCCTCGATCTTGTCGCCGTCGGGCACCACGATGCCGATCGGCATGTCCGAGGCGATCACCTTCCAGGTCGCCCGCGACCGGCTGAGCTCGTCGACCAACCACCGCGCCTGGCGCTCGCCGAGGATCCGCTCGTGGCTGGTGCCCGCCGAGTTCGGGTCCCGGTAGCTGCGCATGTCCAGCACGAACACGTCGAGCAGCGGGCCGTGCGGGACCTTGCGGTACACCCGGCCGTCCACCGCATCCTGGCGGCGGACCGGCTGCCACTCGTGGAACGCCCGGAAGGCCCGCTCGGCCAGCACGTCCACCCGCTTCTCGGTGTACGCGTCGGAGTCCAGCAGCTCGCCGGGGTACCAGTTGTTGGTGACCTCGTGGTCGTCCCACTGCACCAGCTGCGGCACCTGTGCGGCGAAGCGGCGGAAGTTCTCGTCGAGCAGGTTGTAGGCGAACTGCCCGCGGTACTCGGCCAGCGTCTCGGCCACCTTGGACTTCTCCGGGGTGACGATGTTGCGCCACACCCGCCCGTCCGGCAGCACCACCGACTCCTCCAGCGGGCCGTCGGCGTAGACCGCATCACCGCTGTGCAGGAAGAAGTCGGGGTTGCGGGCGGCCATGGCGCGGTAGATCGCCATGCCGCCGATGTCCGGGTTGATGCCCCAGCCCTGCCCGACGACGTCGCCCGACCACAGGAACCGCACGTCGCGGCGGCCGCGCGGCACGGTACGGAAGGTGCCGGTCAGCGGCTCGCTGCCCACCCTGCCGTCCAGGTCCTGGGCGGTGACGCGGTAGTGCAGCTGCTGCCCGGGCGGCAGCCCGCCGAGCCGGAGCTCTCCGGTGCCGTCGGTCTCCGGGGTCAACAGCGGGCCCGGGTACCGGCGCACGCCGCGGAAGTCGGCGTGCCGGGAGACCTCGACGAACATCCGCGACGGCCGGTCGGCGCGGGTCCACACCACGGCACCGTCCGGGCGCGGATCACCGAGCTGCACGCCGTGGGTCAGCTCGGGGCGTCCGGAGCGGGCGAAGGCCGGGGCTCCGGACAGCAGCAGGCCGGTGGCGGCGAGACCGGTGGCGGCGGCACCCCGGAGCAGGGTGCGCCGGTTCAGCGCGGGATTGGTGCTCATGCCGCTGGTTCTATCCGCACCAGGCGGCCGCTGGATCACCGCTGGTCGACGCGGAGGTGAAGAGTGCGTGCCGGTCGCGGGCCTGGTGCGTGGCGGATCGGCGCGATAGCTTCACCGCCGTGAGCCGGTCGCCGAGCGCGGCGGGCCTGCAAACCGACTGGCCGGTCTGACGAGGAGGTCCGGATGCGCGCCGCCGTGCACACCGCCGCGAACCAGCCGATGCGGATCGAGGAGCTCGCCGACCCGCGGCCGGGGCCCGGCGAGGTCGCCATCGACGTGCGCTCCTGCGGCGCCTGCCACACCGACCTGCACGTGCTCAAGGGCGAGCTGCCGTTCCCGACCCCCACCGTGCTCGGGCACGAGGTCGCGGGCGTGGTCGCCGAGGTCGGCCCGGGTGTCACCGAGCTCGCGGTGGGCGACCCGGTGGTCACCAGCTTCATCATGCCGTGCGGCCAGTGCGCGCAGTGCGCCCGCGGCAACGAGGAGATCTGCCAGCGGTTCTTCGAGTTCAACCGGGGCAAGGGGCGGCTCTACGACGACCAGACCCGGCTGTTCCGACCGGGCGGCGAGCCGGTGTGGATGTACTCCATGGGCGGGCTGGCCGAGCGGTGCGTCACCCCGGCGACCTCGGTGTACCGGGTGCCCGAGGGGGTGGAGCTGGCCGACGTCGCGTCGGTGGGCTGCTCGACGATGACCGCCTACGGCGCGCTGCGGCACGCGGCGGACCTGCACGTCGGCGACACCGTGGCGGTGGTCGCGGCGGGCGGTGTCGGTTCCGCGCTGATCCAGCTGGCGTCGGTGTTCGGCGCGTCGATGATCATCGCCGTCGACATCAGCGACGAGAAGCTGGCCGGGGCGGAGCAGCTGGGCGCGACGCACGTGGTCAACTCCGCTGAGGTGGACGCCCCGGCCGCTGTTCGCGAGCTGACCGGTGGGCGCGGGGTCGACGTCGCCTTCGAGGCGCTGGGCGCGGTGCCGACGTTCAACGTGGCGCGCGACTCGGTGGTGGAGGGCGGGCAGGTCGTGGTGGTGGGCATCGCCGCCCGCGGCACCACCGGCGAGTTCGACCTGGCCACCATCGCCCGCCGCAAGCTGCAGATCAAGGGTTCCTACGGCGCCAAGCCGCGCCGCGACATGCCGGTCCTGCTCGACCTGGTGGCCCGCGGCCTGCTGCGCCCACAGGACGTGATCAGCCGCCGCTACGCCTTCGACCAGGTCCAGGAAGCCTACGACGCCCTCAAGCGCGGCGAGATCATCGGCCGCGCGGTCATCGACATCGCGTGAACGCCAACGGCACCCACTCGTGAGCGCCAACGGTGGCCCTTACAACCATCCCCACTCACGACCCCCACACACCCACTCGTGAGCGGCAATGGTCGTTCTTACAACCATCCCCGCTCACGAGCGTTCAGTCGGTCTTGTCCTCCGGCGGGTAACCGGGCGGGTGGCCGAGCTGGTCGTAGAGCTGGCCCTCGCGCATGCGGCGGGCCACGTCGTTGCGCAGGTACAGGATGTAGCCCCAGATCGCGGCGAAGATCACGCCCATGATCCCGACCGACGGGTGCACGAACCAGCACAGGATCATCGCGCCCTGCAGGCCCAGCGCGACCGCCAGACCCCACGGGCGGCGCTGCACGAACGCCGCCGCCAGCATCAGCACCGACAGCACCGCGACGGTGACGAACCCGGCGCTGGAGACCCCGCCGCCGAACCGCCAGACCACCGGCAGCGCCAGCATGAAGGTGATGAACTCCAGCACCAGCGTGCCGGCCATGATCCCGCGCAGGCCCTTCCACGGGTCGCGCACCCCGGGCGGCGCCTCCGGCAGGCCCTTCTCGGGCTCGCGCTGGCCGGGCTCGCGCTCCTGCTCGTCCGTCACAGTGCCGCCCCTCCGCGATTTACAGTGGTGGTCGCGCTTCGTGGTGATCGCGCGTTGTGCGGGTTCTCGTGGCTGGCTCGCGCCACTGCCCCCCGAGGTGCGGTTGCTCGGAACCCGGGACCACCGGCCGGGCTGCTCACGCTGGGGGCCGGGTTGCTCACGCCGGTTCCTTGCCGAACAGGGCCCGGGCTTCGCCCGCCGTGACCACCGAGCCGGTGATCACCACGCCGCCGCCGGACACCGATTCGCCCGGGTCGTCGGTCTCCTCGGCGAGCTGGACCGCGGTTTCGACCGCGTCGTCCAGGCGCGGTTCGACGACGATGCGGTCCGGGCCGAAGATCTCCTTGGCCACGCTCGCCAGCGCGTCGGGGTCCATCGCGCGCGGTGAGGAGGTGCGGGTCAACACGACCTCCTCGACCACCGGCTCCAGCTCGGCCAGGATGCCGCGCGCGTCCTTGTCGCCGAGCACGCCGACCACGGCGACCAGGCGGCGGAAGGAGAACTCCGAGCTGAGCGCGTCGGCCAGCGCCCGGGCACCGTGTGGGTTGTGCGCAGCGTCCACCAGCACAGTCGGCGCGGAGCGCACCCGCTCCAAGCGGCCCGGCGTGATGACGCTCGCGAAGGCCTCGCGGACCCGCTCGACGTCGAGCTGGCGATCGGCACCAGCGCCGAAGAACGCCTCGGTCGCGGCGAGGGCGAGCGCGGCGTTGCGCGCCTGGTGCTCGCCGTGCAGCGGCAGGAACACCTCGTCGTAGACGCCGCCGAGGCCCTGCAGGCGCAGCACCTGGCCGCCGACCGCGACGTTGCGCGCCAGCACGCCGAACTCCTGCCCCTCGCGGGCCACCGTGGCGTCGACCTCCGCGACGCGCTCCATGATCGCCCTCTGCGCGGCCGCGGGCTGGGCCGCGACCACGGCGATCGAGCCGGGCTTGATAATCCCGGCCTTCTCCGCGGCGATCCCGGCGATGTCGTCGCCGAGGTACTCGGCGTGGTCCAGGGCGACCGGGCAGACCACCGCGATCTTGGCGTCGACGACGTTGGTGGCGTCCCAGCTGCCGCCCAGCCCGACCTCGACCACGGCGGCTTCCACCGGGGCGTCGGCGAAGGCCGCGAAAGCCATCCCGGTCAGCACCTCGAACTTGCTCATCCGCACGTCGCTACGGGAGTCCACGATGGACACGTACGGCGCTACGTCCCGGAAGGCCTCGACGTAGCCCTCCGGGCTGATCGGCTTGGCGTCGATGCTGATCCGCTCGGTGGCCAGCTGCAGGTGCGGGCTGGTGTAGCGGCCGGTGCGCAGGCCGAGCCCGGTCAGCAGGGCGTCGGTCATCCGCGAGGTGGACGACTTGCCGTTGGTCCCGGCGATGTGCACCACCGGGTAGCTGCGCTGCGGCTCGGCGAGCAGATCGGTGAGCGCCCGGATCCGGTCCAGCGACGGTTCGATCTTGGTCTCCGGCCAGCGTTCGTCGAGCTCGGCCTCCACGGCGCGCAGCTCCAGCAACGCGGCGGGATCGGTGCCGGACAAGTGCCCACTCCCCTGCGAACGACGAAATGTCGAGTTCAGTCTACGGCTCCGCCACGCCCCCGGACCGGAGCCCCGTGCCCACGGCCTCGCGAAGCGCGCCTGCCCCAGCCGCCACCGATTCGTCGAGCACCCGCCGGAAGTGCGGGCAGGCGGCGATGTCGGCGTGCTCGCAGTCCACTGCGTACTCGATGATCTCCAAGGCCGCCTGGACCTCAACCAACCCTTGATCACAGTGGAGGGCACCTTCCGCCGAACCAGTCGGTGAAAGGTGCCCTGCACCTCAGATGGGGGAGCGGCGCACGCTCCGCTGCGCGGACCTCGTCAGCCCTGCGGCAGGGCTTCCAGGCGGGCCTTGATGCGCTCGATCTCGGACTGCGCCGTCTCGCGGCGGGCCTTGATCTTGTCCACCACCTCGGCCGGGGCCTTGTCCAGGAAGGCCGGGTTGGTCAGCTTCTTGTCGGTGCCGGTCAGCTCCTTCTCGGCCGCCGCCAGGTCCTTCTCCAGGCGCTTGCGCTCGGCGGCGATGTCCACCGCCCCGGAGAGGTCCAGCTCCACCGACACGGTGCCACCGGTCAGCCCGACCTCGATGGAGGCCGAGGAGGTGAAGCCGTCGGTCGGCTCGGTGACGCGGGCCAGCGACCGCACCGCGGGCACGTGGTCGGCCAGCCCCAGCTCGGCGACGCCACCGAGCTTGGCCGCCACCCGCTGCCCCGGCTTGAGGCCCTGGTCGGACCGGAACCGCCGGATCTCGGTGATCAGCTTCTGCACCGCGGCGATCCGCTCCGCGGCCGCCTCGTCGGCCACCGCACCGGTCGGCTTGGGCCACTCCGCGACGACCACCGACTCCCCACCGGTCAGCGCGGTCCACAGCGTCTCGGTGATGAACGGGATCGTCGGGTGCAGCAGGCGCAGCAGCACGTCGAGCACGTACCCGAGGACCTCGCGGGTCCGCTCCGCCCGCTCGCCACCGGCGTCCAGCTGGACCTTGGACAGCTCCAGGTACCAGTCGCAGAACTCGTCCCAGGTGAAGTGGTAGAGCGCCTCGGTGGCCTTGGCGAACTGGAAGTCCTCCAGCAACGCGTCCACATCGGACACCAGCTGCTCGGCGCGGTCCAGGACCCACCGGTCGGCGTCGGTGAGTTCGGACCGGTCGGCCAACCGCTCCGGCACCCGCGCGCCGTTCATCATGGCGAACTTGGTGGCGTTGAACAGCTTCGTGCAGAAGCTGCGGGAGGCCGCCACCCACTCCTCGCTGATCGGCGAGTCGGTGCCCGGGTTGGCGCCGCGGGCCAGGGTGAACCGCAGCGCGTCGGTGCCGTAGGTGTCCATCCACTCCAGCGGGTCCACCGTGTTGCCCGCGGACTTGGACATCTTCTTGCCGTGCGCGTCGCGGACCATGCCGTGCAGCACGATCGCCTTGAACGGCGCGACGCCGTCCATCGCGTACAGGCCCATCATCATCATCCGGGCGACCCAGAAGAAGAGGATGTCGTAGCCGGTGACCAGCACGCTGGTCGGGTAGAACCTGCGCAGGTCCGGGGTGTCCTCCGGCCAGCCCAGCGTGGAGAACGGCCACAGGCCGGAGGAGAACCAGGTGTCCAGCACGTCCTCGTCCTGGTGCCAGCCCTCGCCCGACGGCGGCTCCTCGTCCGGGCCGACGCAGACGACCTCGCCGTTCGGGCCGTACCAGATCGGGATCCGGTGGCCCCACCACAGCTGCCGCGAGATGGCCCAGTCGTGCAGGTTGTCGACCCAGTCGAAGTAGCGCTTGGACATCTCCGGCGGGTGGATCGCCACCCGGCCGTCGCGCACCGCGTCCCCGGCGGCCTTGGCCAGCGGGCCGACCTTGACGAACCACTGCAGCGACAGCCGCGGCTCGATCGGCTCCTTGGACCGCGAGCTGTGCCCGACGCTGTGCCGGTACGGCCGCTTCTCCTCGACGATGCGGCCCTGCTCGCGCAGCGCCTCGCGCACCGCGACCCGCGCCTCGAAGCGGTCCATGCCGTCGAACTGGGTGCCGGTGTGGGCGATGCGGCCCTGCTCGTCCATGATCGTCGGCATCGGCAGGTCGTGCCGCTTGCCGATCTCGAAGTCGTTCGGGTCGTGCGCCGGGGTGACCTTGACGGCGCCGGTGCCGAACTGCGGGTCGACGTGCTCGTCGGCGACGACCGGGATCTTGCGGCCGGTCAGCGGCAGCTCGATCTCGGTGCCGATCAGGTGCCGGTAGCGCTCGTCGTCGGGGTGGACCGCGACGGCGGTGTCGCCGAGCATGGTTTCGACCCGGGTGGTGGCCACCACGATCGAGTTCTCCCCGTCGCCGTAGCGCATGGAGACCAGCTCGCCGTCGACCTCCCTGTGCTCCACCTCGATGTCGCTGATCGTCGAGCGCAGCGCGGGCGACCAGTTGACCAGCCGCTCAGCCCGGTAGATCAGGCCGTCGTCGTAGAGCTTCTTGAAGATCGTCTGCACCGCGCGGGACAGCCCGGCGTCCATGGTGAAGCGCTCCCGGGACCAGTCGACGCTCTCGCCGAGGCGCTTCATCTGCCCCAGGATCGCGCCGCCGTACTGCTCCTTCCACTGCCACACCCGGTCCACGAACGCCTCGCGGCCGAGCTCGCGGTGGTCGATGCCCTCGTCGCGCAGCTGCCGCTCGACCAGGGTCTGCACCGCGATGCTGGCGTGGTCCATGCCCGGCAGCCACAGCGCCTCGTAGCCCTGCATCCGGCGGCGCCGGGTGATGATGTCGATCTGGGTGTGCTCGTAGGCGTGCCCGATGTGCAGGTTGCCGGTGACGTTCGGCGGCGGGATGACGACGGAGAACGGCGGCTTGTCGCTGGTGACGTCCGCCGTGAAGTACTCGGCTTCCACCCAGCGCTGGTACAGCTCGGCCTCTACGTCGGCCGGATTCCAGGTCGACGGAAGTTCACGGTGCTGAGCGGCATGGGTCTGTGTCACGGGGTGGATTCTACGAGTGCCTGTTCAGCGGTTTTCCCGGGCATCGACCCAGCCTCGACCGGCGTCTTTGTGACGCTGATCACCCCCGTCGTGCCGCGCTGCGCACGGTGTCGCAGGCTAGGCGCATGTCGCGTGGAGCCCCCGAGCAGGACATCGACGAGAACGCCCTCCGCATCGGCGAGCCCGGCCGCGCCGCCGCCGGGGTCAAGGGGGTGCTGGTCTCGCTGCAGCGCAGCTGGGAGCAGATGGGCGCAGCGCGCACGGCGCGCACGTTGCCGCTGCTCAACCAGCGCGACGGCTTCGACTGCCCGGGGTGCGCGTGGCCGGACCCGCGCGAGGCGGAGGGCGACAAGCGCAAGATCGCCGAGTTCTGCGAGAACGGCGCCAAGGCGGTCGCCGAGGAGGCCACCACCCGGCGGGTCGAGCCGGAGTTCTTCGCCCGCCACCCGGTGGCCGAGCTGGCCGAGCGCACCGACTACTGGCTGGGCCAGCAGGGGCGGCTGACCCACCCGGTGATCCTGCGCGACGGCGACACCCACTACCGCCCGATCGGGTGGGCCGAGGCGTTCGAGGTGATCGCCGAGCGGCTGCGCGGGCTCGACTCGCCGGACGAGGCCGCGTTCTACACCTCGGGCCGCACCAGCAACGAGGCCGCCTTCCTGTACCAGCTGCTGGTGCGCAGCTTCGGCACGAACAACCTGCCGGACTGCTCGAACATGTGCCACGAGTCGTCCGGGTCGGCGCTGACCGAGACCATCGGCATCGGCAAGGGCTCGGTGTCGCTGTCCGATGTGGAGCACGCCGACCTGGTGCTGGTGGTCGGGCAGAACCCGGGCACCAACCACCCGCGGATGCTGTCGTCGCTGGAGAAGGTCAAGCGGCGCGGCGGGCGCATCATCGCGATCAACCCGCTGCCGGAGACCGGGCTGATGCGGTTCAAGAACCCGCAGAACGCGCGCGGCGTGGTCGGTGACGGCACCCAGCTGGCCGACGAGTTCGCCCAGATCCGCATCGGCGGCGACCTGGCGCTGTTCAAGGCGCTCAACGCGCTGGTGCTCGAGGCGGGCGCGGTGGACCGGAAATTCGTGGCGGGCTGGACGCACGGCTTCGACGAGTTCGCCGCGCAGGCCGCCGACGTCGACTGGGATGCCACCGCCGAGGCGACCGGGCTGCCCCGGGAGCAGGTCGAGCGGATCGCCGAGGCGGTGATGTCCTCGGAGCGCACCGTGGCCTGCTGGGCGATGGGGCTGACCCAGCACAAGCAGGGCGTGGCCACGATCCGCGAGATCGTGAACCTGCTGCTGCTGCGCGGCATGATCGGCAAGCCCGGCGCCGGGGTGTGCCCGGTGCGCGGGCACTCCAACGTGCAGGGCGACCGCACGATGGGCATCTGGGAGAAGATGCCGGAGCCGTTCCTGGCGGCGCTGGAGGACGAGTTCGGCGTGCCGGTGCCCCGCCACCACGGCCTGGACACCGTGGACACCATCCGGGCGATGCTGTCCGGCCGGGTCAAGGCCTTCCTGGGGATGGGCGGCAACTTCGTCTCAGCGACACCGGACACCGAGGCCACGATGCGCGCCCTGCGCGGCTGCGAGCTGACCGTGCAGGTGTCGACCAAGCTCAACCGCTCGCACGCCACGCCGGGCCGAACCGCGCTGATCCTGCCGACGCTCGGCCGCACCGAGCGCGACGTGCAGGCTGGTGGCGAGCAGTTCGTCACCGTCGAGGACTCGATGTCGGTGGTGCACCGCTCGCGCGGTCGGCTCAAGCCCGCCTCCGAGCATCTGCTGTCCGAGGTCGCGATCACCTGTCGGCTGGCCCGCGAGCTGCTCGGCCCGCAGCACCCGGTTCCCTGGGAGTCCTTCGAGCGCGACTACGACGTGATCCGCGACCACATCGCGAACGTGGTGCCGGGCTGCGCGGACTACAACCGCCGGGTCCGCGAACCGGACGGCTTCGTCCTGCCGCACCCGCCGCGCGACAGCCGCACCTTCCCCACCGCGACGGGCAAGGCGAACTTCACGGTGAACGTCCCGGAGCCGATCGAGGTCCCGACCGGTCGCCTGCTGCTGCAGACCCTGCGCAGCCACGACCAGTACAACACCACGATCTACGGCCTGTCCGACCGCTACCGCGGCATCGAGGACGGCCGCCGCGTGGTCCTGGTCCACCCGGACGACATCACCGAACTCGGCTTCGCAGCGGGAGATCTGGTCGACGTGGTCTCCGAGTGGCCGACCGGGGACGGCGTGGAGGAGCGCCGCGCGGACCGCTTCCGCATCGTCGCCTACCCCACGGCCCGCGGCTGCGCCGCGGCCTACTACCCGGAAGCCAACCCCCTGGTCCCGCTGAACTCGGTGGCGGAGAAGTCCAACACCCCGGTCTCCAAAGCCATCACCATCCGCCTGGAGCGGAGCTGACGGACGCGCATGGCCGAGAACTGGGACGGTGTGCCGGGCTGCCGCGGTGCTCCCCTCCCCGATGCGCTGCGCGAACTGGTCAGCGGCTGAAACCACCCGGCGTCATCGCTGTGCTCACCGGGATGCGGACTACGAGACGGCCAACGCGAGCCAGTCCGCGGAAGAACCCGCTCGACATCGCGCAGGGCGACGAGGCCCTGTCCGATCACCTGAGGAACACGACCTGGGCGACTTCAGCGTCGTGAGCGGCGATGGTGGTTCATGCGACCATCGCCGCTCACGACCGTCAAGTTGACCGTGCAGGTGGCGACCAAGCCCAACCGCACGCAACGCACTCCGCCGCCCGCTGGTGGTGGTCGGGCGAAAAAGTGCTTCGCACACGTCTGCAGCGCCGCTCAGCGCTGATCGCGCGATCACCCGCGGCGGATGCTCCCGCTCCGGGTCCCGGGTGGACGGCACCGTCGCCCAGGCGGACACCGGCTGACCACCGGCGGATTCGATGCACCCCGGTGGAACTCGGATCCCGCCCGCAACAGCAGTCTCAGCTGCTCCAGTCCAGCAGGTTCCCAGCAGGAGTCTTGTAGGTGCGCATCAGGTGAGCTGACTGGCCCCGGGGCCGGGCCTCACCAGAACTCCGCGCAAGTTCGTTGCTGATCTTTGGAGATCGGCGACGGATGCGGAGGAGCGCGACCAGCGCCGCGTGTTCCTGTCATCCCACTGCCGTTCAGTGGTACTCGCGGAGCTGGCAACTTCAGCTCCCACCGGTCACCTCCCCTCCTCAGCCACCAGCGTGTCCAACCTGTCATGTGTCGGCCCGAACGACCTCAGCAACGCCGCAAGCACCGACAGTCGGAGCCGGTCAGCCGGTGAACAGCTGGGATACCTTCCTGACCAGCTCGTACACGCCGTAGGCGAAGGGCAGACCCACCCACGCCCAGGACACCACCAGGACGGCTCGGCGGTTCATCGCGCCTCCGGTTCGTGGAACTTCGGGTTCACCGGGCGGACCAGCTCGTTGGCCGCGAAGCCGACCACCAACAGGCCGATCATGATCACCAGCGAGGTGGTGTACAGGTCCGGGCCGGTGGCCCCGGCCGCCTCGCGGGCGTCGGCCACCGCGTTGACGATCAGCGGCCCCAGCACCCCGGCAGCCGACCAGGCGGTGAGCAACCGACCGTGGATCGCACCCACCTGCAGGGTGCCGAACAGGTCCTTCAGGTAGGCCGGAGCGGTGGCGAAACCGCCGCCGTAGAAGGACAGGATGAGCATCGCGCACAGCACGAACACCGGGATGCCGGACGAGCCCGCCAGCAGGATTCCCAGGTACAGCAGCACCCCACCGCCCAGGTAGGCGCGGTAGATGTTCTTGCGCCCCACCAGGTCCGATGTGGACGACCAGATGAACCGACCGGCCATGTTGGTCAGCGACAGCAGCGCGACGAACCCGGCCGCCGCCCCGGCCGCCACCGGGGTCGAGCTGCCCGCGAAGAACCCGGTGATCATCGGCGCCGCCTTCTCCAGGATGCCGATGCCCGCGGTGACGTTGCAGCACAGGACCACCCACAGCAGCCAGAACTGCGGGGTGCGCACCGCGCTGCGGGCCGTCACGTTCGCGGTGGTGATCATCGGTCGCGGCGGCACCGGTCGGGCCGACCCCGGGTTCCAATCCGGCGGAGGCGTCCGGATGAGCACCACGCCCAACGACATGAACACCGCGTAGACCAGCCCGTGCACCAGGAACGTCCACGCGATGCCGGGCTGGTCGCTGCCGAAGGAGGCCAGCATCTGCGTCGACCACGGGGAGGCGATCAGCGCGCCACCCCCGAAGCCCATGATCGCGATCCCGGTGGCCATGCCCGGCCGGTCCGGGAACCACTTGATCAGCGTCGACACCGGCGAGATGTAGCCGATGCCGAGCCCGATGCCGCCGACGAACCCGTAGCCGAGCACCACCAGCCAGTACTGGCCGAGCGCGACGCCCAGCGCGGAGATCAGGAACCCCAGCGAGAAGCAGGTGGTGGCCACCGCCATCGCCCAGCGCGGTCCGCGGCGCTCCACCAGCGTTCCGCCCAGCGCCGCGGACAGCCCGAGCATCACGATGCCGAGCTGGAACGGCAGCGCGCTGAGCGTGCCGCTCAGGCCGAGCGAGTCCTCCAGCGGTGGTTTGAAGACGCTCCAGGCGTACACCTGACCGATGCCCAGGTGCACCGCCAGCGCAGCGGGCGGCACCAGCCAGCGGTTCCAGCCCACCGGGGCGACGGTGCGGGTCGGCGAGAGCAGGTCTGCGACCATCGGGCCTCCCGGCCACGTGCAGCGATCAAGGCGCGCTGAGCATACTTGTGCGACAGCGGCCCGACGAGGGTCGACTTCCGCCGAGCGAACGCGCCAGGAGGGGCCGATGGGACGCGTCACGGTACGGCGACCGGTGCTGCGGATCGCCGCCGACGGAACCACCCGCAGACCGGATGCACTGGCCGCCGAGGAACCGCTGGAGATTCGGGTCGACGGCCGTCCGCTGTCGGTGACCATGCGCACGCCCGGTCACGACGTCGAGCTCGCCCACGGGTTCCTGCTGACCGAAGGCGTCATCCACGACCGTGAGCAGCTGTCCTCAGCCCGCTACTGCGACAGCCCCGGGCCGGACGGGCGCAACACCTACAACGTGCTGGACGTCGTGCTCGCCCCCGGCGTGCAGCCACCCGACTCCTCGGTGACCCGCAACTTCTACACCACGTCCTCGTGCGGGGTGTGCGGCAAGGCGGCGCTCGACTCCGTCCGGTTGAGCACCCGCCACTCCCCCTCCGCCGACCCGCTCACCGTCACCGCGGAGACCCTCGTCGGCATCCCCGACCAGCTCCGCGCCGCGCAACGCGTCTTCGACGCGACCGGCGGACTGCACGCGGCCGGTCTGTTCAGCGGCGACGGCGAGCTGCTCGTGGTGCGGGAGGACGTGGGGCGGCACAACGCCGTGGACAAGGTGCTCGGCTGGGCGCTGCTGGCGCAGCGGGTGCCGTTGACCGGGTGCGTGCTGATGGTGTCCGGGCGGGCCTCGTTCGAGCTGGTGCAGAAGGCCGCCATGGCCGGGGTGCCGGTGCTGGCCGCCGTGTCCGCGCCCTCGTCGCTGGCCGTCGACCTCGCCGCGGAGCAGGGCATCACCCTGGTCGGTTTCCTGCGCGGGCGGTCCATGAACGTCTACACCCGCGCAGAGCGCATCGTGACCAAGGACATCGCCGGCTAGCGGTCAATCCGGTTGGTGCGCCCGCGCAGCGTTGGCACGATGGGAGGCGGAGAGCAGCCACGGGGAGGACGGATGCGCGATTCGCAGGGGCGGAACCTGCTGCCGCGCCGCAGCGTCCTGGCCGCCGGGATCACCGGCGCCGCCGCCCTCGGGCTGGGGCTGGGCGGTCGGATCGGAACGACTCCGACCAGCGCCCCGGTGCCGCTGGCGAACCAGTCGAACGTGTCCGTGGAGCGGCTCTACTCGCCCGCCCGCAACTGCTTCATCAACTTCGTCCTGATGTTCCCGAAGGGCGTTCCCCGCCGAGGGCTGCCGGTCTGCCTGATGCTGCACGGGCGCTTCGGCGACGCGCGCAAGTCGGCGGCCGGGCTGCCGGACTGGCTGACCCAGTCGGTGTCCGAGGGCCGCGTCCCGCCGTTCGCGTTCCTCGCGGTGGACGGCGGCGGCAACAACTACTGGCACCGCCGCCCGAACGACGATCCGCTGTGGATGCTGCTCGGCGAGGTCCCGCGCTGGCTGGCCGAGCGCAACCTCGGCGGACCGGACAACGTGCCGTTCGCCGCGGCGGGCATCTCGATGGGCGGCTTCGGCGCGCTGCTCTACGCGCGGCGCAGGCGCGAGATGGGCGACCCGCTGACCGCGGCGGCGGTGGTGTCCCCGGCGCTGATCACCAGCTGGCCGGAGATGCGCAAGCGCAAGGCATTCGCCAACGAGGCGGAGTGGGCGGCCATCGACCCGCTGCGGCACATCAAGTCGCTCGGCAACCTGCCGCTGGGCGTGTGGTGCGGCACCGAGGACCGGTTCATCGAGGGCACCCGCCGCTTCATCCGCCTCGCCGAGCCCGAGTACTCCTCCACCACCTCGGGCGGCCACAACAGCCGCTACTACCGCAAGGCCCTCCCGGAGCTGGTGGACTTCATCGGCGGCGAGCTCTCCGCATCCAGCTGACGGGGCCACCTCAGGCCGGTCGGAGGCGGCGCAGGGACGGTTCCGCGGTGTAGGGGTCGGCGTCGAAGCGGTCGTTGAGCGGCACTGTGCCGTAGAGGGTCCAGCTCAGCACCGCGGGCCACGGGCCGTAGCCCGCGTCGGTGTTCAGGTGCCCGCCGTCGAGGATCACGTCCATCTCGACCTGCAGCGATTCCGCCAGGGCGTGCGCCTGGTACATCGACAGGTACGGGTCCCCGGTCCCGACCACGAGCCGCGTGATGCCCGCCGCTCGGCGCAACGCCGTTGCACCGGTCGGGTAAGGCGTGATGCCCTGGGCGTCCGGGTGCTGCCAGTCCGGGGCGGGCGGGGCCACCAGGAGCACCCGGTCGGCGCGGCGGGAGCTGCCCTCGATGGTCGCCGCGTGGTGCAGCCACAGCGCCACCCCGCAGGAGTGCGCGGCCACCACCAGCTCGGCTTCCGCCGGCACCGCGGCGAGCCGTTCGCGCAGCACCGGCAGCCAGTCCGCGAGCACCGGCCGGTCCGGCCCGGGCAGCCGCGGCAGGTCCACCGCGACGCCGCGGTCGCGGAGCTGACCGGCGAGCCACTGCTGCCAGTGCCAAGGTCCGGCACCGGTCATCCCGTGAACCAGCAGGACGTGCATCTCGCTCATGGCAGGCGCTCCCCGGAAAATGATCTGGTCGGTACCCAGGATCATCTAACCCGCCCCGCCGCGCAGCAGACGCGCCCGGGGGGCGGGCACGAACCAGCCCACGGTGCGAGAGGCACCGTGGGCTGGGGCGTTTCAGCGCCGCGGACGTGAAAACCGCTGGCTCCGCGACCAGTTCCGCACCGGGGTGCGCGGAACGGGGGAATCAGGCGGACTTCTCGCGGCGTTCGCGGCGCGTCGCCTGGCGCGCCACGATGGTGGGGTTCACGTTCTCCCGCACCGTCTGCTCGGTGATCACGACCTTGGCGACGTCCGACCGGCTCGGGATGTCGTACATCACCGGGAGCAGGACCTCCTCCAGGATCGCGCGCAGGCCGCGAGCACCCGTGCCGCGCAGGATCGCCTGGTCGGCGATGGCCTCCAGCGCCGTCTTGGTGAACTCCAGTTCCACGTTGTCCATCTCGAACAAGCGCTTGTACTGCTTCACCAGGGCGTTGCGCGGCTCGGTGAGGATCTGCACCAGCGACGGCTTGTCCAGGTTCGTCACGCTGGCCACCGTGGGCAGCCGGCCGATGAACTCCGGGATCAGCCCGTACTTGATCAGGTCCTCGGGCATCACGTCGGCGAAGTGGTCGGTGGTGTCGATCTGCGCCTTGGAGCGCAGCTCGGCGCCGAAGCCGACGCTGTGCTTGCCGACCCGGTCCTCGACGATCTTCTCCAGCCCGGCGAACGCGCCCGCCACGATGAACAGGACGTTCGTGGTGTCGATCTGGATGAACTCCTGGTGCGGATGCTTGCGACCGCCCTGCGGCGGCACGCTGGCCGTGGTGCCCTCCAGGATCTTCAGCAGCGCCTGCTGGACGCCCTCGCCGGAGACGTCGCGGGTGATCGACGGGTTCTCGCTCTTGCGGGCGATCTTGTCGACCTCGTCGATGTAGATGATGCCGGTCTCGGCGCGCTTGACGTCGTAGTCAGCCGCCTGGATCAGCTTGAGCAGGATGTTCTCGACGTCCTCGCCCACGTACCCGGCCTCGGTCAGCGCGGTGGCGTCGGCGATGGCGAACGGCACGTTCAGCATCTTCGCCAGCGTCTGCGCGAGGTAGGTCTTGCCGCAGCCCGTCGGGCCGAGCATCAGGATGTTGGACTTGGCCAGCTCGACGGCTTCCTCACCACGGCCCTCCCGGCGCTCACCGGCCTGGATGCGCTTGTAGTGGTTGTAGACCGCGACCGACAGGTTCCGCTTCGCCGGGTCCTGCCCGATGACGTACTGGTCGAGGAACTCGTGGATCTCCGCCGGCTTGGGCAGCTCGTCGAGCTTGACCTCGCCGGCCTCGGCCAGCTCCTCCTCGATGATCTCGTTGCAGAGATCGATGCACTCATCGCAGATGTACACGCCGGGGCCGGCGATGAGTTTCTTCACCTGCTTCTGGCTCTTCCCGCAGAAGGAGCACTTCAGCAGGTCGCCGCCGTCACCGATACGTGCCATGACCGCTGACCCCGTCCCCTCCGGCGCGCCGTCCGGTAGCGCGCCTGACCGTATGTGCCTTCGACGGTACCTGTCGTTCCCCGGGTTCGGGGAGACTCACAGTGTCCGCCATGGCCAAGCGTGATGTGACCAGCACCGCGCCCGGCGTGTCGTGACCCTGCTGCCGGGCGTGCCGCCCCACCACCTGGCCGGGAGGCTACGCGTTCCCGCAGCCCGCGGCAGCTGCTTTACGCCGCACCGCCGCGACTCGAGGAGCACGCCCCATGCTTGATACCGGCCGGAGCGCACGGCCACCACCTGCGCGAACAAGATGTGACCCACGACTCGAGAAGTTGAAAGCCCAACCATCTCCGGTGACCACGTGCGTCGCAGCGCACGCCCCACCGCCGCGGTGCCCAGCGGCCGCCTGGCGCAGGCGGCCGCTGGGCCCTCCGCTACCGGAGTTCGGCGACTACGCCTTCTGCTCGGAGAGCTTGCGGTAGGGGACGACCTCGTCGAGGATGCCGTACTCCACGGCCTGCTCCGCGGTCAGGATCTTGTCGCGGTCGACGTCCGCGCGGACCTGCTCCTGCGAGCGGCTGGTGTGCTTGGCCAGCGTCGACTCCATCAGGTCGCGCATCCGCTGCACCTCGGCCGCCTGGATCTCCAGGTCCGAGACCTGGCCGTAGATGCCCTCCACCGACGGCTGGTGGATCAGCACCCGCGAGTTCGGCAGCGCCTGGCGCTTGCCCTTGGTACCCGCCGCCAGCAGCACGGCCGCCGCCGACGCCGCCTGCCCGAGGCAGATGGTGCGCACGTCCGGACGCACGTACTGGATGGTGTCGTAGATCGCCATCATCGCGGTGAACGACCCACCCGGGGAGTTGATGTACATCTGGATCTCGCGATCCGGGTCGTCGGACTCCAGGAAGAGCAGCTGCGCCATCACGTCGTTGGCGGAGGCGTCGTCGACCTGGACACCGAGGAACACGATGCGTTCCTCGAACAGCTTGTTGTACGGGTTCGACTCCTTGACCCCGTACGCGGTGCGCTCGACGAACGAGGGCAGCACGTACCGGGACTGCAGGGACTGGTAAGGGTTCACGGCGGGTGACTCCTCAGTTGCTAGGTCCGGGCGAGGTGATCAGCTGCGCGGCAGGTTCGCGGCGCTGGCGACGTGGTCCACGAACCCGTACTCGCGGGCCTCCTCCGCGGTGAACCACCGGTCGCGGTCGGAGTCCTGAATGATCCGCTCCACCGTCTGGCCGGTCTGCTCCGCGATCAGCTCGGCCATCTCCCTCTTGTGCCTGGAGAACATCTTGGCCTGGATCTCGATGTCCGAAGCCGTGCCGCCGAGACCGGCCGACGGCTGGTGCATCATGATCCGCGCGTGCGGCAGCGCGAACCGCTTGCCCTTGGCGCCCGCGGACAGCAGGAACTGCCCCATCGAGGCGGCCATGCCCATCGCCACGGTGGCCACGTCCGGCTTGATCAGCTGCATGGTGTCGTAGATCGCCATGCCCGCGGTCACCGAACCGCCCGGCGAGTTGATGTAGAGCGAGATGTCGCGGTCCGGGTCCTCAGCCGCCAGCAGCAGCAGCTGCGAGCAGATCTGGTTCGAGATCGAGTCCTCGACCTGGGAGCCGAGGACGATGATGCGCTCCCGCAGCAGCCGCTCGTAAACCGAGTCGTTGAGCGAGAGCCCGTTGGTACCCGTCCGCATGGACGGCGCCTGCGCGTCGGACGCCGGAGTCAGGTGCTGCGTCACGTCTCCCCTGCCTTCTCCCACATTGGGCTCTTTCACGTGGGCCACACCGGTCACTCGCGCCGCTCGGCGATCCGCTTCCACAGTGGACCGAGCGGTCCGCGGGCGCCGTCGACGGCCCTGCTTCCCTCTCGGGTGATCCGCTACCACCGACCCTAACGAAAGTGGGCGGCACCAGCTTCCCAGTACCGCCCACTTTCGCTTAGAGCATGTTTATCGAGTTGTCCAGCGCACGAGCCGGGTCACTCCGCCTTCGCGGTCTCCGACTCCTCGCCCTCCTGCGGGCCGAACAGCTCGTCGAGGTCCAGCTCGTTGCCCGAGGCGTCGGTGACCGTGGCCTGGCGGACCACCGAGAACAGCGCCTTGCTCCGCCGGACGTCGGCGTAGAGCGCGCCCAGCTGGCCGGACTGCTGCGCCTGCTGGACGAACTGGTCCGGGCTCACGCCGAAGCGCTGCGCCTGGTAGATGATCCGCTGGGTCAGCTCCTCGTCGGAGACCGAGACGTCCTCGGCGTCGGCGATGGTGTCCAGCACCAGCTGGGTGCGGACCGCCTTCTCCGACTCCTCGCGGGTCTCCGCGTCGAACTGCTCGCGGGTCTTGTCCTGCTGCTCAAGCCACTCTTCGAAGCGCTTCTCGTCGTGGTCGAACGGGTGCACCGCGTCGTGCTGGCGCACCTCCACCTCCGACTCGACGACCTTCTCCGGCAGCGGCACCTCGACGGTCTCCAGCAGCGCGTCCAGGACCTTGTCCCGGGCCTGCATGCCCTGCTGCATCTTCTTGACCTTGCCCATCCGTTCCCGCAGGTCGGCGATGAGCTCCTCGACGGTGTCGAACTCGCTGGCCATCTGGGCGAACTCGTCGTCGGCCTCGGGCAGCTGGCGCTCCTTGACGGAGTTCAGCTTGACGGTCACCTCGGCGTCCTTGCCGGCGTACTCGCCGGCCACCAGCTTGGTGGTGAAGGTCTTGGTGTCGCCCTCGCTCGCGCCGATCAGCGCCTCGTCGATGCCCTCGATGAGCTGGCCGGAGCCGATCTCGTAGGACATGCCGCTGGTCTGGGCGTCCTCGACCTCCTCACCGTCGACGGTGGCGGACAGGTCGATGCTGACGAAGTCGCCCTCCTGCGCGGGCCGGTCCACCCCCGCGAGGGTGCCGAAGCGGGCGCGCAACGAGTCCAGCTGCTCGGTCACCTCGTCCTCGGTGACCTCGACGTCGTCGACGCTCACCGAGAGCTCGCCGAAGGCGGGCACGGTGATCTCGGGGCGGACGTCGACCTCGGCGGTGAACGCGATCTCCGCGCCGTCCTCGATCTTGGTCACCTCGATGTCCGGGCGACCGAGGGTGCGCACCTCGCTGCTGTTGACCGCCTCCAGGTACTTGGCCGGAACCGCCTCGTTGACGACCTCGTCGAGCACGGGGCCCCGACCGATGCGGCTCTCCAGGACCCGCGCCGGAACCTTGCCCGGCCGGAAGCCGGGGATGCGAACCTGCTGGGCCAGTGCCTTGTACGCGCGGTCGAAGTTCGGCTTGAGCTCGTCGAACGGCACCTCGACGTTGATCCGGACGCGCGTCGGGCTCAGGTGCTCGACGGTGCTCTTCACGTGGTCTCCTAGTGCGAACGTGCTTGAATCCCGGCGCTGCCAGCGGGCGCGGCGCAACACCACCCCCAATGCCGGGCTGACCACCGAGTCTATTGCTTCCCGCCCGGGACCACGGGCCGGGGTGCTCAGGCAGGCTCGCCCCACCGGGGCGGGCGGTCCGTGCTTGAGTGGAATCGTGCAGCACACCGCAGCCGATCCCGCCACTTGCGCCGCGCTGTCCACCGCGCTCGACGAACCGCTGACCGGCACCGCCGCGGTCGCGCGCGGCTGGCTGTGCCTGGAGCAGCGCGGCCCGTGGGGGCGCAACGCGCTGGTGCAGAGCCACCTGGACCCGGAGCTGGGGCGGGCGCTGGAGGCCACGGCCGCCGAGCACGGCGTGCGGGTGCAGCTGATCCGGCACCCGGGCCGCCACGCGGACGTCCCAGGCGACACCAGCCGCCGCGTCCTGCTCGCCAACACCACGCCCGGCACCGGCTGGCTCCGCGAGCACACCCTCACCGACCCGGCCGAGCTGCTCGACCTCGACTTCGCCCGGATCGCCGCCGGGCACCACGACGGCTGGGGCCAGCCCGTCGCCGCCCCGGTGCTGCTGATCTGCACCAACGGCCGCCGGGACCTGTGCTGCGCGCGGCTCGGCCGCGACCTGGTCACCGACCTGGGCGGGCGCCACGACAACGTCATCTGGGAGACCACCCACACCGGCGGGCACCGCTTCGCCCCCGCCGCGGTCCTGCTGCCCAGCGGCTACACCTACGGCCGCCTCACCGCCCCAGCCGTCGAAGCGGTCCTGTCCGCAGCCGCCGCGGGCAAGGTCGCACTCGAGCACTGCCGCGGCCGGTCGACCTGGAACCGCGCCGGGCAAGCCGCCGAACTGGCCGTCCGCGAGCACCTCGGCGAACACCTCGCCGACGCGCTGCACATCACCGGCAGCACCTCCGACCAGGTCGAGGTGGCCCACCAGGACGGCCGCAGCTGGCAGGTGGCGGTGCGCGTCCGCGAACTCGACCCACCCCGCCTTAACAGCTGCGGAAAAGCAGCGGTCCGCCCCACCACCACCGAGGCGGTGGCCATCAGCGCAACGCCCGACCAGCCCCCGCGCCCAACTCGGTGGGCGTGACCGCGGTGACGATCCCGTCGGACGGCGCCAACTCGGCGACCCCATCCGGACCGGGAACCACCAGCGACACCACCACCAGCAGCACCAGCACAGCACCCAGCACCACGCACACCACCACAGCGGGAAGGTGAGCGCGCAACTCCGGACTCCCATGGCGCACGAACGGGAAATCGGCACCCCGCGCCCGGCCGTTACCAAACGTCACGCACGACTGCGACCCACATCACCGGCCGAACCCCCGGCCAGGCACGAAAAAACCGGCCGCCCGCGAGAAGCGGGCGACCGGCCGCGACGTCGGGGTGGCGGGATTTGAACCCACGACCCCTCGCACCCAAAGCGAGTGCGCTACCAAACTGCGCCACACCCCGTCCGACGTGCGCCGCACCCGGCAACCCCGGGTGCGTTGCGAAGAGCTTATCGCGACCCGCTAAGCTGTGGCACGCAAGGTCGCCGAACCCCGAGGGGCGCGGCGGAACCAGCAGGCGGGCGTAGCTCAATGGTAGAGCCCCAGTCTTCCAAACTGGCTACGCGGGTTCGATTCCCGTCGCCCGCTCCGAGGATGGGTGAAGTGTGCCAACGGGGGCGTTGGCCGGTCCTCTTCGCCATCACACCTGGGGGGCCGAGCCCCCCAGACCCCCACGGCGCGGGGGCCACCCTCTCAACTGCTCCCTGCCTCGCGCATCGTTCCCGACCTGAGCTTTCACCAGCCAGCTCGTGGCCGCCTTCGCATTGGGCCCAACAGGGGCGTTGGCCGGTCTCTTCGAGGATGGGTGAAGTGTGCCAACGGGGGCGTTGGCCGGTCCTCTTCGCCATCACACCTGGGGGGGGCCGAGCCCCCCAGACCCCCACGGCGCCGGGGCCACCCTCTCAACTGCTCCCTGCCTCGCGCATCGTTCCCGACCTGAGCTTTCACCAACCAGCTCGTGGCCGCCTTCGCATTGGGCCCAACAGGGGCGTTGGCCGGCCTCTTCGAGGATGGGTGAAGTGTGCCAACGGGGGCGTTGGCCGGTCCTCTTCGCCATCACACCTGGGGGCCGAGCCCCCCAGACCCCCACGGCGCCGGGGCCACCCTCTCAACTGCTCCCTGCCTCGCGCATCGTTCCCGACCTGAGCTTTCACCAGCCAGCTCGTGGCCGCCTTCGCATTAGGTCCTTTGCTCGGCCTTTGGGCTCGGAGGCTTGCTCGGCCTTTGGGCTCGGGGTGGGGTGCTTCGGGGCGGACGTTTGTGGGGTGGGCTCGCTGGTTGGTGCGTTCGGGGTGGGTTGCTGGTCGATTCTCTTTGCCGTTTGGGAATTTGGGTTTTGTTGCGTTTTCAATTTTGTGGGTTGCTGCATCCTGGGTGGGATTGTGGGTTTTGCTGTTGATGTGAGCTGGGTTCTTGGGTGGGAGCGGTGGGGTGTCGCTGTGTCGCTGGCTTGGTTGGGGTTGCGCTGGTCTGGGTCGGGCTTTTGGGGTTCGCTGTGGGTTACCGGTGGGGCTTCAGGGTTACCGTGGGTAGCTGCTTCTTGGTGCGGTTGGAGCTCGGTTGGGTGTGGTTGTAGTGCTTTTGTGGGGGGTTCTGGGGCTCTTGTTGCTCTTGTTGCGTGGATCTCAGTGGGTTTGGGTTCTTGCTGGTCGTGAGGGGTGTTGGGGTTGGGGTGGGGGCTTTGGGTGGTTGGGGGTGGGGTATTTCGGTTGGGGTTTGTCGGGGGGTTGGGTCATTCTGGGTGGGTCGGGGTTGGGCTGGGTTGCTGGTCCGGGGTCTCTGCTTCTCGTTCTTTCGGTCTTGGGGGTTGTGTGCGGCGGCTCGAGTACAAGTGGCTCGTGGGGATCACCTTCGTGCTGGCCTTGATCATGCAGATCTTGGACGTCACCATCCTGAACGTGGCGCTCGCCACGCTGGGGCGGGAGTTCCAGGTCGATCCCGCGGCGCTGCAGTGGGTGCTGACCGGGTACATGATCAGCCTCGCCGTGTTCATCCCGTCCTCCGGCTGGATCGCCGACCGGTTCGGCAGCAAGCGGACGTTCCAGGCCGCGGTGATCATCTTCACCCTCGCCTCCGTGCTGTGCGGGGTGTCCACCGAGATGTGGATGCTCATCGCCGCGCGGGTGCTGCAGGGCGTCGGCGGCGGCATGCTGGTGCCCGTCGGGCAGACCATGCTCTTCCGGGCCTTCCCGCCCCACGAGCGGGCCAAGGCCGGGGCGGTGCTGTCCATCCCGATCACCGTCGCGCCGATGCTCGGGCCGGTACTCGGCGGCGTGCTCGTCGAGTACGCCAGCTGGCGTTGGATCTTCTTCATCAACGTGCCCGTCGGGGCGCTCGCACTGCTGTTCACCGTGCTGTACCTGCGCGAGGACCAGCGCACCGCCCCCGGGCGTTTCGACCTGCCCGGCTTCGTGCTCGCCGGCGTCGGGCTGGCCACCCTGCTGTACGGGCTGGAGCAGGGCGCCCAGCTCGGCTGGGGCACCACCCAGGTGTGGGTGAGCCTGCTCGTGGCCGGGCTGCTCATCACCGGGCTGATCTGGCGGGAACTCACCATCCGCGAACCGATGCTGGACCTGCGGCTGCTCTCCGACCGGATGTTCGGCACCGGCAACCTGCTCCTGGTGCTCCAGACCGGGTCGATGTTCGGCATCCTCTTCCTGCTCCCGCTCTACCTGCAGAACCTGCGCGGGGTGTCCCCGATGCAGGCCGGGCTGGTTCTCATGCCGCAGGCGGTGGCGATGCTGGCGACCACCCAGGTGGTCAGCCGCGTCTACGGCCGGATCGGTCCGAAGCGGCTGGTCCTGGCCGGGTTCGCGGTGCAGCTGGTGATCTGCGCCGGGCTGCAGCTGCAGGGGCTGACCACCTCGCTGGGCTTCCTGGTGGGGTTGCTCGCGGTGCAGGGCGTGGCGATGGGGCTGCTGATGACCCCGGTGCAGACGGCCACCTTCGCGGGCATCTCCGGGTCGTCCATGGGGCACGCCAGCTCGCTGTTCAACGTCAGCCGTCAGGTCGCCACCGCGCTCGGCACCGCCGTCGTCGCCACCGTGCTCGTGGTGCTCACCGAGCACGGCCAGTCCACAAAGGACCCCGCGACCCCGTTGGCCGAGGTCCAGCTCGGTGCGTACCACGGGGCGTTCCTGGTCTCCGCGGCGTTCGCCGCGCTGGGTATCCTGCTGGCTCTGCGGGTGCGCGACGCCGATGCCGCGGCCACCCTCGACCGTCCGCGCGGACCAGCCCGCCCAGACGACCGTGAGGCGGTCGAGACCGTGAGATAGGTCAAGCGCGCCCCGCCGCCGGACAGCTCCGGGCAGTATGTGAGGGGTGACCGATATGCCGCACGTCGACCAGGTCCGCAACCACGCCCGCTGGCGCCCGGGCTGGCGCGCTGGGCGCACCGGCTACGCCTGGTTGCTGCCGCTCGCCGACCAACCTGGGCTGCGCAAGCTGGTCAACGACTACCAGTACGCGCTGCGCGACCTGCCCGGCTTCGACCTGGTGCCGCTGGAGTGGATGCACATCCTGGTCCAGGAGGTCGGGTTCACCGACGAGGTCACCGAGTCGCGCCTCGAAGAGCTGGTCGCGGCCACCCGCAAGCGGGTCGAGTCGGTGCTGCCGCTCACCCTGGCCTTCCACCACGCCGTGGTGCAGCCGGAATCGCTGTCGCTGCCCGCCGAACCGCAGTCGACGGTCATCGAGCTGCGCAACGCGGTGCGCGAGGCGCTGGCCGACGTGCTCGGCGAGTCGGCGGTGCCGCCGGAACCCGAGGACGTCGACAAGCACGTCAGCCTCGCGCACTCCACCACCGACGGCCCGGCCATCTTCGCGGTCGCCACGCTCAGCGCCACCCAGGTGGAGCCGACCACCGCCAAGCTCCCCACGCTGTCTTTGGTGAAGCTCAACCGCGACCACTCGTCCCCCGAGTGGGAGAAGGTCACCGAGGTCCAGCTCGGCGCCTGATCACCCGGGCACCGGGTCGCGCCGCGCTGCCCGGCTCGGTATCAAGGCCGCATGGGTGAGCTCAGCACGCGCCGTCTGCGCACCGACGAGCAAGGGGACTTCTTCGACGTCTTCGCCGCCGCGTTCCTCGACGATTCGCTGGAGGCCGCGCGCGAGGTGTGCAGCAGCACGTTCCGCGCAGAACTCGCGCACGGCGTCTTCGACGGGGACGAGCTGATCGGCTGCGCCGGGCGGTTCGACCAGGAGATCACCGTGCCGGGGCCCGCGCAGTGCCCGCTCGCGGCGGTCACCGCGGTGGGTGTCAAGCCCGGGCACCGGCGACGCGGCGTGCTCACCGCGTTGATGCGCGCGCAGCTGGACGCGCTGCACGACGGGGGTGTCCCGGTCGCGGCGCTGTACGCCTCGGAGGCCGGCATCTACGGCCGGTTCGGGTACGGGCTGGCCAGCTTCGAAAGCCACCTGGCAGTGCCGCGCGGCGCGGCCTTCCTGTCCACTGTGGATGTTGACGGGCGCCCGGTGCGCGAGGTCGGCCGTGAGCGGGCGGTGGAGGTGGTGCGCGCCCGCTACCCCGCGGTCGCGGAGACCCGAACCGGGTGGCTCTCGCGCAGCGACGGTTCCTGGGAGGCCCGCGTCCTGGACTGGCCCAACGCGCACGGCGGGCACAGCGCTCCCCGGTTCGCGGTGCACCCCGACGGCTACGCCATCTACCGGCCCAAGCGGAAGTGGACCGCGCGCGGCCCCGCCCACGAGCTGCACGTGGCGGAACTCGTGGCCGCGACCCCGCAGGCCTACGCCGCCCTGTGGCGGTACCTGCTGGACGTCGACCTGGTCTCCGAGGTGCACTGGCGCAAAGCGGCCCTCGACGAGCCGGTGCTCGGCATGCTCGCCAACCCGCGCGCCGCCGACCGGAGGGTGGTCGACGGCCTGTGGGTCCGGCTGATCAACCTGGACCGGGCGCTGATGGCCCGCCGCTACAGCGCCCCGGCCGACGTGGTCCTCGACGTCACCGACCGCTTCTGCCCGTGGAACCAGGGGCGCTGGCGGCTGCGCACCGACGCGGCGGGGTCCGCCGCCACCGTCACCCGCACCGAGGAAACCGGGCACCTCTCGCTGGACGTCACCGACCTCGCGGCCGCCTACCTGGGCGGCAGCACGCTGGCCGGGCTGGCCCGCTCCGGGCGGGTCGTCGAGCACGAGCCCGGTGCGCTGGTCACGGCGTCCCGGGCGTTCGCGACCGACTGCGCGCCGCACTGCCAGGAGGGCTTCTGATCACCCGTTCGCGCGATGGCCAGGTACTGTCGAGGAGGACGGAAACGTCCGGTCCGGGGAGGTCCTGGTGCTCACCGCAGTCCTGATCATCGTGGTCGCGCTGGTGGTGATCGGGGCGGCCACCTGGTGGTCCCGCAAGAAGGCCGTGGAGCACCAGCGCAGGCAGCTGGACGACGCCAAGGCCGAGGCCCGGCGCTGGGTGGAGCGGCTGGGCGGCCAGGTGCTCAACCTGGTCGGCACCAACGAGGCCGCCAAGCAGGCGCTGGCCGACGCCGCCGAGCGGCACGGCGCAGCGGTCTCCCAGCTGGAGCAGGCCAGCACCGAGCAGCAGGCCCGCCTGACCACCGAATCCGCCCTGGAAGGGCTCTACTACGTGCGGGCCGCGCGGGTCGCCATGGACATGGACCCGGGCCCGGAGCTGCCCGACCTGGCTGGTCAGCGCGGCGCGGGCAAGGTCACCGAGCTCCGCGAAGTCGAGGTGGAAGGCCGCCAGCAGGTCGCCTCGCCGAACCCGAGCGAGCAGACGCCGCACTTCTACCCCGGCGGCACGGTCGCCGGTCGCCCGGTCCCGCAGGGCTGGTACAGCGAGCCGTGGTGGAAGCCGGCCCTGGTCGCGGGTGCCTGGGGCGTGGGCTCGTTCGTGCTGATGAGCGCCCTGTTCAGCGGCATGTCCGGGGTCCCGGCCGAAGCCGCCCACGCGGACGGTCACCCGGACGGCATGGGCGCCGACGACCCGGGCGCGGACCCCAGCGGGGACTTCGACGGAGCCCCAGGCGGGGACCCCAACGGCGACTTCGGCGACTTCGGCGACTTCGGCGACTTCGGCGACTTCGGCGACTTCGGCTTCTGACTCGCCCCGCTCCCCGCTGACCGCAGTTTCAATTGAAACTGCGGTTTGCCCTGCCTGGAGATCGCAGTTTCAATTGAAACTGCGGTCCCACGGCGGGTCGGACGTCCCGACACGCCGGAGGTTGGGGGCAGGTCGTGCGGGCTGTGGAGGAGTCCCCGCGAGTTCCATGGGGATCAGACTTCTGGTCTCCACGGCGTCCACCCGGAGGGACCCGGTGGGGGAATTAGCTGGATTGGCAGGTGGGGCACCAGTAGAGCTTGCGGCCGGAGAGGTCCGCCGTGGCGACCGGGGTTCCGCAGACCAGGCAGGGCATCGACGCCCGCCGGTAGACGTAGACCTCACCGCCGTGCCGGTCCTGGCGCGGGGCGCGGCCGGTCACCTCGGGCAGGTGCTCCGGGCGCACGGTGTCGATGCGGCCCACCCGGAGCCCGTCAGCCATCAGCTCGACGAGGTCGGCCCAGATCAGGTCCCAGTGCTCGCGCGTGAGGTCACGGCCCGGCGTGCACGGCGGGATGCCGTGCCGGAACAGCACCTCGGCCCGGTAGACGTTGCCCACCCCGGCCAGCACCTTCTGGTCCAGCAGCAACGCCGCGATGCTCGTGCGCGAGCGGGAGATCCGCGCCCACGCGCGCTCCGGGTCGGCGTCCGCGCGCAGCGGGTCCGGGCCGAGCCTGGCCAGCAGCGCCGCGACCTCGTCCCCGGTCAGCAGCTCGCAGGCGGTCGGGCCGCGCAGGTCGGTCCAGTGCGTCTCGCCGATGATCCGCATCCGCACCTGGCCGCGCGGTTCGACCACCGGGAGCTCGGACTCGCTGAAGGTGCCGTACAGCCCCAGGTGGACGTGGACGATCCGGTCCGGGCCGTAGTGGTGGAACAGGTGCTTGCCGTGCGCCTCGGCGCGCTCCAGCACCGAGCCGTCCAGCAGCGAAGCGCTCGCGGCGAAGCGCCCCTGCGGGCTGCCGACCCGGACCCGCGTCCCGGCAAACAACTCGTCGTGCAGACCGGCGAGCCGGTGCAGGGTGTGGCCTTCGGGCATGTCGGGGTGCTTCCTCGGGGTGTTCGAGCAGCGCTCAGGCGATGATCCACAGCGCGACCGACTCCGCGAGGTAGGCCAGCACGCACCACAGCGCGATGTGCAGGCCGCGGCGAACCGGCCGGTCGCGGTGCCGGAACGCGACTCCGGCGATCAGGGAGAGCAGCAGCGCCACGACCGCGCCGACGAGCAGCCACAGGCCGATGCCGAGGGCGCAGTCCGGGGCCGGGCAGGACGCCTCCACCAGGGTGGGCGAGAGCGCACGCTGCCCGAAGAAGAGCACCAGCACGCCAACCGCCGTCGCCGCCACCGCGACCAGCGGTGTCGGCACTGCGGGGCGCGCTGGTGCCACCGGTCAGTTGCCGGGCAGCGCCGGGGGCGTGCCGGTCTTCTCGTAGTCGGAGAGCAGGTCGATCCGCCGCTGGTGGCGGCCGCCCTCGAACTCGGTGGACAGGAACGCCTCGACGATCTGCTCCGCCTCCTCGACGGTGTGCATCCGCGCACCGATGCCGGCCAGCAGCGCGTTGTTGTGCTGGCGGGCGAGCTTGGCCGTCTCAACGCTCCAGGCCAGCGCGGCGCGGGCGCCGGGGACCTTGTTCGCGGCGATCTGCTCGCCGTTGCCGGAGCCACCGAGGACCAGCCCGAGGCTGCCCTCGTCGGCGACGACGCGGCGGGCGGTCTCGACGCAGAACGGCGGGTAGTCGTCCTGGGCGTCGTATTCCGCGGGACCGATGTCGGTCACTTCGTGACCCTTGTCGGTCAGCCACTTGACGAGGTGGTTCTTGAGTTCGTATCCAGCGTGGTCAGAGCCGATGTAGACGCGCACGACGGCAGTCTGACAGATCCGCCCCTCCGGGATTCACAGTGGTGGTTGCGTGAGTGGGTGATCTTGCGTCCTTGAGGTCACCGTGGCTGGGTCGCGTCACGTCCCCCCTGGATGCGACGGAGTCGGACCCGCGTTGCGACAGCAGTGGTTACCTGAGTGGCCTTGAGGTCACCGCAGCCGGGCTGCATCACGTCCCCTCAGGCACGACAGATCCGCCCCTCCGGGATTCACAGTGGTGGTTGCGTGAGTGGGTGATCTTGCGTCCTTGAGGTCACCGTGGCTGGGTCGCGTCACGTTCCCCTTGGGCGCGGCGGAGTGGGACCCGCGTTGCGACAGCAGTGGTTACCTGAGTGGCCTTGAGGTCACCGCAGCCGGGCTGCATCACGTCCCCTCAGGCGCGGCAGGACAGGCCCTAGTTGCGGCAGTGGTGGTTGTCTCTGGATCGATCTCGCGTTTTCAGGCCTCCCTGCCTCGCGGCGCCTCGCGGTTCCGTGCGGTTTGACCACGGCTCGGGTTTCGTGCTGGATATCCTTTTCGGCATGGCCAGCGTCGATGTGCACGTGGACTGGGGTTTGCCGGGACTTCGGGCGATGTCGGGTTTCCCCGTTCTGGTGGTCGTCGACGTGCTGTCGTTCTGCACCGCTGTGGACGTCGCGACCGGCCGTGGGGCTTGTGTGCTTCCCCTGCGGACTCGGCACGACGCGATTCCGGAGGGTGTCGTGCTGGCTTGGGCTCGGCACCGCGAGCGGTGGTCGTTGAGCCCTTCCTCGCTCCAGACGCTCACCGCGGGTGTTCGGTTGGGCCTTCCTTCTCCGAACGGCGCGACGTTGTGCGCTTCCGCCTCTGGTTCGACCGTGTTCGCCGGGTGTCTGCGCAATGCCGATGCTGTGGCTGGGGCTGCGGCGCGCACCGGTGGGCCGGTCGGCGTGGTCGCGGGTGGGGAGCGCCGTGATGGCGAGCTTCGGCCTGCGATCGAGGACCTGCTCGGCGCGGGCGCGATCGTCTCCGCGCTCGCCGGCCGCCGCTCCCCCGAGGCCGAGCTCGCAGCCGCCGCCTTCCACAGCGCGCGGGAGGACATCGGCAGGCTGCTCGCTGGCTGCGAGTCCGGTCGGGAGCTGGCGGAGACGGGGTTCGCGCACGACGTGGGTCTGGCTGCCGAGGTGAACAGCAGCCAGACCGCGCCGGTGCTGCGCGACGGGTTCCTGGAGGCCGCATGAGCTGGCACGAGGTCGGCGCTGGCGTGTTCGTGCGGCGGTGTGGCGAGCTCGACCTGTCCGTCGGCTTGGTGGTCGGGACTGGGTCCGCGCTGGTGATCGACACCCGGGGTGATCGGGTGCAGGGTGCTGAGCTGGCCAGTGCGGTTCGGGGGATCACCTCGCTGCCCTGGCAGGTGGTGATCACTCACGGGCACTTCGACCACTGCTTCGGGACCAGCGCTTTCCTGCCCGCGCCCGTGTGGGCACACGAGCGTTGCGCCGGGTTCCTGGGCGCGACCGCCGAGCAGCAGCGCGCCGAGTGGGTGGCGCACTACCGGCGCGGAGGTGCCGATGACATCGCCGAGGCGCTGGCCGGGTCGGTCGTGGCGCAACCGGACCACCTGGTGGCGGAGCAGGCCGACGTCGACCTGGGTGGGCGCGTCGTGCAGCTGCGCCACCCCGGGCTCGGGCACACCGACCACGACCTGGTCGTCGCGGTTCCCGATGCCGGGGTGGTGTTCGCGGGCGATCTGGTCGAGCAGGGCGCTCCGCCGGACTTCGGCGATGCGCACCCGGAGGCCTGGCCGTCCGCTGTGGACGGCGTCCTCGCGCTCTCTCCCACCGTCGTCGTGCCTGGCCACGGCGAGCCCGTCAGCCCGGACTTCGTGCGCGGTCAGCGCGCCGAGCTCGCCGCGGTGGCCGAGCTCTGCCGGGCCCACCGCCTCGGGGAGCTGTCGCTGGCGCAGGCCCTCCGGCGCTCGCCCTACCCCGCGGACACCACGCGCACCGCGCTGTCCCGCAGCTGACCGGGAATCGGGCTGGCACGGACACCACCGCTGTTCACCGGGGCACACCCCTGTCGACCACACACAGCGGAAACCCGCCACAACGCCCGGAAAGCCCCAAAACAACTGGTCCGAACGGCATTCTCCGCTAGGCCGTTCAGAGTCATTCCGGCACCCTCGGGCACCGATCCGATAACGCGAACGTCAATCTTTCCTGCACAGGCCCGCGCTCGGACCCCGCAGCGGCGGGCGCGACCGCGGTTGACGGGTGGGAGGCGGACATGTCCGGACGGGACGACTTCGAGGCTGGTCGCCAGGACCTCGCCGCGCGCAACGCCGCACTGCGCGACCAGATCGACACCATGCTCTCCGACCTGCGGCGTCGCACCGCCGGAATCCAGGAGAAGCAGGAGGCCGCCGCCCGCCAGACCGTCGAGATCGCCTCCGACGACGGCATGGTGACCGTCCGGGTGGACGCCACCGGGACCCTGCAGGAGCTGGCCCTGTCGCCGAAGGCGTTCGAGCGCACCACGCCCGAGAAGCTGGCCCGCAGCATCACCAGCGTGGTCCGGGAAGCCTCCGGCACCGCCCAGCGGCAACTGCAGTCCGAGTTCGCGCCGCTGGCCGACGTCTCCGCCGTCCCGGAGGTCCCCGGTGTGCCGTCGCTGGCCGGGTTGCTGCGCCAGGGCCCGCTGGTCGAGCCGCCCGACCCCGACGCGGAGCGCCGCCAGCGGCGCGAGGACGACGCCGCCACCCCGGCCAGCAACCGGCCGGAGCCGCCGCAGGTGCGCACCAAACCGGACGACGACTGGGACGACTGGGACTGGGACAGCAGCCGCCGGGGAGGCCGCCGATGAGCGACCAGATGCGGATGCAGCCGGAGGAGATCCGCACCGGCGGCAAGAAGATCGGCGACTCCGGTGACGACCTCGACCAGGTGCTGACCACGCTGAAGTCCGCGCTGGACGCCGAGGGCGAGTGCTGGGGCGGCGACGAGGCCGGGCAGAACTTCGCCAAGGACTACACCCAGGGCCGCGACAGCGTCTTCGACAGCTTGCAGAAGGTCGTCAAGGCCCTCGGCGACATCGACGACAACCTCAAGGCCACCGCCGACGACACCGAGTCCAGCGACGCCGGTTCGGCCGCGGACATCGGCAGGTCCGGCTCCGGCATGCCCTCGTAGGGAGTTGATGTCCCGTGAGCATCGAAATACCCGACGAGGTCAAGTGGCTGCTGCCCATCGTGGTCGGCCAGTCGTGGCCCGAGGGCGACGAGGACGCCATGCGCCGCATGGCCGACGCCTGGCGCGCGGCCGCGGAAGGCATCGCGAACGTCAACACGTCCGCGAACCGAGGTGCTGAGCAGGCCAAGGGCGCGATGGAGGGGCAGACCTCCGAGGCGTTCGCCAAGCTGTGGAAGGACATCGGCGACGGCGGCGAAGCCGCGCTGCCGAAGCTGAAGGAGGCTTGCGAGAAGCTCGCCAAGGCCTGCGACGACGCCGCCCTGGACGTCGAGCATACCAAGCTGACCATCATCGCCTCGCTGATCGCGCTGGCCATCCAGATCGCGGCGATGGTCGCCGCCGCGCCGGTCACCTTCGGCGCCTCCACCGCGGGCGTGGCCGCCGCGCAGGCGGTCACCCGCAGCGTGGTCATGACGATCTTCCGGAACCTCGTCATGAGCATCCTGAAGAACGTCGCCATCGAGATCGCCACCTCGCTCGCCATCGAGTTCGCGGTGCAGGGCGTGCAGATCGCCTCCGGCGAGCGCGACGGCTTCGACGGCGGGAAGTTCAAGGACGCGGCCATCTCCGGCGCCATCGGCGGCGCCGTGGGTGGCGTGTTCGAGGGCGTCGGCAAGTCGGTCGGCAAGCAGGCTGGCGAAGCCGTCGGCGACGCCGCGGGCGGAGCGGCCACCACCGCGGGCCGCGCAGCGGGCGACGCGGCGGGCGAAGCCGCCGGGGAGGCGGCGGAGAACGCCGCGGCGGCGCTCGGCAAGACGGCGCTGAAGGAAGGCGCCCTCGGCGCCGCCGAAGGCGCGGTCGGCAGCGCGGCGGAGCAGCTGATCACCGAGGGCGAGATCGACTGGCAGGACGTCGGCAAGGGCGCGCTGTCCGGCGGCGTGACCGGCGCCGGGATGGGCGCGGGCGGCGAAGCCCTCGGCCGAGCGGGCAACGTCGACGTCCCCGACACCGGCGGCCTCGGCGACACCGGCGGCACGGGACCGGGGAGCAACGGGGGCACGGGGCCTGGCAGCGACGGCAGCACCGCTCCGGGGAGCGACGGCAGCACCGCTCCGGGGAGCAACGGCGGTACCGGTCCCGGGGACGACGGCGGGACCAGTCCCGGCGGTACGGGCTCCGGCAGCGACGGCTCCAGCAGCGGCGGCGGGACCGGGCCCGGGAGCGAAGGCACCGGAGCCGGGGGCGATGGTCCTGGTGGGGACGGCAGTACCCGCTCCACCAGCACGGAGCCGTCGAGCACGGGTTCCGGCGACCGCGGTTCCGAGACGGATGGCGGGCCTTCCGGCCGGTCCAGCACGGGTTCCGGCGGCGACGGGAGCGGCGGCACCGCAGGGGAGCCCACACCGAGCTCCAGTGGATCCGGCGGCACGTCGACGACGGGCCACGGTGGTGGCGACGGCTCCAGCTCATCGCACGGCGGCACGTCGGGCGGCGGGAACGACTCCACGACGAGCAGCACCGGTTCCCCGCACAGCAGCGGCGACTTACCAAGCGGCGGGTCCGGTTCAACTCCCTTCCAAGCGGATTCTCCACGCTCGGACGCGCCTTCGACCTCATCGGACTCGCCCAGCCCGTCCGTCGGGACTGGCCAGTCCCATGTGGACACGAACAGCGGATCGCAGGGCTCCGGCGACGGCGGCCCAACCCCGCGCAGCTCCACCCCGGGCCCCAGCGGCGTGAGCCACGCGTCCACCGCGGACTCGCCGAGCGGCGGTGGCCCCTCCCCCAGCGGAGGAACGCCGCACACCACGCCGGGTGATTCCCCGTCCAGCAACGGAAACCTTGGCTCCGGCCCAGGCGGAACAACACCTACCGGCGGTGGCGGCACCCCGCACAGCGGCAGCATCGGAGGCGGAGTCCCGCACAGCGGCGGGGTCCCGCAGGGCGGCGCTGGCGGAGTCCCGCACAGCGGCAGCGCCGGTGGAGGTGGCGTTCCGCAGGGTGGCGGTTCCGGTGGCGGAGTCCCGCACGGCGCAGGTGGAGGCGCCCCGCACGGTGGCGGTGGCGCAGGCGGAGGCGTCCCGCAGGGCGGCGGAAACCCGAACGCAGGCGCCGGGACTTCGCACGCTGGTGGAGCTCAGGCCGACACGAACGGTTCCCCGAACACCCCCGCCAGCACCAGCTCGTCCACCGTGGACGCTCCGGCGGCACCCATGGGCGCGGCCGGGCCGACGCCCAGCGCTCCTCGCGGCGACCAGCCGGGTTCCGCCAGCAGCGGACCGGCGGGCGGTGGCGCGATGGGCGGCATGGCCGGAGGCGCTGCCGGTGGCCCCGGCGGCGCACCGTCCGGTGGCGGCGGCAACCGTCCCGGTTCGGGAGGCAGCTGGACCGGAACCCCGGGCACCCCAGGAGCGGGGGCCCGCCCTGCCGGCGGCGACCAGGCACCACGTCCGGACTCCGGCCGCCCGGGCCCCCGCCCGACCGACGCGGCACCACGTGGCTCCACGGCGCCGAACGCCCCGTCCCGCCCGCACAACGCCCCACCAGGGCAGGGCGGCCCCGGCGTACCGCCCCAGCGCACTCCGGGCACCGGCCCAGCGCAAGACCGCAACGGGCCAAGCGCCCACCCCGACGGCGGCCCAGTGCGTCCGGACGGCCCGGCACGACCCGGCACAACTGTGCCGCCCCGTGACGGCTCCCCGGCACGACCTGGCGAGAGCACTCCACCACGTCCGGACAGCACCCCGACCCGCCCCGACGCGAGCACCCCAACGCGTCCGGACAGCACCCCGTCACGACCGGACGGGAGCACTCCGCCACGGCCCGACAGCACCGGACCGCGCCCGGACGGATCACGGCCCGACAGCGCGACCCGCCCGGCCGGGTTCAGCCCGCGACCGGACGGGACGCCCAGCCCGGACAGCCCCACCCGCCCCGACGGGACCGGGCGTCCGGACACCTCACCGCACCCGGACGGCGCACCGCGCCCGGACGGCAGGGCGCCGAAGCCGGACGCCCCGGCCCGCAACGGGGCGGCAC
>NZ_JBEPDU010000064.1:0-39079 GCF_040300525.1 Saccharopolyspora sp. NPDC000359 | reverse complement strand
GGAGATCGCGCCGCGGCGCTCCTGCAGCTCGGTCAGCAGCAGGTTGCCGTCGGCGACCAACCGCTGCACCTGCTCGTCGCGGTTGGCGACGCCCGGAGGCCGCGGCGCGACGAGCGGTTCAGCTGACGCCCGGCAGGGGCGGAAACGACGAGGAGGGGCACCCGGTCGGGTGCCCCTCCTCCGTGTTCGGGTCAGCGGACGCCGCTGGGCTTGTCCGGGTTGTTGTCCAGGTCCTTGCGGAGCTCCCTGGGCAGGGCGAAGGTGACCTTCTCGTTGGCCGTGGTGACCTCGTCCACCTGGTTCCAGCCGCGCTCGGCCAGGTGGTCCAGGACCTGCATGACCAGCACGTCCGGCACCGAGGCGCCGCTGGTCACGCCGACCGTGGTGACGCCGTCCAGCCAGGCCTCGTCGATCTGCGAGGCGAAGTCCACCAGGTGCGCGTCCGAGGCGCCCGCCTGCAGGGCCACCTCCACCAGGCGCTTGGAGTTCGAGGAGTTCTGCGAGCCCACCACGAGCACCAGGTCGCACTCCGCGGCCATCGCCTTCACCGCGTGCTGGCGGTTGGAGGTGGCGTAGCAGATGTCGTCGCTCGGCGGCGCCTGCAGGTCCGGGAACCGCTCCTTGAGCTGGTCCACTCGCTCCATCGTCTCGTCCACGCTGAGCGTGGTCTGCGACAGCCACACGACCTTGCTCGGGTCGCGCACGTCGACCTTGTCGACGTCCTCGGGCTTGTCGACCAGCTGCACGCGGTCCGGCGCCTCACCGGCGGTGCCCTCGACCTCCTCGTGGCCCTCGTGGCCGATCAGCAGGATGTCGTAGTCCTCGCGGGCGAACCGGTGGACCTCCTTGTGCACCTTGGTGACCAGCGGGCAGGTCGCGTCGATGGTGCGCAGGTTGCGCCGGGCGGCCTCCTCGTGGACCGCCGGGGACACGCCGTGCGCCGAGAACACCACGAGCGCGCCCTCGGGCACCTCGTCGGTCTCGTCCACGAAGATCACGCCGCGCTCGGACAGCGTGTCCACCACGTGCCGGTTGTGCACGATCTCCTTGCGCACGTAGATCGGTGCGCCGTAGGTCTCGAGGGCTTTCTCGACGGTGACCACCGCGCGGTCGACACCTGCGCAGTACCCACGCGGCTTGGCCAGCAGGACTCGCTTGGTCCGCCCGGCGTCCTGGTCAACGAGGTCAGTGGCCTCGGGCGAGGTCGTCATGCCACCAAGGGTACGGACCTGCTCCGCCGCGCTCAGCCTCGCGCCCGCCTCGGCCGACGCGGATCACGTCCTGGGCGCCCGCCGGTTCCGCGGGGCTGATCACAGTAGTGCCGCGAGGTGATGGCTTCCCGGGGTGAAGTGCGGCAGGCTGGTCGCATGTCATCGTTCCCGCTGCCGGTCCGGGTAGCCGCCGGGTTGGCGGCCACCGCCGTCGAACAGGCCCGCCGACTCCCGACCACGCTGCTCGGGCTGCCGGTCACCGTGGCCAGCCAGGCCCTGCAGGCGTCGATGCGGGTCCAGCAGCAGATCACCGAGCTGGCGATCAAGGGCGACGAGGCGCTCGCCGTGCTGCGCACCCCGGAGGAGCAGCCCGCCTGGGCGACCTTCGACGAGGACGTCCCGGAGGAGCCCGCGGCCCCGGTCGGGGCGCGCCCGGTGGTCGCCGAGTACGAGGCGCTGACGCTGCCCCAGCTGCGCGGTCGGCTCCGCTCGTTCACCGAGGACGAGCTGGTCGAGCTGCTCGCCCACGAGCAGCGGCACGGCCAGCGCCCGGAGTTCGTGCGGATGCTCCAGAACCGCCTCGACCGCCTCCGCGGCCAATGACCACCCGACCCGGTGACCCCACACCGCAGTTTCAATTGAAACTGCGGAACTCCCGCCGTGCGGATCGCAGTTTCAATTGAAACTGCGACACCGAACCACCCCCTGACGACCACTGAGGAGTCCAGCTGACCTCCCCGACGAGCCCCGAGGAGCCGTGGCCGGTACGGACCGTCGCGCGCAAGATCGCCGAGTGGATCAACCGCCTCGGCTCGATCTGGGTCGAGGGCCAGATCACCCAGATCTCGCTGCGCCCCGGCGCCGCCACCGCGTTCCTGCAGCTGCGCGACCCGTCCGCCGACGTGTCGCTCACGCTGACCTGCTCGGCCGCCATGATCCGCCGGATGGACCCGCCGCTGACCGACGGCAGCCGGGTCGTGGTGCACGGCAAGCCGACGTTCTTCGTCGGCCGCGGCACGCTGAGCCTGCGGGTCGACGAGATCCGCGCGGTCGGCATCGGTGAGCTGCTCGCCCGCATCGAGCGGCTGCGCCAGCTGCTCAAGGCTGAGGGCCTGTTCGACCCGGCCCGCAAGCGGCCGCTGCCGTTCCTGCCGAACCGGGTCGGGCTGATCACCGGCCGCGCCTCCGCCGCCGAGCACGACGTGCTGACCAACGCGCAGCTGCGCTGGCCAGCGGTGCAGTTCGAGGTCCGCAACGTCGCCGTGCAGGGCTCGACCGCGGTGCCGCAGGTCCTGGAGGCGCTGCAGGAGCTCGACCGGATGCCCGAGGTCGACGTGATCGTGCTGGCCCGCGGCGGCGGCAGCGTCGAGGACCTGCTGCCGTTCTCCGACGAGGCGCTGTGCCGCGCGGTGGCGGCCTGCCGCACACCGGTGGTCAGCGCCATCGGGCACGAACCGGACTCGCCGCTGGTCGACCACGTGGCGGACGTGCGCTGCTCGACGCCGACCGGTGCGGGCAAGCGGGTGGTGCCCGACGTGGCCGAGGAGACCCAGCGCATCCACCAGCTGCGCGATCGCGCCCGCCGCGCCCTGCACGGCTGGGTCGACCGCGAGCGGCGGCTGCTCGACGCGCTGCGCAGCCGCCCGGTGCTGGCCGACCCGCTCGGGCCGCTGGCGCAGCGGGCGGAGCAGGTGGGCGTGCTGCGCGACCGGGCCCGCCGGGCGATGACGACCGCGCTCACCACCGAGCAGCACGCGCTGACCGCTACCCGATCTCGCTTGACGACCCTCGGCCCGGCGGCCACGCTGGCTCGTGGATACGCGATCGTGCAGCGCATCGAGGACGGTGCGGACGGCGTGCTCCGCTCGGTCGACGACGCGCCGCCGGGAACTCGGCTGCGAGTCCGGGTCGTTGACGGTGCGATCCAGGCGGTCGTGCCGGATCGAGCAGGCTGAACAGGACGGAGACCGTGCACCTCGAGCAGGACCCCTCGTTCCTCCCGCTGACCGTGGGCGTCGCCCGGTCGGCGGCGACTGGTTCCCGGCAGGCCGGTGAGGTACAGCGCTGCGCCGAAGCGGCGGACGCCACCGCGGCCGGGTGCTGGGCCGCGCTGCTGGGCGGCTGCCAGTCGGCCGAGCGCCGGGACCTGCCGTCCCGGCTGCGCGCCCTGGTCGAGGCCACCTCCGGTTACGTGGGGGCCGGGTGGTGGGCGGTGTCGGCGACCCGACGTAGGGTCGCGGAAGCGCAGTTGCGCATCAACGACGCGGTGCGCGAAGGCGACGGCGCCGAGTTCGCCGAGGCGTTCGTCGGCTACGACCAGGCGATCGCCACCGCGGTGGTGTCCGTGCGAAACGACGTGGAGAGTCCTACCCCGTGACCGCGAACGAGCAGCAGGACGAGCACTTCGACCCGGTGGCCGAGCACCCCGAGGTCGCCGAGCTCGGCTACGAGCAGGCCCGCGACCAGCTGGCCGAGGTGGTCAAGCAGCTGGAGGCGGGCGGCCTGTCCCTGGAGGACTCCCTGGCCCTGTGGGAGCGCGGCGAAGCCCTGGCGGCGGTCTGCGAACGCCACCTCGCGGGCGCCCGCGAGCGCGTCGAACGAGCCCTCGCCTCCGTCGAGCAGGAGTGACCAGGCTTTACCCAGGGATCACCGGTGCCCAGCAGGAGGGATTCGTCTCCTACCGTTGATTCACAGTTTCAATTGAAACTGTGGTCCGACGAGCGGCGGGTGTCGCGCATGACGCGTCGCCGGAGGGGTCGGGACGGTTACAGTTTCAACTGAAACTGTGCATCACCGGTGTGTCGGCACCCGACACACCGGTGATGCGTCGGGGCGCCTTCACCGAGATCACCTCGTTGACACCGAGTGATCACCGCGCCGTCACGGCTTCAGCGGGGCCTTGAGGGCGGCTTCGGCGAGGGTGCGGAACTCGGGTTCCACCGCGTTGCCCGCGATGAGGACGCGAACATCGCCGCGGTCGGTCGCCCAGGCCTCCTCGCCCTCCACGCTCTGGTAGCGGACCCACTGCTGGCCACCCGCGTCGACGGTGCCGAGCGCCTGCGGCGGTTGGCGGGTGTCCGCGGTGACCAGCTCCTCCTCGGCCGCCGTCGACTGGGAGAAGCGCAGGTAGTGGCCGTCGCCGGTCAGCAGGCCGATGCGCACGACCTCCGCGTGCGAGCGCAGCGTCAGCACGTTCACCGAGTTGGCCCGCCAGTTCGGGGGCAGCTCCGGGTCGGCGAGCGGGAAGCCCACCCGGTCGGAGGCCCGGTCCAGCTCGGCGGGCACGTCCACGGTCGGCACCTGCACCTGCGGGCCGCCCGGATTGAACGAGCACTGCCCCAGCAGACCCGCCATCCCGAAGGCGATGAGGACCAGCGGGAGGATCGCGAACACCATCGCCGAGACGGTCCGGGGTGGACGGGACGGCGCCGGTTGCTGGTTGCTGGGTTCGGCCACGCCCCCCCATGCTCTCACCAGCGGCGTCCGCACCAACCGGGCAGCCGCGACCGGAGTGGGCTGGCCCACGCGACGCCTCCGACCACGCCCCCGATCTGCGAAGATCGGAGCCAACGAGCCTGAGCGCGGGCCGGGACCCGCCGAGCTCGGGCAGTCGAACCCGAAGAATGCTCACCACCGGGAGGCGCGATGAGCTCCAGCACCGAACGACACCGCGAAGCACCGGACCGCAACCTCGCCATGGAACTCGTCCGGGTGACCGAGGCCGCTGCGATGGCCGCCGGTCGCTGGGTCGGCCGCGGCGACAAGAACGCCGGGGACGGCGCGGCGGTGGACGCGATGCGCAAGCTCATCGGCACCGTGTCGATGCGGGGCGTCGTGGTCATCGGCGAGGGCGAGAAGGACGAAGCCCCGATGCTCTACAACGGCGAGGAGGTCGGCAACGGCGAAGGCCCCGAGTGCGACGTGGCCGTCGACCCGATCGACGGGACGACGCTGCTGAGCAAGGGCATGCCGAACGCGCTGGCGGTGCTCGCGGTCTCCGAGCGGGGCACCATGTTCGACCCGTCCGCGGTGTTCTACATGGAGAAGATGGCCGTCGGGCCGGAGGCCGCCGGGGCGGTCGACATCGAGGCGCCGATCGCGGAGAACGTCCGCAGGGTCGCCAAGGCCAAGCAGATCGACGTCTCCGACGTCACGGTGTGCATCCTGGACCGCCCGCGCCACGAGCAGATCGTCAAGGAGGTCCGCGAGGCGGGCGCGCGCATCCAGTTCATCTCCGACGGCGACGTGGCGGGCGCGATCGCGGCGGCGCGGCCGGGCAGCGGGGTGGACATGCTGCTGGGCATCGGCGGCACCCCGGAGGGGATCATCGCCGCGTGCGCGCTGAAGTGCCTCGACGGGGAGATCCAGACCCGGCTGTGGCCGCGCGACGACGCCGAGCGGGCGAAGCTGCGCGACTCCGGGCACGACGTGAACCAGGTGCTGACCACCTCGGACCTGGTGCGCGGCGACAACATGTTCTTCTGCGCCACCGGCATCACCGACGGCGCGCTGCTCAAGGGCGTGCACTACCGCGCGAACCGGTGCACCACCCAGTCGATCGTGATGCGCTCGAAGTCCGGCACGGTGCGCGTCATCGAGGGCCAGCACCGGATGGCGAAGCTGCGCGAGTACGCCGACGTGGACTACGGCGACGATTCGGCGCGCCACGGCCTGCTGCCCTGAGCAATTCACTCGTCCGGGAAACTGGGAAATACTGCTGGCCTCCGGAAGTGAGGTCGGAAACCAAGCGGTGACCTGCTGTTTCGCAGCGGGTCACCGCTTCTTCATCGTCGACCTCCTCCCTTAGTGGGTACGTCGGAAGAGCGAACCCTCTTACTGTCTGCACCCATCCGGCCAGCGGTGCCGGGAACCCGGGAGGATTCGACGGAAATGCGCAAGCGTTCGGTTCTCATCGCGGCCATCGCAGCCGTCGGCGCGCTCGGCGCTCTGGGCATGCCCGCGGTCGCCCAGCCCGACGATGTCACCCCGTACATCGTCGGCGGCCACGACGCCACCGAGGAGTACTCGTTCATGGTGTCGCTGCAGCAGCAGGGCCGGCACGGCTGCGGCGGTTCGCTGATCAAGCCCGACTGGGTGGTGACCGCGGCGCACTGCGTGCAGGGCGGTGGCCAGTTCTCCGTGCGGGTCGGCAGCAACGACCACACCAGCGGTGGCGAGCAGGCCAACGTCACGAACGTGCAGACGCACCCCTCCGGCGACATCGCGGTGCTGCAGCTGGACCGCCAGCTGCAGGCGACCCCGATCAAGATCGCCGCTGACTCCGGTCCCGCGGGCACCGCGACCCGGATCATCGGCTGGGGCCAGACCTGCGCCCAGCCGGGTTGCGGCCCGGCCCCGCAGTACCTGCAGGAGCTGGACACCCAGGTCGTCGACGACTCGGGCTGCCTGGGCATCGACGGCCAGGGCGAGATCTGCACGGACAACCCGGGCGGCAACTCCGGTGCCTGCTACGGCGACTCCGGCGGTCCGCAGATCAAGGGCACTCCGGGCAACTGGGAGCTAATCGGCGCGACGAGCCGCTCCGGCAACGGTGACTCGACCTGCGCCACCGGCCCGTCGATCTACACCGACGTGGCCGCCTACGCGGACTGGGTCAACCAGAACACCGGCGGCTGATCGGCCCCTCCGCACCGGGAACGCGCAACCGGCCCCACCCGGTTGCGCGTTCTCGCGTTCAGGGCAGGTTCGAGGAGTGGCCCGGGAAGAGGTGGGCGTCCGGGTTGAGCTCCACCGCGATGTTGTTCACCGCGGTGGCCGCCTCGCCGAAGCCCGTCGCGATCAGCTTGACCTTGCCCGGGTAGGCCGCGACGTCACCCGCCGCGTACACCCGCGGCCGGTTCGTGCGCATCGTGGTGTCCACCAGGATCGACCGCTTCTCCAGCGCCAGGCCCCACCCCTCGATGGGTCCCAGGTCTGCGGTGAAGCCCAGCGCGGCGACCACCGTCTGCGCGGGCAGCACCCGGCGCTCCGCCCCGCCGACCTCGACTTCCACCTCGTGCACCCCGTGGTGGTCGCCGCGGATGGCCACCACCTCGGCCGGGGTGATCAGCGGGACGCCGAGGTCCTCGACCTTGCTGACCAGGCCCGGGTGCGCGCGGAACCGCGCCCGGCGGTGCACCAGCGTGACGCTGCGCGCCACCGGGTGCAGCGCCAAGGCCCAGTCGAACGCCGAGTCGCCGCCCCCGACCACCACCACGTCGTGTCCACTGTGCACGGACAGCTCGGGGATGAAGTGCACGACGCCGCGACCGGTCCAGTCACCCCCGGCGGGCAGCGGTCGCGGGCTGAACTCGCCGATGCCCGCGGTGATCAGCACCGCGCCCGCGCGCACCGCCTCGTCGCCGCCGACCCCGACCAGCAGCCCACCGTCCACATCGGACAGATCCACCGCGTGCCTGCCGAGCAGGTACCGCGGCGCGTACTGGTCGGCCTGCTCCACCAGCGCGGCGACCAGGTCCCGGCCGCGCACCTCGGGAAACCCGGCCACGTCGAAGATCATCTTCTCCGGGTACATCGCGGTCACCTGGCCGCCGGGCTCGGGCAGGGCGTCCACCAGGGCGACCGACATCCCGCGAAAACCCGCGTAGTAGGCGGCGAACAACCCGGTCGGACCTGCGCCGACGATCAGCAGGTCGACCTCGTGCGACACCGCGGTCATGCCACCCACCTCGCCATCGATCGTGCGTGGACGCCCCCAGGCTAGCCCGATCCGCACCCGATGTCCGCGTCGTCGGCGCGGAGCTGCGCCACTCCGCCGAAGGCGCTGCGGCACTCGGCGGTACCCGCCCCACAACCCCGCCCCTACGTTCAGCCGGAAAAGGGGATCTTCATCGGGGAGGAGAATCGTGAAGAAGCGTTCCATGCTGCTCGCGGGCATCGCCGCGATCGCGCTGGGCGCGGGTGCCGCACCGGCCGCGACGGCCGACGACAACCCGGGCGCGCTGATCGTCGGCGGCCACGACGCCACCGAGCAGTACGACTGGATGGCCTCGCTGCAGCGGGCCGGCAACCACAGCTGCGGCGCGTCGCTGATCGACGAGCAGTGGGTGCTGACCGCTGCGCACTGCGTGCAGGGCGCGGCCCCGGCGGACTTGGGCCTGCGCATCGGCAGCCCGGACCACACCACCGGCGGCACCGAGGCGGGCGTGGCCGAGGTCGTGGTCCACCCGAACTACGAGACCAACAACCCCAACGGGGACATCGCGCTGCTCAAGCTGGACCGGGCGGTGTCGGCCACGCCGGTCGAGATCGCCGACGCCTCCGGCGCGGAGGGCACCCCGTCGCGGATCATCGGCTGGGGCGTGACCTGCCCGATCCGCGGCTGCGGCCAGCCCCCGGTGCAGCTGCAGGAGCTGGACACCCAGGTGGTCGCCGACGGCCAGTGCTCGCTGAGCGCCATCGACGGCGCGACCGAGATCTGCACCGGCAGCTCGGAGCTGCTGGCCAACGCCTGCTTCGGCGACTCCGGCGGGCCGCAGCTCGAGGGCCAGCCGGGCGACTGGAAGCTCACCGGCGTCACCAGCCGCCTGGGCAGCCTGATCCCGGTGTGCGGCACGGCCCCGTCGATCTACACCGACGCCACGGCCTACAAGACCTGGATCAACGACACCATCGGCTGATCCCGGCGGCGCACCTGGAGGGCGTCCCCCGCTCCGGCGGGAGGCGCCCTCCGTGCTTCCCACGACCTGGGCCGACCGTGCGAGATGCGGCACCTTCATCGGTCCAGCGGGGACGTTCGCGCTGCTTGCGGCCCCGCGCGGCGCGGTGAGTGGGGCGGTTCACGCTGACCCGGTGGTCATCGCAGCGGGACACTTCTGTCATGGCTGAACAGGACTACCGGATCGAACACGACACGATGGGCGAGGTGCGGGTGCCCGCCGACGCCCTGTACCGGGCGCAGACGCAGCGGGCCGTGGAGAACTTCCCGATCTCCGGGCGGGGCCTGGAGCGCGCCCAGATCCGCGCGCTCGGCCTGCTCAAGGCCGCCGCCGCCCGGGTCAACGGTCGGCTCGGGGTGCTCGACGCCGAGGTCGCCGAGGCGATCGCCGCCGCGGCCGACGAGGTCGCCGAGGGCGCGCACGATGCGCACTTCCCGATCGACGTGTTCCAGACCGGCTCCGGCACGTCGTCGAACATGAACGCCAACGAGGTCATCGCGACCCTGGCAACGCGCCGGCTGGGCCGCGACGTGCACCCGAACGACCACGTCAACGCCTCCCAGTCGTCCAACGACACGTTCCCGACGACCATCCACGTCGCCGCCACCGAAGCGGTGCTCACCGACGTGGTCCCGGCGCTGGAGCACCTGGCGGGCACCATCGAGGGCCGGGCCGCCGAGTGGACCGAGGTGGTCAAGTCCGGTCGCACGCACCTGATGGACGCGGTGCCGATCACCCTGGCCCAGGAGGCCGGGGCGTGGGCCTCGCAGGTGCGCTACGGCGTCGAGCGGCTGCGCAGCGGCCTGCCGCGGCTGGGCGAGCTGCCCATCGGCGGCACCGCCGTGGGCTCCGGCCTCAACGCGCCGGAGGGTTTCGGCGAGGCGGTGTCCGCGGAGCTGGCGAGGGTCACCGGCCTGCCGCTGACCGAGGCGCGCGACCACTTCGAGGCCCAGGCCGCGCAGGACTCCGTGGTGGAGACCTCCGGCCACCTGCGCACCGTCGCGGTGAGCCTGACCAAGATCGCCAACGACCTGCGCTGGCTGGGTTCCGGCCCGCGCACCGGCCTGGCCGAGCTGGCGCTGCCGGACCTGCAGCCGGGTTCGTCGATCATGCCGGGCAAGGTCAACCCGGTGATCCCGGAGGCCACCCTGCAGGTGGTCGCGCAGGTGATCGGCAACGACGCGGCGGTGGCCTTCGCCGGTTCGCAGGGCAACTTCCAGCTCAACGTGATGCTGCCGGTGATCGCCCGCAACGTGCTCGAGTCGGCGCGGCTGCTGGCCGCGGTGTCCCGCCTGCTGGCCGACAAGGTCTTCGCCGGGGTCCAGGTCAACACCGAGCAGGCGCGCGCCTACGCCGAGGGGTCGCCGTCGATCGTCACGCCGCTGAACCGCTACATCGGCTACGAGGAGGCGGCCGCGGTCGCCAAGCAGGCCCTCAAGGAGCGCAAGACGATCCGCGAGGTGGTCCTGGAGCGCGGCCACGTCGACTCCGGCAAGCTCACCACCGAGCAGCTGGACGAGGCGCTCGACGTGCTCCGCATGGCCGGGGGCAGGTGAGGTGCGGGGAAGGACCTCCCCTGTTCCGGCGGGGCGGTCCTTCCCCCATCGGGCGACTGAGCGCCCGCCGACCGTCGGTGGCTCGGCGCACCATGGACGCATGGTGCTGCTCGCGGACGTGGTGATGACCTCGCACGAGGTCTCGGGGACGCGGTCCCGCAAGGCGAAGACCGCTGCCATAGCCGGCCTGCTCGGCCGCCTCGACCCCGCCGAGGTCCGCCCAGCGACCGCGCTGCTGGCCGGAGAACTGCCCGGTGGGCGGGCCGGGGTCGGCTGGTCGACGCTGACCGCGCTGGACGCCACCCCCGCCGCCGAACCGACGTTGACGATCGCCGCGGTCGACGCCGCGATCGACGAGGTGCGGCGGATCAAGGGCTCCGGTTCGGCGCAGCGGCGGGCGGACGCGTTGACCGCGCTGCTCAGCCAGGCCACCGCCGACGAGCAGCAGTTCCTGGTGCGCCTGCTCGGCGGCGAACTCCGCCAAGGCGCGCTGGAAGGCGTGGTGGTCGAGGCGATCGCCACCGCCGCCGCGGTCCCCACCGAAGCCGTCCGGCGGGCGTTCATGCTCTCCGGACGCCTGCCCGCGACCGCCGAGGCGGCGCTGCGCGGCGGCGAACCCGCGTTGGCCGAGTTCGGCCTGGAGCTCGGTCGACCGGTGCGCCCGATGCTCGCCTCCCCGGCGGAGGACCTGGAGTCGGCGCTGGTCGGCGAGGTCACCGTCGAGTACAAGTTGGACGGTGCGCGCATCCAGGTGCACCGCGACGGCGACGAGGTGCACGTCTACACCCGGACGCTGCGCGAGATCACCCGCAGCGTCCCGGAACTCGTCGACCTGGTGCGCGCCCTGGACTGCCGGTCGGTGGTGCTCGACGGCGAGACCCTCGCCCTCGACGACGGCGGTCGGCCGCGACCGTTCCAGGAGACGATGAGCCGGTTCGGTGCGCAGGGCGCCCGGGAACTCCTGCTGCACCCGTACTTCTTCGACTGCCTGCACCTCGACGGCGCCGACCTGGTCGACCTGCCGCTGCGCGACCGCCTCGACGCGCTCGCGGAAGTCGCGCCGCAGCACCGGATCCCGGCCGCCCGCACCCCGACCGCCGAACGCGCGGCGGAGCTGTTCGACGAAGCGCTGGCCGCCGGGCACGAAGGAGTCGTGGTCAAGGACCTCGACTCCGGCTACGCCGCCGGTCGACGCGGTCGGGCGTGGCGGAAGGTCAAGCCCGAGCACACCCTCGACCTCGTGGTGCTCGCCGCCGAGTGGGGCCACGGTCGGCGCCGCGGCTACCTGTCCAACCTGCACCTCGGCGCCCGCGACCCGGACGGCGGCCCGCCGATCATGGTCGGCAAGACCTTCAAGGGCCTGACCGACGAGCTGCTGGCCTGGCAGACCGCGGAGTTCCAGCGCCGGGAGACCCGCCGCGACGACTGGACCGTGCACCTCGCACCCGACCTGGTGGTGGAGGTCGAGCTCGACGGCGTGCAGACCAGCCCCCGCTACCCGGGCGGCGTCGCGCTGCGCTTCGCCCGCGTGCTGCGCTACCGGCCGGACAAGGACGCGGCGTCGGCCGACAGCATCGAGGCGGTGCGCGCCCTGCTCCCCGGTGGGTGAGACCCTGGGGGCATGAGCGGCAACGACTTCGACGAGATCGGCTCGATCAACATCGGCCCCATCGATCCGCGCGAGCTCCAGCAGGCCGAGCACGCCGTCGAGCAGGACTACTACGTCGCGGTCCTGGTCCTGGAGGCCACGTCGGACGCCGCCGACCACACGCCGCTGTACGAGGAGTCCTTCGTCCTGCTCAAGGCCGAGTCCGCGGAGGAGGCCGCGGAGAAGGCGGCCGACCACGGCAAGCAGCAGGAGACCAGCTACCAGAACGAGGACCACGAGCTGATCACCTGGAAGCTGAAGCAGGTCGTCGAGGTGAAGCCCCTGGAGGACGCCACCTTCGACGACGGCACGGAGCTCTACAGCCGGTTCTTCCGCAACTACCAGGCCTACGAGTCCTTCGAACCCCTGACGGGGGAAGAGGCGTAGCACGCAGCGGCCGGGGTCCCGCCTCCGGCGGGCACACCCGGCGTACTTTCACGCCCCAACAGAGCGTGGCTAGAACCAACCTGGCAGCAGATGCCGCTGCAGCATCAACTCGAACCGACCAGCCGATCCGGTGATCTTGAACCGTGCACAGCAGAGGCCCGCGGCCACAGCGCAGCGGGAGGCCTCGGCGTGCTCCGACAAGAGCGCGGCCTCGAACGGGCGACTGCGGGGCGGTGAGGCCGTAGGGTGGTCAGACGTGCAGTTCTTGAACGGGCAGCAGCCCACCACCGACCTGACCTACGACGACGTCTTCCTGGCGCCGCGGCGCTCCGGTGTCGAGTCCCGCTTCGACGTGGACCTGGCCACCAGCGACGGCACCGGGGCCACCCTGCCGATCGTCGTCGCCAACATGACCGCCGTGGCGGGCCGCCGGATGGCCGAGACCGTCGCCCGGCGCGGCGGGCTCGTCGTGCTCCCGCAGGACGTCGCGCCGTCCGCGGTCGCCGAGATCGTCTCCTGGGTCAAGGCCCGGCACCCGGTCTGGGACACCCCGCTGGTGTTGCACGCCGACGACGCGGTGGCCGACGCGCTCAACCTCCTGCCCAAGCGCGCCCACGGCGCCCTGGTCGTCGTGGATGACGACAACCGGCCGGTCGGCGTCGTCGACGAGGCCGCCTGCACCGGGGTCGACCGGTTCGCCCGGGTCGGGGAGGTCGCCGACCAGCACCCGGTCGTGCTGCCGCTGGAGACCAAGCCGCGCGAAGTGTTCGAGCAGCTCGACAGGCAGGCCCGCCACGTCGCGGTCGCGGTCGACGCGGACGGTCGGCTGGCCGGGATCATGACCCACCGCGGCGCGCTGCGCGCCGAGATCTACACCCCGGCCCTGGACGGCGAGGGGCGGCTGCGGGTCGCCGCGGCGGTCGGGGTCAACGGCGACGTCGCGGCCAAGGCCTCGGCGCTGCTGGAGTCCGGGGTGGACACCCTCGTCGTGGACACCGCGCACGGCCACCAGGAGAAGATGATCGCCGCGCTCGGGGCGGTCCGCTCGGTGTCGCCGCAGGTGCCGGTGGTGGCCGGGAACGTGGTGACCGCCGAAGGTGTGCGCGACCTAGTCGAGGCCGGGGCCGACGTGGTCAAGGTCGGGGTCGGGCCGGGCGCGATGTGCACGACGCGGATGATGACCGGCGTCGGCCGCCCCCAGTTCTCCGCTGTCGCCGAGTGCGCGGCCGAGGCCCGCAGGCTCGGCAAGCACGTCTGGGCCGACGGCGGTGTCCGCCACCCGCGCGACGTCGCGCTGGCGCTCGCCGCGGGCGCGGCGTCGGTGATGGTCGGCTCCTGGTTCGCCGGCACCTACGAGTCCCCCGGCGACCTGCAGCGCGACGAGCACGGCCGGGCCTACAAGGAGTCCTTCGGCATGGCGTCCAAGCGCGCGGTGTCCGCCCGGACCCGCACCGACAACGCCTACGACCAGGCCCGCAAGGCGCTGTTCGAGGAGGGCATCTCCAGCTCCCGGATGCGGCTGGACCCGCAGCGCCCAGGCGTCGAGGACCTGCTGGACCAGATCACCTCCGGGCTGCGCTCGTCCTGCACCTACGCGGGCGCCCGCACCGTGGAGGAGTTCCACGAGCGCGCGCTGGTCGGCGTCCAGTCCGCGGCGGGCTTCGCCGAAGGCCGCCCGCTGCCCACCGGCTGGTGACCGGGAGGGGCACCCGCGCGGGCGCGGGTGCCCCTGCTCGTCACGGGGTGAACTCGCCCTCCAGCAGCTCGGTGACCAGGGCCGCGATCGGCGACCGCTCCGAGCGGGTCAGCGTGACGTGGGCGAACAGCGGGTGCCCCTTGAGCTTCTCGATCACCGCTGCCACCCCGTCGTGGCGGCCCACCCGGAGGTTGTCGCGCTGCGCCACGTCGTGGGTCAGCACCACCCTGGAGTTCGCGCCCAGCCGGGACAGCACCGTCAGCAGCACGTTGCGCTCCAGCGACTGCGCCTCGTCGACGATGACGAACGAGTCGTGCAGCGAGCGGCCGCGGATGTGGGTCAGCGGCAGCACTTCCAGCATGCCCCGGTCCATCACCTCGTCCAGGACGTTCTCGCTGGCCAGCGCGCCGAGGGTGTCGAACACCGCCTGCGCCCAGGGCGCCATCTTCTCGTTCTCGGTGCCCGGCAGGTAGCCCAGCTCCTGACCGCCGACCGCGTACACCGGCCGGAACACCACGACCTTGCGGTGCTGCTGGCGCTCCAGCACCGACTCCAGCCCGGCGCACAGCGCGAGCGCGGACTTGCCGGTCCCGGCGCGCCCGCCCAGCGACACGATGCCGACCTCCGGGTCGAGCAGCAGCTCCAGGGCGATCCGCTGCTCCGCGGACCGGCCGTGCAGCCCGAACGCCTCCCGGTCGCCGCGCACCAGCCGGACCTGCTTGTCCGGCGTCACCCGGCCCAGCGCGCTCTGCGACCCGGCCAGCAGCCGCACACCCGTGTTCGGCGGCAGGTCCCGCGCCTCGTCGAGGTCGGCGATGCCGTCCTTGAACAACGTGTCGACCGAGTCGCCCCGGACCTCCACGTCGGCCATGCCGGTCCACCCCGACGGGACGACGTCCTGCGCGCGGTACTCCTCGGCGTCCAGGGCCACCGCGGCGGCCTTGACCCGCAGCGGCATGTCCTTGGTGACCAGCGTGACCTGGTGCCCCTCGGCCGCCAGGTTCAGCGAGCAGGCCAAGATCCGGGCGTCGTTGGAGTCGGTGCGGAAGCCGGGCGGCAGCACCTGCGGGTCGGAGTGGTTGAGCTCCACGTGCAGGTGCCCGCCCGCGGTCCCGACCGGAACCGGCTCGTCCAGCCGCCCGTGCTGGATCCGGAGGTCGTCGAGCGCGCGGAGGGCTTCCCGGGCGAACCAGCCGAGTTCGGGGTGGTGTCTCTTGCCCTCGAGCTCACCGATCACCACCACCGGGAGCACCACGTCGTGCTCGGCGAAGCGGGACATCGCCCACGGATCGGACAGCAGCACCGAGGTGTCCAGGACGTAGGTGCGCACCTCAGTGCCACCGGTGTGCGCGGAATCGCCGCTGAGGGCTCGGGTTTCCGCTTCTGGCTGGGAACGTCGTGCGGTCACGGCTACTCCCTCGCGGGCGTGGCGTCCACACCCGCTCGTCGGCGGGCCGGGCCTGCCCCCGTCGCGCCCCGGCTGGACCGCCTCGTCCGCCGTGGCCGCCGGGCCAGGCACCGGCCCCTCGCGACCACGGTGGACGGGGTAACCGTCCGCTCCAGCCAACAGCCACGATCAGGGCCTCCCGGACGGGCCGCGTACGGACTTGCAGGAGAGAACGGCCCGTCACCAGCGCACGCTACCTGCGTGATCGCGTCTCGGCAGGCAGCCATGCAGGTGATTCAGCGAATCGTCGTCCGCCCTTCACCTGCTGCGGACACCGCGCTGGTCACGGGCCGTCCCAACGCGACTCGGGAGGCGGCAGCAGCAGGTCAGGCCGGGTTCGCCGCCCCACCGACTGGCCGACACTGCCGGTGAGCGGCGCTGCGCTGAACGGGTGAGTCCTGGGCTCACACCCGGGTGGCGAGCTCGGCGCGCACCGCCTCGGGGACCAGTGGCTCGTCAAGCAAGCGCCGGTAACGATCGGTGCTCGATGTGCTCGCGGGGCGCTCGTCCAGCCACCGCCGCAGCAGGCGGTAGCCCTCGACGTAGGTCGTGGTGTAGGCGCGCCAGAGCGGGTCCCGCATGAACCGCACCAGGTGCCTGGCCCGCTTCTCCGGCATCAGCAGCCAGCGCTGCAGGTGCGCGACGACGTCGACCTCGTCCGCGCCGTCGCGGTGCAGCATCAGCAGCGCGTCCTGGCGGACCGTCAGCAGCCGGAGCAGCACCGCGTCGATCCGCTCCGCCAGCTCGCCGTCCAGCCGGATGCCCAGGTCCGCGAACACCTCCGCCGCCCACGGCCCCCAGCCGGGCCCGACCGCGGCGTGCAGCCCCAGGTCGGCGAGGCCTTCGGCGATCACGCACTGCGGGGTGTTGACCAGGAAGATGGTGTGCTCGGTCCACCGGTCCCGGTGCACCAGCCCGGCGTCCTTGCGGCAGTGCTCGGTGTGGTGGCCGGGATAGGCCTCGTGCGCGACGAGCTGCGGGAGGGTCGAGGCGCGGTGCCCGACGTCGGCGTTGACCGCGACCTTGGAGCGGAAGCCGCCGAGGTAGTGGTTGAACCCGCTCCACGGCTGGTCGGACACGATCCGGTACTCGACGGTCTCGCCGACCGGAAGCTCGAAGCGGGCCCGCACCCGGTCGCGCAGCGCGCTGGAGACGGCGTGCAGGGCCACGTCGAGCCGCTCCGCCGGGACCTGGTCGCGGCGGCGGAAGTCGCGCAGCCGCTCGGCCAGCGATCCGCGCCCGGGCAGCAGCGCGGCCAGCTCGCGGTGCGCCCGCTGGTACTCGTCGGGCTCCCCGACCCTCGGCGTCACCTGGAAGCACGCCTCGACCTCGTCCGCGAACGGCAGCTGCTCACCGGCCATCTTGCGGCCGGAGCACGCCAGCGCGGTCAACTGCGCGGCGAGGAACCGGCGGCGCGGTTCGGCGAGCTCGGCGGCGAGGACCTCAGCGCGCAGGCGCTGCGCGGCGACAGCCAGCCGGGCGGGGTCCGGCGGCGGTTCGCCGGAGACCTGGCGCCGCAGCGCCGGATCACCGGTGTAGGAGTCCGCGAAACCCCCGACGAGCCGGTCGAAACGCAGCCCGAGGAGGACGTATTCGGCCGCGAGCGCTTCGGAGTCCACGATCGGACACTACGCCTGCCCGAAGTGGGCTCGGATCAGCGGTCGGCATTGCGGTGAATTTGCCGGGGCAACGACAAACCGGCGGGCGCGAACAAATAAATCACACAATGGTGTTAACGAGGTATGTTTCGGCGGTTTCGCTGTATATGTTTCACGCCGAGTGTTCTCCCTTCGGCTGAGTATGGGGTGCGCAGCCGAGGGACCGAGGGAGCGCTCGCGTCATCCCATCCAACAAGGAGCAACGAAGTGCTGAAGAAAGCTGCGATTGTTGCCGGTGCCGCTGCCGGTCTGCTCGCCCTGGCTCCCGTCGCCAACGCCGACAGCGCGGACAACGACGGCATCAACATCCTGAACGACAACAACCTGAGCGTGCTGCCGGTCCAGGCCTGCGGCAACAACGTCGCCGTGCTGGGTGCGGTCGTGCCGATCCTGTCCCCGCAGCTGAACCACTGCGTGAACGCCCCGGTCATCGACCACCCCAAGGGCTGACGAGACTGGCGGTTCACCAGGAACCGCCGCGCGGTATCTGGTGGTGAAAAGGGCGTCGGGCCTCCACCCGGCGCTCCTTTTTGCATGCCTTTTAAAGGAAAGCGCAGCGCACCGCCAATTCACCCGCCCCGCACTGGACTTCCGATCACACGATCGGGTTAAGAAGCTCCGGTGTCCGGCATGCCGCGACGAATTACCGGCAGTGCGGACACCACACTCGTGGCCGCCATCGCGGGTTCAGCGAACCCGCCGGTGCGCTCCGAATCCCGCGGTATTCGAAGGAGAGTGAACCAATGCTGAAGAAGGCAGCTGTTGTCGCCGGTGCCGCCGCCGGTCTGCTCGCCCTGGCCCCCGTCGCCAACGCCGACAGCGCGGACAACGACGGCATCAACATCCTGAACGACAACAACGTCAGCGTGCTGCCGGTCCAGGCCTGCGGCAACAACGTCGCGGTGCTCGGCGCGGTCGTGCCGGTCCTGTCCCCGCAGCTGAACAACTGCGTGAACGCCCCGGTCATCGACCACCCCAAGGGCTGAGCGGCGCAGTCGCGCGTGGCAGGGCCAGGTCCTCGCGACCTGGCCCTTCCGCTGCGCCGAGGCAGGCTTGCGGGCCTCAGCCGCCGAAGCGGCGGTGGCGCACCGCGTAGTCGCGGAGCGCGCGCAGGAAGTCGACGCGGCGGAACGCGGGCCAGTAGGCCTCGGTGAACCAGAACTCGGAGTGCGCGGACTGCCAGAGCATGAAACCGGACAACCGCTGCTCACCGGAGGTGCGGATCAGCAGGTCGGGATCGGGTTGGCCGGAGGTGTAGAGGTGCTCGGCGATGTGGTCGACGGTCAGCACCTCGGCCAGTTCCTCGATGGTGGTGCCCGCCTCGGCGTGCTGCTGCAGCAGCTTGCGCACCGCGTCGGCGATCTCCCGGCGCCCGCCGTAGCCGACCGCCACGTTGACCTGCATGCCCGTGCGCCCCTTGGTGCGCAGCGCGGCGGCGGACAGGCGCGCCGCGGTCTCGGTGGGCAGCACGTCCAGGGCTCCGACGATCCGCACCCGCCAGGGCGCCTCCGGGGCGGTGAGCTCGTCGACCACCCCGGCGATGATCTCCATCAGGGCCCGGAGCTCGTCAGCGGTGCGGTTGAGGTTGTCGGTGGACAGCAGCCACAGCGTGACGACCTCCACCTCGGCTTCCTGGCACCAGCCGAGCAGCTCGGCGATCTTGCGGGCCCCGGCGCGGTGACCGTGCGCGGCGTCCAGCCCGGCTTCCTTCGCCCACCTGCGGTTCCCGTCCAAGATGACGCCGACGTGCCGCGGATGCTGCACACCGTCCAGCTTCCGGCGCAGTCGGCGCTCGTAGACGCCGTACATGAGTTCTTTCAACCGAACCTTGAACGCCACGCCAGTTGAGCCTACGCGGATCCGGTGAGTGCTGATGCGCGGGTGGCCAGGAGTGCCCGGGTGGATGCAGTGCGGATCACCTCGGACCGGAACTTACGGTCCCGTAACCTCGAGGTGTGACTAGCGCCCTTTCCGCTCGCCGCCCAACCGCGTTCGTCAAGCCGCGGATGCGCGGTTGGATCCACTTCTGGTCGCTGGTGGTGTCGGCCGCCGCCGGGACCACGCTGATCGCGCTCGCCGCCGCGACCGTGTCCGCCGCCGCCGCGGTGGGCACCTCGATCTACGTGGCGACCGTGCTCGGCCTGTTCGGCGTCAGCGCCCTCTACCACCGCAAGACGTGGAAGACGGTCGGTGCCCGCACCTGGATGCGGCGGCTGGACCACTCGATGATCTTCCTGTTCATCGCGGGCACGTACACCCCGCTCGCGATGGTCGCGATGCAGCCGACGACGGGTGCGGTGGTGCTGGCCGTCGTCTGGGGCGGGGCGCTGGGCGGGGTGGTCCTCAAGCTCGCCTGGCCGAACGCGCCGCGCTGGGTCGGGGTGCCGGTGTACATCGCGCTGGGCTGGGTCGCGGTGTTCGTGCTGCCCGACCTGCTGCACAACGCCGGGGTCGCCGCGCTGGTGCTGCTGATCGCTGGTGGCCTGCTCTACACCGCGGGCGCGGTGTTCTACGCGACCCGCTGGCCGGACCCGTGGCCCAAGACCTTCGGCTACCACGAGTTCTTCCACTCGGCGGTCTCGGTGGCCGCGATCTGCCACCACATCGCGATCTGGTTGGCCCTCTACGCCTGACCCCTCGATCGCGGCGGTGCTCCTCCCGGCCACCGCCGCTCACCGCGGTCAGCTGCGGACGTCCCGGCGCATGCAGACGCGCTTGGTCGGGTCGAGGCCCAGTTCTGCCTCGTGGGCGACGAGCGCGGCCAGCTCCGGCGCGGGGGCTTCGACCTCCTCGAACCCGAGGCGCTCGTAGTACGGCCCGTTCCACGGCACCGACCGGAACGTGGTCAGCGTCAGCGCGGGGAGCCCGCGGTCCCGCGCCCACGACTCGACGTGGTCGAGCAGGGCGCGCCCGATGCCCCGCCGCGCGTGGTCCGCGTGCACGCTGACCTGCGCGACGTGGGCGTTGCCGTCGATCAGCTCGACGAGGACGTAGCCGACCACCTCGCCGCCGACCTCGGCCACCCAGGCCCGCCCGCCGCGCTGGTACTCGGCCAGGACGTCGGTGGGCGGCGGCGGGTCGTCGGCGATCTCGGGCATGCCGACGGCCCGGAACACCTCCCCCGCCGAAACCTCGATCTCTTGCAACCGCCCCAGCTCGGCTTCCCCAGCACCCCGAATCCGCACCCACCCAGTGGATCAGCTCCACCCCACCTCGGGCCACGGATTTTTCCCCGGTGCGGCAGGGTCCGTGCGGTGTCCGCACGCGATTTCAACGGGGATCAGATGTCCGACCCCCATCGAAACCGCGCGGGGCACCGGCCAGGGGTCAGAGCGGGAGGTCGTCGGGGCGGGTGACCGGCCGGTCGCAGACGTAACCGCGGCAGACGTACGCCGCGGCCGCTCCGCCGACCAGCGGCCGCCCGGCCAGCAGCGGCACGCCGGTCGCCTCCGGCTCCCCGGCGACCACCGCCGCGCCGCCCGGCGCGCGCCGCCGCGCCGCGGCCAGCAGCGCCGCCCGGTCGGCGTCGTCGGCTCCGCCGACGACCGCGACCTGCAGCGGTCCGTGGGCGCGCGCTTCCGCCGCGCTGAGCCAGTGCCCCGCGAAGCGGGGTGCGCGCTGCGCGAGCAGTCCGGCGCGTGAGAGCGCCTGCTCCGCGGCACTGCGGTAGCGCGCCGTGCGCTCCGGTCCGACGAGGGCTGCGGCGGTGAGCAGCGCTGCGGTGAGCGCTGCGGCCCCGGAGGGGCTGGCGTTGTCGGTCGGGTCGGAGGGGCGGCGGACCAGCGCTTCCGCGTCGGCCGCGGTGTCGTGGAAGGTGCCCGGGTGGTCGGCGTCGGCGAACTGGTCCAGCGCCGTGTCGAGCAGCTCGCAGGCTGCCTCCAGCCAGCGCGGTTCGGCCGTGGCCTGGTGCAGCGAGAGCAGGCCGTCGGCGAAGCAGCCGTAGTCCTCCAGCACCCCGGCGGCGGTGCTGACCTCGCCGTTGCGGGAGGTCCGGCGCAGGCGGCCGTCCACCAGGTGCCGCGCGAGCAGCAGGTCGGCGGCGGTCGCGGCGGCTTCCAGCCAGCTCGGTTCGTCGAGCGCCGCGGCGGCTTCCGCCAGCGCGGTGATGGCCATGCCGTTCCAGGCGGTGACGACCTTGTCGTCCTTGCCGGGCTGGGGGCGGCGGTCGCGGGCCTCGCGGAGGCTGTCGCGGACGCGCCGCCAGCGGGCCGCGTCGTCCGGGTCGCGCTTGAGCTGCAGGGTCGAGGTGCCGTGCTCGAAGGTGCCCGCGCCGGTCACCGACAGCAGGTCCGCCGCCCAGTCGCCGTCCTCCGGGCCGAGCACTTCGCGCAGCTGGTCGGGCGTCCACACGTAGGTCAGCCCTTCGACGCCTTCGGTGTCGGCGTCCAGCGAGGCCGCGAAGCCGCCTTCCGGCGTGCGCAGGTCGGTCAGCAGGAACTCGGCGGTCTCCCGGGTCACCCGCTCGCCGAGCTCGTCGCCGAGGCGCGCCAGGTGGGCGTACGCGCGGAGCAGCAGCGCGTTGTCGTAGAGCATCTTCTCGAAGTGCGGGACCACCCAGGCGTTGTCGACGCTGTAGCGCGCGAAGCCGCCCGCGAGCTGGTCGTAGATGCCGCCGCGGGCCATCGCCTCGCAGGTGCTCCTGGCCAGTTCCAGCGCGGAGTGCCCGCTGCCGGGCTCGCCGACCCGCTCGTGGTGGCGCAGGAGGAACTCCAGCACCATCGACGGCGGGAACTTCGGCGCGCCGCCGAACCCGCCGTGGTCGGCGTCGAACTCGGTGTGCAGCCGGGACACCGCCCCGGCCAGCACCTCGTCGTCCAAGATGGACTCCGGGAGCGGCGCGCGCTGCGCGGAGAGCTGGTCGACGACCCGCGCCGCGGCCCCGCGGACCTCCGCGCCGCGAGCGGTCCAGGCCTGCGCCACGGCGTCCAGCAGCTGCCGGAACGACGGCATCCCGGACATCGGGGCGGCCGGGTAGTAGGTGCCGCAGTGGAACGGCTCGCCTTCCGGGGTGAGGAAGCAGGTCATCGGCCAGCCGCCCTGCCCGGTCATGGCCTGGGTGGCCTCCATGTAGACCGCGTCGACGTCCGGCCGCTCCTCGCGGTCCACCTTGACGTTGACGAAGTGCTCGTTCATCACGCGGGCGGTCTCGGGGTCCTCGAAGGACTCGTGCGCCATCACGTGGCACCAGTGGCAGGCGGCGTACCCGACGGACAGCAGCACCGGCACGTCGCGCCGCTTCGCCTCGGCGAACGCCTCGGGCGACCAGGGCCACCAGTCGACCGGGTTGTCGGCGTGCTGGAGCAGATAGGGCGAGGTCGCCCCGACCAACCGGTTCATGCGCCCCAGGCTCTCACGCTGGCGGCGCCCCCCGCGAGGCGCTGCGACGGCCGTCCCCGCGGGTGATCACGCAGGGCGCGGCGACTTCTTCGAGCCCGGGCGGGGACCTGGGGGAGGTGGTGCCCGGCGCGGTTCCGGCGTCCTGAGCCTGGACGCCGACGACAGGACGGGCGGGCCCGGTCGCGCTCCCGACGCGACCGGGCCCGCCCGGGTTCTGGTGGTCAGGCGCCGGGCTGGACCGGCCCCACCTGGGTACCGGCGTCGACGGTGATCTCCCCCAGTGCGCTGCCCACCGGCGAGAGCGAGCCGTCGCCCTGCTGCAGCCGGAAGTCCACCCGGTCCGCGGCGGCGCCACCGGCGGTGTTGGGCACCTGGATGTCGAAGTGGACCGGCTGGTCGGGCCCGAAGACGACCGCCTCGCCCTCGCCGTAGGACGCGGCTTCCACACCGAGGGGCGTCTCGCCCTGGTAGAAGGCGACCTCGGTGGGCGAACCGCTCAGCGTGCAGGCCGCGGTGGAGTCCAGCGCGGTGAGCGTGACGCGGTAGTGCGAGTGCCCCGCCGTGTGGTCGGCGGGCGTGACGGTGGCGTTGAAGGAGTCCTGCGCGCAGGCGCTCGGCGGCGGAGGCGGCGGGGTCGCGCCGGCCTGGGCAGCGCTGAGGCCAACCCCGGCGATCGCGGCGACCGCGAGCGACGCACCGAACACACCCCGGCGGAACAACGTGCTCATCGAAAAGCTCCCCTGTTTCGTTCCCTCTTTGCACCCCTGAAGACGTCGCACCCCCGCGCCGGTTGCCAGGACCGCGTTGATCGTCGGGTTGGCCACCCCGGAGCAACCCGGCCGCCGCCCGCGCGTCCGGGGGTGAACCCGAGTCCGTTGCCGGGCCGTGCTTGAGTAGGACGAGGACTTCTCAGAAAATGTGTTAAGACGAGATCGACCTCGGGAGCTGGTGTGACGGCGAAGACGATGCGCGCCTCCGAGCCGCGCGGCGTGCGGGACATCGCGGGCTGCGGGCTCGCCGAGGCGCAGGCGCTGGTTCGCCCAGCCCGTGACGGCACGGCGGTCGAGGCCGCCGTGCGGCCGCAGGAGTAGCTGTGGTGGGCAGGGCGCGGCCCCCCGACGCCGTGGTCGAGCAGCGGCGGCAGGACGTGCTGCGGCAGGTCATCGAGCACGGCGAGGTCCGGATCACCGACCTGGCCGGGCACTTCGGGGTCAGCCTGATGACGATGCACCGCGACCTGGACTCGCTGGTCGACCGGCGGCTGGTGCGCAAGCTGCGCGGCCGGGTCACCGCGTACCCGTCGCTGACGCTGGAGACCGCGACGCGCTTCCGGGTGGGGCTGCAGGTCGCCGAGAAGGAGGCGCTGGCCGAAGCGGCCGCTGCCGAGGTCGAGCCGGGCATGACGCTGCTGGTGGACGACTCGAGCACGGTGTTCCCGCTGGCCCGCCGGATCGCCGAGGTTGCGGCGCTGCGGGTGGTCACCAACTCGCTCACCGTCGCGCAGATCCTCGCCGGGGCCGGGCACGAGGTGGGGCTGCTCGGCGGCCGCTACCGCGCCGAGTTCGACTCCTGCACCGGGCCGGAGGTGCTCAAGGCGCTGGACGGCCTGCACGCCGACGTGTCGTTCGTGTCGGCCGCGGCGGTCACCGAGGGCCAGCTGTTCCACCCGGTCCGCGACTACGCCGAGATCAAGCAGCGCATCGTCGGGCGCGCGGAGCGCACCGTGCTGCTGGTCGACCACTCGAAGTTCGGCAAGAGCGCCCCGTTCGCGCACGGCGACGTGGGCGGCTACGACCTGGTGTTCACCGACGCCGCCGCACCACCGGCGGAACTCGACGCGATCCGAGGTCTCGGCACCGAGGTGCGCGTCGTGCCCGTACCCGAACCAGACAGGGGAAGCGATGCCCTCAGTTGACAGCCCGGGCCTGGTCGCCGGGGTGGACTCCTCCACCCAGTCCACCAAGGTCGTGGTGTGCGACAGCGAGACCGGCCAGGTGGTGCGGGAGGGCCGCGCCCCGCACCCGGACGGCACGGCCACCGACCCGGCGGACTGGTGGCACGCGCTCAGCACCGCCACCGACGGGCTGCTCGACGACGTGGTCGGCATCGGCGTCGCCGCGCAGCAGCACGGCCTGGTCGCGCTGGACGAGCGAGGCGAGGTGGTCCGCCCCGCGCTGCTGTGGAACGACAACCGCTCCGCGCAGGCCGCGCTCGACCTGATCGAGGAGCTCGGTGGCGCGCAGGCCTGCGCCGACGCGGTCGGTTCGGTGCCGGTCGCCAGCTTCACCATCAGCAAGCTGCGGTGGATGGCCGAGCACGAGCCGCAGCTGGCCGACCGGGTCACCGACGTCCTGCTCCCGCACGACTGGCTGACCTGGCGGCTGACCGGCGAGAAGGTCACCGACCGCGGCGACGCCTCCGGCACCGGCTACTGGTCGCCCCGCGACGGCCGCTACCGCCCGGACCTGCTGGCCACCGCCTTCGGCGGTCGCACCCCGCGCACGCCGCGCGTCCTCGACCCGGCCGAACCGGCCGGGCGCACCCCGGACGGCAAGCTGGTGTCGGCGGGCACCGGGGACAACATGGGCGCCGCGCTGGGCCTGGCGATCGGCCCCGGTGACGTCGTGGTGTCGTTGGGCACCAGCGGCACGGTGTTCGCCTCGGCGGAGCACCCGAGCGCCGACCCCACCGGCACGATCGCCGGGTTCGCCGACGCCACCGGGCGGTTCCTGCCGCTGGTGTGCACGCTCAACGCGGCCCGGGTGCTCACCTCGACGGCCGCGCTGCTCGGCGTGGAGGTGGCCGAGTTCGACCGGCTGGCCTGCCAGGCCGAGCCGGGCGCGGACGACCTGGTCCTGCTGCCCTACCTGGACGGCGAGCGCACCCCGACCCTCCCGGACGCCAGCGGCACCCTGCTGGGCCTGCGCCGCGACAACATGACTCCGCAGAACCTGGCCCGCGCCGCGGTCGAGGGGATGCTCTGCGGCCTCGCGGCAGGCGTCGACGCCTTGCGCGCGCAGGGCGTCGAGGTGCGCCGGGTGCTGCTGATCGGCGGTGCGGCGCAGTCGAAGGCCGTGCAGGTCGCGGCACCGCAGGTGTTCGGCGTCCCGGTGACGGTGCCCGCGCCCGCTGAGTACGTCGCGCGCGGCGCGGCGCTGCAGGCCGCCTGGGCGCTGACCGGCCAGCAGCCGGACTGGGCGTTGACCGGGGCCACGGAGCTGGAGGTCACCGACGAGTCGGCGGGCGAGCGGATCCGCCGCCACCACCACGAAGCCTTCGCCCAGGTCCACGGCAGCTGACGGGTCGCGCGTGCGCGGGCGGGCCCGCGCACGCGCGAACGCCCCCCACTGCACAGGTCGGATCCACTACCGTTCCCACGGAAGTTGATCGACGCAGGGGGATCTCCGTTGCAACCAGGGCACCCACCGTTCCCGCCGCACCAACGCCCCACCGGACCACCACCCGGCATGCCGCCCGGGCCACCACCCGCCCGGCCCCCGGTGCCGCCGCGCCCCGCCGCACCGCCACGCCCGGTCGCGGAGGCGACGCAGGTCATCCGCACCGAACCGAAGCCCCCGGGGCCAGTCGACATCTTCGAACTCGCCGGGGTCGGCGATCCGCTCAAGCTCGATCCGAGCACGCTCGGGCAGCGCCGCGGCGAGCGCTACCGGATCCCGGTCGGTGTGGCCGAGGACCAGCAGCCGGTGCTGCTCGACCTGGTGCGCTCCCCCGCCGCGCTCGGCGTCTTCGGCTCGACCGACTCCGACCGGGCCCCGTTCCTGCACAGCCTGCTGTTCGGGATGGCCGCGACGCACACCCCGGAGGAGATCGCCTTCTGCTGCGTCGGCGGCGCCACCACCCAGCCGACCTGGGACTCGCTCACCCAGCTCCCGCACACCGCGGCGGTCCAGACCCTCGGCAGGAACCCCCGCGACGAGCACCGGCTCATCGCCGCGCTGGAAGGCGAGCTGGAGCGGCGGGCCGAGCTCCTGGCCGGGCTGTCCACCCAGCACTTCACCGACTACCAGGTGGTCCAGCCCCAGGTCGGGCTCGACCCGATGCCGCTGCTGGTGGTCGCGGTCGACATGCTCCCCCTGCTGCTCGACGAAGCCCCGGGCACCAGGCCGGTCCTGGAGAAGCTGCAGGCCGCGGAGCACCTGGGGATCAAGCTGGTGTACAGCGCTGTCGGGCCGAGCGGCCTGCCGACCCGCCTCGCGCACCGCGGCGGCGCGGTGGTGCTGCACACCTGCTCGGAGTTCGACGCCATGCCGCTGCTGGGGAGGGACGGCGAGCTCCCGCACCGGCCCGACGAGGCGTGCCTGGTGACCAGGGGCGCGGAACCGGTGCGGTTCCGCACCGCCCACGCCAACCTGCCCCACGCGTCGAGCACCCCGGGCCACCCCGTCCCGACCTACCAGTTGTTCGCCGACCGGGTGCAGCACCAGGTAGCGCCAACCCGCCAGCTCCTGATGTCGCCCCCAGGGCACGAACCGCCCGCCGGGATCGACGCGGGACTGCCGCCGCTGGTCACCAGCGAGGAGCGCGGCTACGGCGCCAAGCCCACCTCACCGCTGGCCGTCAGCATCGGCACCCTCGACAACCCGCGCGAGCACCGGAACGAACCTCTGCACCTGGACTTCACCGCCGACGGCGCGCTCGCGATCGTCGGTCGCCCGCGCAGCGGCAAGACCACCGCGGTGCTGACCACGCTGCTGGCACTGGCGCTGACCAGCACGCCAACCGAAGTCCGCTTCCACTGCCTGGCCTTCGGGGGCAACGGGTTGCTGGCGCTGGCGGAGCTGCCGCACAGCGGGGTCGTGGTCCCCAGCTGCGACCGGGAGCGGATCGACCAGGCCCTGACCGACCTCGAATCCACTATGGACCAGCGGGTGCGGCGCTTCGCCGCGGAGGGGATCGACTCCGCCGCCGAGTTCCGCCGTCGGCGCGCCGAATCCGACCTCGGCGCGGCGGCCACCGACCACGTCCTGGTCATCGACGGGTGGCCGGAAGTGCACCAGCACCCCGGCCTGGTTGACCGCGTGCTGCGCGTGGCCCGGCGTGGACCGGAGCACGGCATCCACCTCGTCACCACCGCCAACCGCTGGGACGACCTGCCGCGCGAACTGCGCGAACTCACCCGCGGCCGGATCGAGCTGCGGCTCACCGATCCCCGCGAGTCGCTGATCTCCACCCCGGACGCGGAGCGGCTCCCGGACGAGGCCGGGCACTGCCTGCACCGCGAGCTGCCGGGCACGATCAACCTGCCCGTGCTCAACAACGCCCTGCCCAGCTACTTCGAGTACCACGAACACGGGCTGCCGGACGACCTGCCGACCAGGACGCGGGCCCTCATCGCCCGCATCACCGAGGCCTGGCCGGGCCAGGCACCGGGGGGCAGCTGAACGAAGCGGGGCCGCCCGGACATCCCGGACGGCCCCGCTGGTCGCGCTCGGCTAAGAGCTCCCGCCCTTGTCGGGCTTGGCGTCCTCCTCCACCGGTTCCGCTTCGGCTGCCGCCTTCGCGGACTCCGCTTCGGCGCGCTTCACCCTCGCCGGGGCCGCCGAGGCGGCCTTCTCCTCGTCGAAGACCACCGGCAGCTTGCGCAGGTGCTTGGTCATCGAGCGGATCAGGAACACCACTGCCACCGCGAACAGGATCAGCAGCACCAAGCCGACCGGGGAGGACTTGCCGAAGTCCTCGCCCTGCCCGCCCGGGTCACCAGGTGGTGGTGGCGCCTGCGCGAGCAGGTGGACCGCGGTTTCCAGGGCAGTCATGCGCACACCTTCTCCTGCACGCCGGAGAACAGGTCGTCCTCCGGCAACGTGGTGTCGACCAGGGACCGCACCAGCTCGTAGTCCTCGGTCGGCCACAGCTCCTGCTGGACCTCCAGCGGCACCGCGAACCACCGGCTGTTCGGGTCGATCTGGGTGGCGTGGGCGCGCAACGCGTCATCGCGCTGCGCGAAGTACTCGGCGCACTCGACCCGGGTGGTGACCCGGTCGTCGGGGTCCGGGCGCGAGGAGTCCCACTTCGCCAGCCACTCGCCGTAGGGCGACTCCAGGCCCTTCGCCAGCAGCGCCTCGTGGAACAGGTGCATCCGCTTGCGGGAGAAGCCGTGCGAGTAGTACAGCTTCAACGGCTGCCAGGGCTCCCCGGCGTCCGGGTACAAGTCGGGGTCACCGGCCGCGTCGAAAGCCGCCACCGAGACCTCGTGGCACCGGATGTGGTCCGGGTGCGGGTAGCCGCCGTTCTCGTCGTAGGTGATCACCACGTGCGGGCGGAACTCCCGCACCACCTTCACCAGCTCGCGGGTGGACACCTCCAGCGGCGTGGTGGCGAACACGCCCTCCGGCAGCGGCGGGGGCGGGTCGCCCTCCGGCAGGCCGGAGTCCACGAAGCCCAACCAGCGGTGCTGCACGCCGAGGATCTCGGCCGCCGCCGCCATCTCCTGGCGGCGGACCTCGGTGAGGTTCTCCACGACCTCGGGCCGGTCCATGGCCGGGTTGAGGATGCTGCCCGCTTCACCTCCCGTGCAGGTGACCACCATCACCTCGTGTCCGTCGGCCACGTAGCGCGCAGTGGTCGCGGCACCCTTGCTGGACTCGTCATCCGGGTGCGCGTGCACCGTCATCAGCCGCAGCTTGTCCGCCATCGCCCGGTAGTCCCCTCCTGCTAGTGCAGCATCTCTCCTGAACACGGCCCCGCTGACAGGCCGCAGGACACCCCAGGGATACTTAACGTGGATGTCGGGCCCCATTGTTCCCGGTGGCTCCGGCGGACCGAGCGCCAGCCCCCGCGCGGGGGTCGGCAAGACCGCAGGCGAAAGGCTTCCCGAGCCGGTGACGCACCCGCAGATCCCGCAGGACCGGTACGGGTCGCGCGCGAGGACGACGCGACCGCGGCCGGGCCGTCGCTGGTTGCTCTACGCGGTCGTGCTCATCGCCCTGGTGGGCGTGTCGATCATCGGCTACCAGAACCTCGGCAGCGCTCCCATCGAGGGCAAGCAGGTCGCCTTCGAGATCCTCGACGACAGCTCGGTCCGCATCGTGGTCGAGGTCGAGCGCGACGATCCGCAGCGCCCCGCCGTGTGCGTGGTGCGCTCCCGGGCCAAGTCCGGTGAGGAGATCGGCCGCCGGGAAGTGCTCATCCAACCTGCGGAAGGTGTGACCAGGCAGGAGACTGTGCTGCGCACGTCCCCCCAACCCGCCACCGGGGAGGTGTACGGCTGCACTTACAACGTTCCTGAATATTTGTCCACCCACACGCGGCCAACTGGGTGAAGACGAGCGTTCCACGCCGGGCGCTGGGAAAATGCAGCCCCTTGGCGTGCAGCTTCGTGCTATCGTCGAGCGCAGCACGGCCCCGCGCGGGCCGTGTTTTTCCGTTACTTGGCCCTCAGCCGAGAAATGAGCGCGGAAATGCAATTGGCCCGCGGGGAGTCGCGGGACGCAGTCGACGAGGAGTGGTGACCGTGAGCGAGACCCAGGTGACCTGGCTGACCCAGGATGCTTACGACCGGCTCAAGGGTGAGCTGGACGAGCTCGTGGCCAACCGCCCGGTGATCGCCGCGAAGATCAACGAGGCCCGCGAGGAGGGCGACCTCCGCGAGAACGGCGGTTATCACGCCGCCCGCGAGGAGCAGGGCCAGATCGAGGCCCGCATCCGCCAGCTGCAGGAGCTGCTGCGCACCGCCAAGGTCGGCGACGTGCCCACCGAGTCCGGTGTGGCCCGCCCCGGTTCGGTGCTGACCGTCCGCTACGACGGCGAGGACGAGACCGAGAAGTTCCTGCTGGCCACCCGCGAGGAAGGCGCGCACGGGGACCTGGAGGTCTACTCCCCGAGCTCGCCGCTGGGCCAGGCGCTGCTGGACGCCAAGGAAGGCGAGACCCGCGAGTACGAGCTGCCCAACGGCGGCACCATGAAGGTCACCCTGGTCAAGGCCGAGCCGTTCACCGGCTGAGCCTGCTGGAACCGGCCCGGCCGGAGAACTTCTTCCCGCACCGCGGACGTCCTGATCCGGGCGTCCGCGGTGCTGCGTCTACTCCGCTGGTTTCGCCAGGCGCTCCAGCAGCGGCCGGACCCTGGGGGGCACCGGGGTGGACAGGGCGATGGAGGTCGACGTCCGGCGCACCCCGGTGACGCCGACGATCTCGTCGATCACCCGCTGCAGGTCGGCGTTGGAGCGGGCCACCATGCGGACGAACAGGTCGCCCTGGCCGGTCGTGGCGTGCACCTCGCACACCTCGTCGATCGCGGCCAGCTGCTCGGCCACCAGCGCCCGGTGGCCCTGGGCGATCTCCAGGACCGCGAAGGCCGTCAGGCCGTAGCCCATCGCCGCCAGGTCCAGGTCCGGCGGGAACCCCTGCAGGACGCCCCGCTGCACCAGTCGGTCCATCCGGGCTTGCACGGTGCCGCGCGCCACGCCCAGCCGCCGGGAGCACTCCAGCACCCCCAGGCGGGGCTCGTCGGACAGCAACAGCAGCAGGCGCGCGTCCAGCGCGTCCAAGGCCTCGGTGTTCGGTGCCAACTCACATCCCCCCGCTCGGCCGGTCGGTCGGTCCGATCGAATGCTGTACAGGTTGCCCAGCGGAATCAACTCCTGTTGCCCAGGGTGACCGGTCCGCGCACGCTGGGTCCACCAGCACAACCGCGGGGGGATGACGTGACCGGCACCGTGAACAAGCAGGACCAACCCGAGCAGCTCGACGACGTGACCTTCGACCAGATGCGGCGCCTCGTCGGGCTTGTCGAGCACGACGAGGCGCAGGACCCGTTCCCGGTGCGGGCGCTGGACGCCGTGGTGTTCGTCGTCGGCAACGCCACCCAGAGCGCGCTGTTCTACCAGGTGGCGTTCGGCATGGACCTCATCGCCTACTCCGGCCCGGAGAACGGCAACCGCGACCACAAGGCGTTCGTGCTCAAGTCCGGTTCGGCGCGCTTCGTGCTCAAGGGCGCCGTCGACCCGGACAGCCCGCTGGCCGACCACCACCGGCGGCACGGTGACGGCGTGGTCGACCTCGCCCTGGACGTGCTCGACGTCGACAGGTGCGTCGCGCACGCGCGGGCCCAGGGGGCGACCGTGCTGGAGGAGCCGCACGACGTGTCCGACGAGCACGGCACGGTCCGCACCGCGGCGATCGCCACCTACGGCGAGACCCGGCACACGCTGCTCGACCGTAGCCGCTACACCGGCCCCTACCTGCCCGGCTACGTCGCGCAGCGGGGCAGCTACGTCAAACCCGCGGACGCGCCCAAGCGGCTGTTCCAGGCCGTCGACCACTGCGTGGGCAACGTCGAGCTCGGCCGGATGGACCGGTGGGTGGAGTTCTACAACCGGGTCATGGGCTTCGTGAACCTGGCCGAGTTCGTCGGCGACGACATCGCCACCGACTACTCGGCGCTGATGAGCAAGGTGGTCGCCAACGGCAACCACCGGGTGAAGTTCCCGCTCAACGAGCCCGCCGCAGGCAGGCGCAAGTCGCAGATCGACGAGTACCTGGAGTACTACCGGGGTCCCGGCTGCCAGCACATCGCGCTGGCCACCGGGGACATCATCCGGACGGTCACCGCGATGCGGGCCGCCGGGGTGGAGTTCCTGCGCACCCCGGACTCCTACTACGACGACCCGGAGCTGCGGGCGCGCATCGGCGAGGTGCGGGTGCCGATCGAGGCGTTGAAGGAGCACGGCATCCTGGTCGACCGCGACGAGGACGGCTACCTGCTGCAGATCTTCACCAAGCCGATCGGTGACCGCCCGACGGTGTTCTACGAGCTGATCGAGCGGCACGGATCGCTGGGCTTCGGCAAGGGGAACTTCAAGGCCCTCTTCGAAGCCATCGAGCGGGAGCAGGAGCGCCGCGGGAACCTCTGACCCGCGTCCAACCGCAGTTTCAATTGAAACTGCGCCCCGGCCCCAGGGCTCATCGCAGTTTCAATTGAAACTGCGGATCAGCGGCGGTCGGCGAGGATGGTGAAGTCGGCGGCCCGGAGTTCGCGGACGACCTGTTCGCGGTGCTCCGGGCCCCTGGTCTCCAGGGTGATCTCCACCTCCACCTCGCCGAGGGCCAGCGCACCGGAGATCCGCGAGTGCTCGATGTCCAGGACGTTGGCGGTCAGCTCGCCGAGCTTGGCCAGCAGCCCCGCCAGGGAACCCGGCCGGTCCGGCAGCCGGAGGCGCAGCGACAGGTAGCGGCCCGCCGCGGTCATGCCGTGCTGGATCAGCTGGAGCAGCAGCAGCGGGTCGATGTTGCCGCCGGACAGCACCGCCACCGCCGGGGTCACCACCTGCTCCGGGTGTTCCAGCAGCGCCGCGACCGCGGCCGCGCCCGCGGGCTCGACCAGCAGCTTCGCCCGCTCCAAGCACACCAGCATCGCCCGCGACAGCGCCTCCTCGCTGACCGTGAGCACCCCGTCGACCAGTTCCGCGACGTGCGCGAACGTCACCGGCCCCGGCTCGGCGACGGCGATGCCGTCGGCCACCGTGGAGGTCTCGGTCAGCCGCACCGGCTTGCCCGCTGCCAGCGAGGGCGGCCAGGCCGCGGCCTGCTCCGCCTGCACCGCCAGCACCCTGACCTGCGGGTGCTCGGCCTTCACCGCGGCGGCGATCCCCGCGACCAACCCACCGCCGCCGGTGGGCACGACGATGCTGCGGACCTCCGGCAGCTGCGCCAGGACTTCCCGGCCAACCGTGCCCTGACCAGCGATGATGTCCGGGTGGTTGTAGGGGTGGATGAACTCCGCACCGGTGGCGCGAGCGTGCTCCTGGGCCGCGGCGAGGGCCTCCTGGAGCCCCGCGCCGCACAGCTGGACCTCGGCACCGTAGGCCTTGGTCGCCGCCAGCTTCGGCAGCGGAGCCCGCTCCGGCATGAACACCGTCGCGCGGATGCCGAGCAGCGAGGCGGCGAGCGCCACGCCCTGCGCGTGGTTCCCGGCGCTGGCCGCGACGACCCCGGCCGCGCGCTGCTGCTCGTCCAGCCCCCGCAGCCGCACGTAAGCGCCGCGGAGCTTGAACGATCCCGTGCGCTGGAGGTTCTCGCACTTCAGGTGGACATCGCCCGCGCAGTGCTCCCCCAGGACGCGGGAGTGCTCCAGCGGGGTCCGCCGCACGACCCCAGCGAGTTCCGCATCCGCGGCCCGGATCCGGTCCAGGTCGACCAGCCGCATGCGCCCATCGTCCCACCGCGAACCGGGGGTCACTCGAGCAACACCTTGGGTACCCTCGAAGGAGCGGCCGGTCGCGGAGGGGGCTCACGCACGCGACGGCCGGGCACTTCCGGCGGTGGGCACCGGCGCACTGGGGCCGCCGCCCACATCCACCGGACGGGAGGTCGCATGGCGAAGCTGACGTCGAACCGCGCCCTCCCGCTGGTCACCGGCGTGGTCACCGCAGCAGCGCTGTCCGGCGCGGCGGTCTTCGCGGTGCTGCGGTCCGGGTGCGAGGACCCCGGTTCCTACCTGGTGCGGGACGACGTGGTCGAGCTGATCGGCGGCTGCCTGCAGCCCGACGACCTCCCCGTCACCCCACGACCCCCGGCCGACGGCCTCGGCACCAACGACCCGGCCATGGCCCGCTGAGCACCGCGGCGTCACCTGGGTGACGCGCTGATCGCGCGCCACCCAGGTGCCCGGACTAGCCCAGGGCTTGGAGGACGTCCTCGACGAGGTCGTCGGCCTCCTCGATGCCCACCGAGAGGCGGACCAGCTCGGCCGGGACCTGCAGCATCGAACCCGCGGTGCTGGCGTGCGTCATGCGGCCCGGGTGCTCGATCAGCGACTCCACCCCGCCCAGCGACTCGGCCAGCGTGAACAGCCGGGTGCGGGCGCAGACCTGCAGCGCCGCCTCCTCGCCGTCGACGTGCAGGAACGACACCATGCCGCCGAAGTGCCGCATCTGCTTGGCCGCGACCTCGTGGCCGGGGTGCTCCGGCATGCCGGGGTAAAGGACCTTCGCGACCTTGGGGTGGCCGTCCAGCGCGGCGGCGATCCGCTCGGCGTTGGCGCTGTGCCGCTCCATGCGCAGCGCGAGGGTCTTGGCGCCGCGCAGCGTCAGGAACGCGTCGAACGGCCCCGGCACCGCGCCCGCGCCGTTCTGCAGGAACGCGATCTGCTCGGCCAGCTCGTCGTCGGAGGTGATCACCGCGCCGCCGACCACGTCCGAGTGGCCGCCCAGGTACTTGGTCGTGGAGTGGACCACGACGTTCGCACCGAGCTCCAGCGGCTGCTGCAGGAACGGCGAGGCGAAGGTGTTGTCCACCACCAGCTTGGTGCCCGCCTCGCGGGAGACCTGCGCCAGCGCGGCGATGTCAGCGATGTTGAGCAGCGGGTTCGTGGGCGTCTCGACCCAGATCACCTTGGTGTTGGGCTGGATCGCCGCCCGCATCGCGTCCACATCGGACACCGGCGCCGGGGTGTACTCGACGCCCCAGCCGGTGAGCACCTTGTCGATCAGCCGGAAGGTGCCACCGTAGGCGTCGTCCGGGATGACCAGGTGGTCGCCCGGCCGCAGCGTCGCGCGCAGCACCGCGTCGGTGGCGGCCATGCCCGAGGCGAACGCGCGCCCGTGGCGACCGCCCTCCAGCTCCGCCAGGCACTGCTCCAGCGCGGTGCGGGTCGGGTTCCCGGTGCGCGAGTACTCGTACCCCCCGCGCATGCCGCCCACCCCGTCCTGGGCGTAGGTCGACGTGGCGTGGATCGGCACGATCACCGAACCGGTCGTCGGATCCGCCTCCTGCCCCGCGTGGATCGCGCGGGTAGCAAAGCCATCACTCATGTGCAGCAGCGTACGACCCGAAGCCCCGACAGCCGACCCGACCCAGCGGGAGGAAGCGCCCCCCACCGGTTCCGGGCACCCCCATCGAGACCACAGTTTCAACTAAAACTGTAAGTCCTCGGCGTGTCGGGCCCCGACATGCCGGGAAATGTCGGGACCGCACGCGAATTCAATGGAAATCAACAACCTGGTTTCCATTGAATTCGCCTACGCGCGGACGCCGGGCACCGGATGTCGAATGGGGGCGGACGCGAAGCGGCCCCCGACCGGGTTGGTCGGGGGCCGCTTCGGACAAGCTCAGCGCGTCACCACTGCGGCGGCTGCGGGCCACCGGGCGGCGGCGGGTAGCCACCGGGCTGACCCGGCTGCTGGCCGGGCTGGCCGAACTGCTGCGGCGGCTGGCCGTACGGCGCCTGGCCGGGCTGGCCCGGCTGGCCGTAGCCCTGCGGCGCGCCGTAGCCACCGGCGACCGGGGCCTGCGCGCCAGCAGCGGCCCACTCCCGGGTGCCCGGCAGGAACGCCAGGACCGCGAGGGTGATGCCGAAGAGGATGCCGACCACGCCGCTGAAGCCCGCGTAGACGAACATGCTGATCAAGTTGCTCAGCACAGCGACCGCGGCAGCGCCACCGACCAGCAGCGGGCCGATCGGCTTGCGCTTCAGCAGCAGGATGCCGCCGACGAGGTACGCGATGGCGGCGAGGATGCCGATGATCACGAACACGTACGCCATGCCCATGGACGGGACCTCGACGCCCATGTCCTCGAGACCGGCGGCCATCGACGAGATCGAGGCCAGGCTGATGATGCCGATCAGGCCGAACAGGATGCCCAGGCCACCGAAGACGATGCCGAGGATGGCGACCGTCTTGGCCAGGCCCGGGTTGCCCGGGCCCTGCGGGGCCATCTGGCCGTAGGCGGCCTGCGGCGGCTGGGCGCCGTAGCCCGGCTGGGCCTGCGGGGCCGGGAAGCCACCGCTCTGCGGGCCAGTCTGCGGCTGGGCCGGGAAGCCGCCCGGCTGGCTCTGGGTGCCGGGCTGCTGGTACATCGGCTGCGGGGGCTGCGCCGACGGCGGCACCATCGCGGTCGCCTCAGCACCGCCCTGGCTGCTCAGGCCGGGCTGCTGGTACATCGGCTGCGGGGGCTGCATCGACGGCGGCACGACCTGCGTCGAGTCGGACGGCGGCTGCTGCGGCTGTCCCTGCGACTGAACGGGCTTAACGACCTGAGTCGCGTCGCTGCCTGCCTGGTTGGGGTCCTGCGGGTCCATCCGGTTCGAGATGGGGTCCGAACCCTGCTGACCGCCGTCCGGCGGCTGCGGAGAGCTCATCGGGTTGTCCTACTCCCTCGGGGCGTAATGCGAAAGCCTGGGCATTCGTCGGCACACGCTATCTGATGGACGGGCAGCGTAGTGCCAATCCGTAACAAGTCGTCATCGTCCGGCGATGAATCCAAGCACATCTTGTCGGGTGACCACCCCGGCGGGCTTGCCGTCGATCAACACCATCGCCCCGTCGGCCCCGGCCAGCGCGGTCATCGCGGCGCTGACCTCCTCGCCCGCGCCGATGGTCGGCAGCGGCGGGGACATGTGCGCCTCGACCCGGTCGGCGAGGTTCGCGCGACCCGCGAACAGCGCGTCCAGCAGTTCGCGCTCGTTGACCGCGCCAGCCACCTCGGCGGCCATGACCGGCGGCTCCGCGCGCACCACCGGCATCTGCGAAACGCCGTACTCGCGCATGATCGCCACCGCCTCCGCGACGGTCTCGTTCGGGTGCACGTGGACCAGGTCCGGGATGGTGCCGTCCTTGCGGCGCAGCACGTCGCCGACCGAACCGCCGGCGTGGTCCGGCGACAGGAAGCCGTAGGAGGCCATCCAGGAGTCGTTGAAGACCTTGGTCAGGTAGCCGCGGCCGCCGTCGGGCAGCAGCACCACGATCACGTCGTCCGGGTCCGCGGTCTCCGCGACGCGCAGGGCCGCCGCGACCGCCATCCCGCAGGAACCGCCGACCAGCAGCGCCTCCTCGCGGGCCAGCCGCCGGGTCATCTCGAAGGAGTCCGCGTCGGAGACCGCGACGATCTCGTCGCAGACCTCGCGGTCGTAGGTGGTCGGCCAGAAGTCCTCGCCGACGCCCTCCACCAGGTAGGGCCGGCCGTTGCCGCCGGAGTAGACCGAGCCCTCCGGGTCGGCGCCGACGATCCGCACCCGCCCGTCGGAGACCTTCTTCAGGTACTGGCCGGTGCCGGAGATGGTGCCGCCGGTGCCGATGCCCGCGACGAAGTGCGTCACCTTGCCCTCGGTCTGCGCCCAGATCTCCGGACCGGTGGAGTGCACGTGGGACTCCGGGTTGGCCGGGTTGGAGTACTGGTCCGGCTTCCAGGCGCCCTCGATCTCCTCCACCAGGCGGTCGGAGACGCTGTAGTAGGAGTCCGGGTGCTCCGGGGGGACGGCGGTCGGGCAGACCACGACCTCCGCGCCGTAGGCCTTGAGGACGTTGCGCTTGTCCTCGCTGACCTTGTCCGGGCAGACGAAGACGCAGCGGTAGCCCTTGCGCTGGGCGACCATGGCCAGGCCGACGCCGGTGTTGCCGGAGGTCGGTTCCACGATGGTCCCGCCGGGCCGCAGCTCGCCGGACTTCTCGGCGGCCTCGATCATGCGCAGCGCGATGCGGTCCTTCACGCTGCCCCCGGGGTTGAGGTACTCGACCTTGGCAAGCACCGGGGCCTTGCCGGTTGCCACCGCGTTCAACCGCACCAGGGGGGTGTTGCCCACCAGGTCGGTGACGTGCTCGACGTAGTCCACGTCAGGTCCTCGTTCCTTCCCAGACTGCTGTGTGCCGTCGAGCCTAATCTGCTGGTCACCGGCCAACTCAACGAGGCTTTCCGACGGCGCTGCGACCACGATCACCGCAGCGGGTGAAACCCCGCGGTCCGCCGCCGCGACACACCGTTGGGGGAACGAACTCGCGTCCTCCGACGTCTTGTTGATGACGGGAATGGGCCGGAGCAGGGTGACCATGCCCCGTCCCGCTCGACGTGGCCGCCCGGTGGTCCCGGGTGGTTCCGGACCGGTTCAGGGAGGGCCGCATGATCGCAGCGAAGGCACTCCGGCTCGCACTGCTGGCGGCGGGCACCGCGGGCGGGCTCTCCGGCGCGGCGTACGGGTTGCTCAACGGGCAGTCCAAGTACGCGCGGCGGGTGATCGGCCCACCGGCCAACGAACCGCTGCGCGCCGACGGCGTCCACCTGCCCGACGGCACCGGGCCGGTGCCGCGGCGGGAGCTGCCGGACGGGGTCGAGCCGCTGGAGTTCGCGGTGCTCGGCGATTCCGCCGCGGCCGGGCTGGGCGTGGACTTCCCAGCCGAGCTGCCCGGGGTGCGGATGGCGCGCGGGCTCGCCGAGGAGCTGGACCGCCCGGTCGCACTGACCACCCTGGCCATCGTCGGCACCACCTCGCAGGAGCTGGCCGAGCAGGTCGAGGCCGTGCTGACTCGGCCGCCGCGACTGGTGCTGATCATCATCGGGGCCAACGACGTCACCTCGAAGCTTCCGGTCTCGGCGTGCGCGGAGCTGCTGGGCGAGGCGGTGCGGCGGCTGGTCGCCTCCGGCAGCGCGGCCAGCAGCAGGTTCAGGTCCAGCCCGGTCTGGGAGCGGAACCGCAGCTCCTGCTTGCCGTCCTCGGGCTCGGTCAGCTCC
>NZ_JBEPDU010000063.1:0-39469 GCF_040300525.1 Saccharopolyspora sp. NPDC000359 | reverse complement strand
GCGCGGAGGGCGAGCAGCGCGAGCTCCGACGCGGCGCGAAAGCCGCCCGGCAGCGCCGGGAGCGCGCGCAGCGCGACCGCGACGCGGTAGCGGAGCGGCTGCGGAGCGCGGAGGCGCGCTGAGCCATCCGCGGAGCGGATGGCGGGTATGCGCAAAGCGCGCTTCACCGGGGTGTGACGGCTGCTTATGGTCAAGCGCCGGATTCCGGCGGGTGATCTCGGACCGCGGTCGGAACCGGCACGTCAGGCCTGCTCAGGACACCGCCGTCCGGGGGAGATCGCATGAGGCCACCGCGGAGCGTCCGCCGGATGCGCGTGCTGCTGCTCGTCCTGCTGCTGCTCATCGGCGTCATCAACTACGTCGACCGCAGCACGTTGGCCATCGCCAACCACAGCGTGCAGGACGAGTTCGGCATCGGCCCGACCGAGATGGGGTTGCTGCTGTCGGTGTTCTCCTGGGCCTACGCCTTCGCGCAGCTGCCCGCCGGTGGGCTGCTCGACCGGTTCGGGCCGCGCAGGGTGCTCGGTGGCGGGCTGCTGCTGTGGTCGGTCGCGCAGGCGTTCAGCGGGATCGCCGCGAACTTCAAGCAGATGCTGGTCGGGCGGCTGGTCCTCGGGGTCGGTGAGGCCCCTGCCTTCCCCGGCGGGGCCAAGGTCGTCGCCGACTGGTTCCCGCGCGAATCCCGTGGGCTGCCGATCGGGCTGTTCAACACCGCGTCGACGCTGGCCCCGGCGATCGCGCCGCCGCTGCTGACCTGGCTGATGCTCAGCTACGGGTGGCGGGCCATGTTCGTGGTGGCCGGGGTCGCCGGGATCGTGCTGGCACTGGTGTGGTTCGCCGTGTACCGGGACCGCGGCCAGCTGTCCGCCGAAACCGAGCTGGCCCCGGAACCGGTGTCGCTGCGCGAGTGGCTGGGCCTGCTGCGGCACCGCAGCACCTGGGGCATGATGATCGGCTTCTCCGGGGTCATCTACTCCATCTACCTCTACCTGACCTGGCTGCCCGCCTACCTGGAGGGTGAGCGCGGTTTGAGCGTGGCCGACACCGGCCTGGCGCTCGTCGTGCCCTACCTGGCCGGAACCCTGGGCATGCTCTCCGGTGGCGGCGTCGGCGACCTGCTGGTGCGGCGCGGGGTGCCGACCATGGTCGCGCGGAAGGTGCCGATCTGCGCGGGACTGCTGCTCGGCGGGCTGTGCACGATCCCGGTCGCGCTCACCCCGAGCACCGCGCTCGCGCTGGTGTGCATCTCCGCCGCGCAGTTCTTCATGAACAACGCCAGCGCCGGAGCCTGGTCGCTGGCCACCACCGTCGGTGCCGAGCGCATCACCGCATCGTTGGGCAGCCTGCAGAACTTCGGCGGCTACTTCGGTGGTGCGTTCGCGCCGCTGATCACCGGGATCATCGTGGATCGGACGGGATCGTTCGTGCTCGCGCTGCTGGCGGCCAGCGGGATCGCCATCGCCGCCGCGCTGAGCTACGCGTTCCTGGTCGGCAGGCCGGTCGGCCTGGCCGAGGAGCCCGCGCCGGTGCGGTGACCCAGCACTGTCCACAGCAGACCGAAGACGGGGAGGGCCCGATGACCGAAGCGAACCCGACCGACCCGGCGAGAGCCTTCCCGGACAAGCACATCCCGCGACCGCAGGTGCGCGACCTGCCCGATCCACCGGCCCGGCAGTGGCGGCTGATCGGCCCCGGCATCGTCGCCGCCGGGGTCGGACTGGCCAGCGGCGAGTTCATCCTGTTCCCCCACATCACCTCGCAGGTCGGCCTGACCTTCGTGTGGGCCGCGCTACTGGGGCTGCTCACCCAGTACTTCCTGAACATGGAGATCGAGCGGTACACGCTGGCCACCGGGGAGACCGCGGTCACCGGGTTCAGCCGGTTGTGGAAGCACTGGGGGCTGGTCTTCGCGGTGCTGGCCTACTTCGCGAACCTGTGGCCCGCGTGGGCGACCAGCTCGGCCACCCTGTTCACCTACGCCTTCGGCGGCGACGTCGCGGTGGTGTCGGTGGTGATCCTCGTCGTGGTGGCGCTGGTCCTCACCCTGGCACCCGCCGTCTACACCGCGCTGGAGCGGGCGCAGATGCTCAAGGTCGCCGCCATCCTGGTGCTCATCGTGATCGGCTCGCTGTTCGTCCTCGGCAGCCGCACCTGGAGCGCGCTGCCCACGATCGTCACCGAACCGCGCTTCCCGGCGGCCGAGCTGGGGTTCGCCGTGCTGATGGGCGCGCTGGCCTTCGCCGGTGCCGGTGGTGGGCAGAACCTGGTGCAGAGCAACTGGATCCGGGACAAGGGCTTCGGCATGGGCCGTTACGTGCCGAAGATCGTCTCGCCGTTGACCGGGGAGACCGAGGCGCGCGGCCAGGCCGGGTTCATCTTCCCGGCCACCGAGGAGAACCTGGCCCGCTGGCGGGTGTGGTGGCGCTTCGCCAACAAGGAGCAGGCGCTGACCTTCGTGGCCATCACGTTCCTGTCCATCGTGTTCATGTCGCTGCTGGCGCACGCGACCACCTCCGGCTCCAGCGAGGCGTCCAACGACGTGTCGTTCCTGCGGGTCGAGGGCGAGGCGATGATGGCGGCTGCCGGGAGTTGGTTCGGCTACTTCTTCTGGATCGTCGGTGCGTTCTCGCTGTTCGCCGCGGCGCTGGGCATCGTCGACTACACCAGCAGGCTGGCCGCCGACGTGCTGAAGACCACCTACTTCCCGAACGCCTCGGAGAGCGCGATCTACGCGGTGCTGGTGTGGGGCCTGGTGCTGATCGGCATCGTCGTCGTCCTCGCCGGTCTCGGCCAGCCGCTGCTGCTGGCCACGATCGCGGCCTGCACCGGCGGGGTGATGATGTTCGTCTACTCCGGGTTGCTGATCGCCATCAACCGCACGATGCTGCCCGCCCCGATCCGCGTCCGCGGTTACCGGCTGGCGGCGCTGGTCTGGTCGATCCTGCTGTTCGGCGTGCTCGCGGTGCTGACGGTCCACCAGCAGCTGGACAAGGTGTTCGGCTGACCGCGATCATCGGTCCGGTGAGCACCGGGTGGTCGTGGTGAAGGCCGCGGAGGCGTACCGCTTCCGCCTCGACTGGTTCGTCAGCTTCGTGTCCGTGGTGGAGCACGGTGGCTTCTCCGCTGCGGCGCAGGCCCTGTACCGGTCGCAGTCGAGGATCAGCACGCACGTCGCCGAGCTGGAGCGGGCGCTGGGCGTGCGGCTGTTCGACCGGTCCCGCACGCCGGTGGAGCTCACCGCCGAAGGCCGTGAACTGCTGCCGCACGCCCGAGGAATGCTCCAGCACCTCCAGGCGGCCAGCGACAACGCGGTGCGCGCTGTGCAGCGCGTGCGCGGCAAGGTGCGCATCGGCGCCTACCCCAGCGCTGCGGCGCACCTGTTCCCGTACCTGTTCGAGCAGAGCGCGCAGCGGTACCCGGGCGTGGACCTCGTGCTGCGGGAAGGTGCGACGCTGGAGCTGGAAGCGGCGCTGCTCTCCGGGGACATCGACCTGGCCGTCCGCCCGGTCCTGCCCGTCCCGGCCAGCGACGCGCTGACCCACCAGCGGTTGTGGCAGGAACCCCTGGTCGCGGTCCTGCCCGGCGGGGAGGCCCCGGACGGGCCGTTGCGCCTGGCCGACCTCGCCACCCGCCCGCTGGTCACGGTGGGGGAGAACGGCGCCCGCGGCAACGACCACCTCGAACCCGCGCTGGTCTTCGAGCAGGCCGGTCTGGCACCGGACGTCGTCTTCCGCACCAACCAACCGCAGACCCTGATCGCCATGGTGCGCGGCGGGATCGCGGTCGGCGTGACCAACGCCCTGGCCACGACCCTGGCGAACACCGGAGGGGTGCACGTCGTCCCGATCGCCGACGCCACCCGGGGCCGAGAAGTCGCGCTGTGGTGGCGAACCGACCGAACCACCACCCGAGCTGGGGAAGCGGTCCACGCCCTCCTCGCCGAAGCCCCGCCCCCGGAGCTGGACCTCCACCCCTGACGCGCTTTCCCGGAATCGCACTGTTTCCCGGAGTTCGTGGTCACCGCTGGTGCCGGAGCTCGTATGCGAGGATCACCGCGTGGACCCGGTCGCGGAGCCGCAGCTTGGCGAAGATCCGGTTCACGTGGGTCTTCACCGTCGCCGGGGAGAGGTGGAGGGCTTCGCAGATCTCGGTGTTCGACAGCCCGGCGGCGATGGAGAGGAACACCTCGCGCTCCCGCGGGCTGAGCTGGTCGAGCACGCGGGACTCCGCGCTCAGCACGGGTGCCGCTGGCGGTGAGGTGTGCGTCGTGTAGTGGTCGACGAGCTGCTTGGTGATGCGGGGCTCGACCACGGCCTCCCCGGCGTGGACCGTGCGCACGGCCTCGCGCAGCTGGTCGGGGGGTGGTGCTCTTGAGCAGGAAGGCGCTGGCCCCGGCCTCGAGCCCGCCGAAGGCGTACTCGTCGATGTCGAAGGTCGTCAGCACGATGACGCGGAGACCTGGCGGAGGCTCGCCGCGGCGCTGAGCATGGCGACCACGACCACTCCGAGCACCAAGACGACGACGAGGGCCGGGGGGAGCCAGGCTCGGGCGGGCCCGAGTGGCTGCCCTGCCACGGGAACCAGGGCCAGCGCCGGGGCGATGGGGGCTGCGAGGAGCGTTCCCAACACGGCGCCTGCGGCGGCGAGCCCCCCGGCCTCGACGAGCGCGACCCCGCGCACCCACGCGGGAGAGGCGCCCACCAGGCGCAGCGTCGCCAGGCGGTCCTCCCGGCGTCGAGCCGAAAGACGTGCTGCGGCACCGCCGAGGGTGCTGGCGGGCACCACCAGGACCGCGAGCATCGCCACGGCCAGGATCCGGTACTGGCCGAAGCCACCGGGGTCAGGGGCGGCCCAGAAAGCCCTGGCCACGGTCATCGCGCCGATCACGATGGCGGTGACCGCGGCGAAGGCCACGATGGGCAGGCCCGTGCCCGAAAGGTCGGTGCGGGCGGGCCGCACGAGCATCCACAGCGCCCTGCCCTTGCCGGTGCGGCGTGAGCTGCTCATCGCGCCACCCCCCCGGCTCCGGCCTGCGCGCGACTCGACAATTCGCCCGTCGCGCAGGCGCAGCACGCGCGAGCACCGCCTCGCGACGTCCTCGTCGTGCGTGACGATGACCAGCGCCTTGCCCTGCTCGGAGGTCGCCTGCAGCAGCACGCCCAGCACTTCGGATGCGGTCCGGGAGTCCAGCGCCCCCGTCGGCTCGTCCGCGAAGACCACCCGGGCGCTGGTCGCGCGGGCGCGCGCGATCGCCACGCGCTGCGCCTGCCCGCCCGAGAGCTGGCCGATCCTGCGGTCGCCGAGCCCCGCTAGTCCCAGTTCGCCGAGCAGCTCGACCGCCGTCCGCCGAGCCGCGGGCCCCGGTGTTCCCGCCAGCAGCAGCGGCGTCATCACGTTCTCGGCCGCCGTCAGCTCAGGGATCAGCATGCCTGCTGGAACACGAAGCCGAACTGGCGCAGGCGCAGTTCGGAGCGTTCCCGCTCCGAGAGCCCGGAAACCTCGGTGGTGCCGTTGTCCGCCCGCAGGAACACCTCGCCCTCGTCGGGGCCGATGATGCCCGCCACGGCGTGCAGCAGCGTGCTCTTGCCGGAACCGGACGAGCCCATGACCGCCACCGACTCACCGTCGCGGATGTCCAGGTCGACACCGTCCAGGGCGATCGTCCTGCCGTACCTGACCCGCAGCCCACGGGCCGACAACCGCGGTCGAGCCACGTCGAGGGAGACGGACGACAGGGGCGGAGTGCGCGGATCGGAGACCATGACCCGAAGCTATGGGCGAACGGGTTCCCGGCGATACCAACCTGGGGTTGATATTGCTGGCGCGGGGGGTTCCGAGGCGACCCGGTAACCGCGATCCCAATGGGGACAGACGCCGGACCTCCATCGAATTCGGCCCGGGAACCGGCGGCGGGAAGCCTCCGGCCGCTGGGGTCGGAGGCTCCGCTGGGCCGGGGGTGCGAATGCTCCACGTGCCAGCGCGGAGCGCCCGGTCCGCACCCTCAGGGTAACCCCTGCTCGGGACTTCCCCAGCCGCCTCCACCTGGGGTTTCGATGCGGATCCGGTCCCCGCGGCGCAACGGCCAGGTGCCCTTCGCGGGGAGCACCTCCTCGGTGCCGTCGGCCCGGACCAGGACGTTGCGACCCACCTCGCCGGGCTGGCCGCCACGGGCACCCCAGGGGGCTTGGCTCCGGCGCTCGGACTGGATGGTCAGGGTGCAGTCGGCCAGGGCTTCGAGCTCGCGCACCAGGCCCTCGCCGCCGGGGTGGCGGCCCGCGCCGCCGGAGGACGGGCGCAGCTCGTAGCGCCGAACCCGCAGCGGGTAGCCGAGTTCGACCGCTTCGGCCGGGGTGTTCCAGGTGTTCGTCATGCCCGTGTGCACGCCGGACATGCCTGGCCGGTCGGGGGTTCCGCCTTCACCGCCGCCGAGCGTCTCGTAGTAGCTGAACGCCGGGTCGCTGCCGCCGATGAGCAGGTTGTTCATGGTCCCCTGGCTGGCCGCGGGCACGCGGTCCGGGATGGCCTGGGCGAACGCGCCGAGCAGGACGTCGACGATGCGCTGGCTGGTCTCGACGTTGCCCGCCGCCGTCGGGGCCGGGAACGTCGGGTTGACCACGGTGCCCTCGGGTGCGGTCACGTGCAGCGCCCGGTAGCAGCCCGCGTTGGGCGGCGCGTCGGGGTCGGTGAGCATCCGCAGCACGAACATCGACGCCGACAGCGTCACCGCGAGCACCGCGTTGCAGTTCACCGGGATCTGCCGGGCGCTGCCGGTGAAGTCGATCGACACCTCGTCGCCGTCGACGGTCACCGCCGCCCGGATCGGCACCCCGTCGCCGATCTCCAGCACGTCCTCGCACCGGTAGCAGCCGTCGGGGATCTCGCGGATCGCCGCGCGCACCCGGCGGTCGGAGTAGTCGCACACCGCCGACATCGCCGCGCGCAGCCGCGCCGAGCCCATCCGGTGGGCGAGTTCGCGCATCCGCACCGCGCCGACGTGGTTGGCCGCGAACTGGGCGCGCAGGTCGCCGCGCCGCTCGCCGGGGGTGCGCGAGTTGGCCGCGATCAGGCGCACGACGTCCTCGCGCTCCCCGGTGGCGTCCGCGATGCGCACGGGCGGGATCCGCACCCCCTCCGCCGCGATCTCGGTGGCGGAGGCTGGCATGGAACCCGGCGCCGCGCCGCCGACGTCGGCGTGGTGGGCGCGGTTGGCCACGTAGCCCAGCAGCCGGTCGCCATAACCGACCGCGGCGACGATCGTCAGGTCCGGCAGGTGCGTGCCACCCAGGTACGGGTCGTTGACGCACACCTGCGCGCCCGGTTCGAGCTGCCCGCAGGTGTCCAGCACCGCGCGGACGCTGGCGGGCATCGCGCCGAGGTGCACCGGGATGTGCTCGGCCTGCGCGACCATCTCGCCGTCGGCGTCGAACACCGCGGCCGAGCAGTCGGCGCGCTCCTTGATGTTGGGAGAGTAGGCGGCGCGGCGCAGGGCCACGCCCATCTCGTCGGCCACGCCGGCCAGGGCGTGCCGGAAGACCTCCAGCTCCACTGCGGACAGTTCGGTCATGCCAACCGCACCACCAGGTTCTCCGTCTCGTCCACGACCGCCACCTCGCCGTCGCCGAGCAGCGTCGTGGTGTCCGGTTGCTCGACCAGCGCCGGGCCGGTGACCTCGTCGCCCGGCCGCAGCCCGGCGCGCGGAAGCACGCGGGCGCGCACGGTCCGGTCGCCGATGCCGATCTCGCGATCCGGCTTGGGCTCCGCGCTGCCCTGGTCCCAGTTCCCGGGAGGGTCGGTGAGCACCGGCGCGCCCCGGGCGACGACCCGCAGCGTCACCACCTCGACCCGCTCGTCGCGGATCTCGTAGCCGTAGGCCGCGCGGTGCGCGGCGTGCAGCAGCTCGGCGGCCCCGGTCTCGTCGACGACGTCGATCCGCAGCTCGTGCGACTGGCCCGCGTAGCGCATGTCGGCCACTTTGGACAGTGCGATGCCCGTGGCCACGCCTTGCTTCTCAAGCTCGTCGTGCGCCTCCGCGGCGAGCTCCGACCAGGTCCGGGACAGGTCGTCGCCCGCGTCGGCCAGCACTGTTCGCGAGGCTTCGTAGCGGGGTGGCGCCAGCAGCAGCCCGAGCGCGCTGAGCACCCCCGGGGCCGGGGGGACCACGACGGCAGGGCAACCGAGCTCGCGCGCCAGCGCGGTCGCGTGCAGCGGCCCCGCCCCGCCGTAGGCGACCAGCGCCAGCCCGGCCGGGTCGACACCGCGCTCGGTGCTGACCTTGCGCAGCGCCCGCGCCATGGTCGCCCGGACCACCGCCAGCACGCCCGCCGCCGACTCCGGCAACCCGTCCAGCGCGCGCCGCGCCGCGTCGACGTCCAGGCGCAGCCCGCCACCGAGCTCCCGGGCCGGATCCAGGTGCCCCAGCGCGCAGTGCGCATCGGTCACGGTCGGCTCCCGACCACCAGCCCCGTAGCAAGCGGGCCCGGGATCGGCCCCGGCGGACTGCGGGCCGACCCGCAGCGCACCACCAGCGTCGACCCACGCGATCGAACCACCCCCAGCACCCACCGTGTGGATCCCGACCGCAGGGGTGCGGAACGGCAACCCGGCGATCTCCGAAGCGGTGGCGACCTCGGGGTGCCCGTCGCGGATCAGGCAGACGTCGGTGGAGGTGCCGCCCATGTCGAAGGCGATCGCGTCGGCGAACCCGGCCGAGCGGGCCACCGCCCCAGCCGCCACCACGCCTGCGGCCGGACCGGACAGCAGGGTGTGCACGGGGGAGGTGGCGGCGAAGTCCACGCTCGCGGTGCCGCCGCCGGAGGTCATCACGGTGATGGTCGGCTCCGGCAGCCGGGCGGTCAGGTCGGACAGGTAGCGGTGCATGACCGGTTCGATCGCCGCGTTGAGCACGCAGGTCGACGCCCGCTCGAACTCGCGGAATTCCGGCAGCAGCGCGCTGGAGCGGGTGATCGGAACTCCCAGCTCGGCCAGCGCTGAGCACAACCGCCGCTCGTGGTCGTCACACGCGTAGGCGAACAGCAGGCTCACCGCGATCGACTCGGGTTCGAGCGCGCGCACGGCGGCAACCACACGTTCGACCTCGGTGTCGGTGAGCGCGGTGACCGGCTCGCCATCCGGGCCCATCCGCTCCTCGACGGTGACCACCAGCTCACGCGGGATGAGCGGATCAGGCTTGGTGGCCGAGAGGTCGTAGAGCGCGGGGCGGTTCTGGCGGGCGATGTGCAGCACGTCCGTGAAGCCCGCGGTGGTGACGAGGACCGTGCGGGCGATCTTGCGTTCCAGGACGGCGTTGGTGGCGGTGGTGCTGCCGTGCGGGAGCAGCCTCGGGCTGCCGTGGGGGAGGCCTTCCGCCACGCCTCGTTCGACGCCTTGGGCGGGGTTGGTGGGGGTGGAGGGGACTTTCACGGCCTTCGGGCGCCGGTCGGGGGCGTGCACGACGACGTCGGTGAACGTGCCCCCGACGTCCACCCCGGCGTGTGGTCCTGACCCGTTCGGCATCAGGGTTCATCGTCGCTCAGGTGGGGGGTGTTGGCAGGGGGTGTGGGCCTTGGGGGTGGTGGTACTGGGGGGTTGGGAAGGAGGTCCCGTTGCGTGCGGGGCTGGTGAAATTCGAAGCTGTGGGTGGTTGCGTTGTGGTGTGCAGCGATTGCAATCGAAATCGCCGTCGTTCTCGGCGGATCATGCGGTGGCGAGGTGAGGCAACCTCACTCGAAATCACGTGAGGTTCGGCGCCCATCGCATGGCCGTGGTGCCGGTGTCTGAGGTTTTCGGTGGGTTATCTGGTTGGGCGCGCGACTCCTGTGCGCGGTGGTCCTGTGGTCGCGGTGCACCTCGTAGCGATGAGCTGGGTGGGGTTCCGAGGTGCGGGTTCGGCTTCCAGGTGTTGCGGGGGTGGCGAAATGTGTTGCGGGGGTGGGGTTGGTTGGGGGAGTGTTCAGGTTCTGGGCTGCTGTGGACCTTGGAGCTGTGGTGGAGTTGTCCGGTTGTGACCGTCGGGCTTTCGGGCTTTCGGCGTTCGGGGATGTGGTGGGGGATGCTCGGGTTGTTGCTGTTGGGGAGAACAACCACTACATCCGTGAGTTCGGCCTGTTGCGTTCGGAGGTCGTTCGGTTCCTCGTTGGGGAGCTCGGTTTCGGGGTCGTTGCGCTCGAGTCGGGGTTCGCCGAGGGGTTGCTGGTCGATGCTTGGATCAACGGCGGGGCCGGGGAGCTGGAGTCGGTCGCTCGGGACGGGTTCACCTTCCGGCACGGGGATGCCGTCGAGGTCCAGGAGCTGGTTCGCTGGTTGCGCGAGCACAACTCGGCCGGTGGGCGGGTTCGGTTCGCCGGGGTGGACGTGCCTGGGTCGGGTGGGTCCGTGCTGCCCGCGCTGCGGCCGGTGCGCGCGTACCTGGGCGAGCACGCGCCCGAGCACGTGCACCTCGTCGACGCGGCCATGTCGGCCGCGCAGCCGTACGCCTCGGCCAACAATGGCGTCGCTCCCGCCAAGTACGCCGAGCTCAGCGCTGCGGAGCGGGACGCGGCCACCGCCGCTCTGACCCGCTTGCTGCTCCGGATGGACTCGCTGCCGCGTCGCGGGCCGGAGCACCTCGTCGCTCGGCACCACGCGCTGGGGGCGCTCCGGCTGGACGAGCACCTGCGCGAGCTCGTCGAGCTCGGCCAGCCGGAGCCGCCCCCGGTCACCTCGTCCTCCCGCGACGTCTACGCGGCCGAGACCACGCGCCTGCTGCGCGAGCTGCACGGGAGGGACCAGCGGATCGTCGTGCTGGCGCACAACCTGCACGTCCAGCGCGTTCCGATGCAGCTGGTACCCGGCGTCCAGGCCTGGTCGCTGGGCAGCTACCTGGCGGCGGAGTTCGGGGCCGACTACCGCGCCATCGGGGTCACCGCGCACGCCGGGACCACCGCGGACATGCACCTGGACGACCAGGCGCGGTTGGGGATCGGGGTGCGCGCTCGGCCGTTGGAGCCGGTCGCCGAGGGCAGCGTGGAGCAGGCTGTCGGCGGGGCGGAGCCCGTGCTGCTCGACCTGCGGTCGGCCACCACCGGGCCCACCTCCATCCGGCACGTGACCACCACGCTGCCGCTGGACGTGGCCGCGGCGTTCGACGCGGTGGTCTGCCTGCCCGAGGTGCGGCCCAGCTCGTTCGTGCTCGACTGAGGCCTCAGGGCAGCGGCCGGTCGGCGACCAGCTCCAGCAGGACGTCGGCCACCTGGGCGTCGGTGATCAGCGTGGTCACCACGCCGGAGCGCAGGACCGCGTCGATCGCCCGCGCCTTCGGGACCGTGTAGCCCAGGGCGATCACCTCCGGGATCTGGCGGAGCTGGTCGTGCTGGATCGCCAGCACGTGGTGGGCCAGGCCCGTCGACAGCGCGCGGCCCTCCGCGTCGAACAGGCGGGCCGCGATCTCCGCCGTCGCGCCGCGCGCCTGGATGGCGTCGCGCTCCGGTTGGCCGAGGGCGTCGTAGACGGTCGACTCGTCCGGGCGCCACGCGCCGATGCTGACCACCGCCTTGGTCAGGTGGCGGAACTGGTCGAAGGTCTCGGCGATGCCCGGCTGGTTGCGCAGGATCTCCGTGGTGCGGCGGTCCGGCAGCACCAGCGGGCCGTAGATCGGGTAGGCGGGACCGCCCGAGATGTCGGCCAGGCGGCCCACCGTCTCCACCGAGCGGTCGCGCATGTCCATGCCCGCCTGCACCCCGCAGAGCTGCACGATCGGGCACTTCGGCAGTGTGCTGACCGCATCTGCCATAGCGTTGACCGAGCGCGCCCAGGACAGGCCGATCACGTCGTCCGCGGTGGCCGTCTCGCCCAGCAGCTCGGCTGCCAGGGAGCCGATCCGGCGGCGCAGTTCCGGGCGCTCGGCCTTCGACTGCGCTCGATTGAGCACCAGGACCCGGCGCAGCCGGTAGCTGGTCCGCACCGCCTCGGACAGGTCCAGGTCGATCGGCACCGGCAAGTCGAACTCGACCCGAACCAGGCCCGATTCCTGTGCTGCGGCGAGGATTCGCGCCACCTTGAAGCGGCTGATCCCGAACTCCTGGGCGATCTCCAGCTTGGCCCGGCCCTGGACGAAGAACCGGTGCGCGATGGAAGCCGCCGTGACCGGGTCGGTCAGCTTCGATCGGGTCTGTCCTGCGCTCATATGAGCATCCTAGAGGTGAAATGTTGACGTAACGCGCAGGATCATCCTTCAATGCTCCGCGAGTTGCCAGAACTAACGGCCTGCTGTGCTCATATGAGCAGGTCTGCGGAAGGGGTGTCATGCGCGCCGCGATCATCGACCAACCCGGTTCGATCAGGGTGGGTGAGGTGCCGGACCCGAAACCCGGCGACGGGCAGCTGGTGATCGCGGTCGGGGCGTGCGGCATCTGCGGCACCGACCTGCACATCGCCGACGGGCACTTCCCGCCCACGCCCTACCCGATCGTGCCGGGGCACGAGTTCGCCGGTGAGGTCGTCGAACTCGGTGCCGACGTGCCCGGTGGCTGGAAGGTCGGCGACCGGGTCGCGGTCGACCCCTCGCTGTTCTGCGGCTACTGCACGCCCTGCCGCTCCGGGCACGGGAACCTGTGCGCGAACTGGAACGCCACCGGCGACACCGTCGACGGGGCCTTCGCCGAGTACGTGGCGATCCCCGCCAGCACCGCCTACCGGATGCCCGACTCCATGACCTGGCAGCAGGGCGCGCTGGTCGAGCCGGTGTCGTGCGCGGTGCACGGCGTGCGGCAGATCGGCGTCGAGGCGGGGGAGCGGTTCCTCGTGGTCGGCGCGGGCACGATGGGGCTGCTGATGCAGCAGCTGCTGCAGCGCGGCGGCGCCCACGTCTCCGTGGTCGACCGCAACGCCGCCCGCCTGGAGCGCGCCACGAAGCTCGGCGCGGTCGCGGTGAGCACCGACGTCGCCGAACTCGACCAGCGCTTCGACGCCGCGGTGGACTGCACCGGGGCCGCGCCCGCGATCGAGGCGGCCTTCGACGCGCTGCGCCGGGGCGGTCGGCTGCTGGTGTTCGGCGTCGCACCGGCCGAGGCGCGGATCTCCCTGTCCCCGTTCCGCATCTACAACGACGAGATCAAGATCGTGGGCTCGATGGCGGTGCTGCACAGCTACGGGGCGGCACTGGACCTGGTCGCCTCCGGCGCCGTGGACACCGACTCGCTGCTCACCGACACCCTGCCGCTGGAGGAGTTCCCCGCCGCGCTGGACCTGATGCGCAGCGGTGCCGGGCTGAAGGTGCAGGTCCTGCCAGGAGGCGTTGATGCGAAGTAGAGCCAAGCTGGCCGTGCTCGCGGTCGTCGCACTGCTCCTCAGCGGGTGCGCGGGAGCGGGCGCGCTGGGCTCGGGTGGCCGGACGCTGGTCGTGGCCATCGTGTCCAACCCGCAGATGGAGGACGCCATCGCGCTGTCCGACCAGTTCGAGCGGGACAACCCGGGCATCAGGTTGAAGTTCGTGCAGCTGCCGGAGAACCAGGCGCGCGCGAAGATCACCGCCTCGACCGCCACCGGGGGTGGCGAGTTCGACGTGGTGATGATCAGCAACTACGAGACCCCGCAGTGGGCGGCCAACGGGTGGCTGGAGAACCTGCAGCCCTACATCGACGCCAGCGAGGGCTACGACCCCGACGACTTCATCCCCAGCATCCGCGAGTCGCTGTCCCACGAGGGTTCGATGTACGCGGTGCCGTTCTACGGCGAGTCCTCGTTCCTGGCCTACCGCAAGGACCTGTTCGCCAAGGCGGGCCTGACCATGCCCGAACAGCCCACCTGGCAGCAGATCGCCGACTTCGCCGCCCGGCTGGACGACAAGGAGGCCGGCGTGTCCGGGATCTGCCTGCGCGGCAAGCCCGGCTGGGGTGAGAGCCTGGCGCCGTTCAGCACGGTGGCCAACACCTTCGGCGCCCGCTGGTTCGACGAGGACTGGAACGCCCAGCTGACCTCGCCGGAGTTCCGCGCCGCCGCCCAGTTCTACGTCGACCTGGTGCGCCAGCACGGCGAGGTCGGCGCGTCCAGTGCGGGCTTCACCGAGTGCGGCACGCGCTACGGCCAGGGCGAGGCGGCCATGTGGTACGACGCCACCGTCATGGCGGGCACCAACGAGGACCCGGCCAGCAGCGAGGTCGTCGGCAAGTCCGGCTACGTGGCCGCCCCGGTCATGCGCACCGAGACCAGCGGCTGGCTCTACACCTGGTCGCTGGCCATGCCCAAGGTCGCCAAGGACAAGGACGCCGCGTGGCGGTTCATGCGCTGGATGACCGACAAGGACTTCGTGCGCACGGTGGGCACCACCTTCGGCTGGAACCGGGTGCCGCCGGGGTGCCGCCTGTCGACCTACGAGATCCCGGAGTACCAGGAGGCCGCGCGCGCCTACGCCCCGGCGACGCTGGCCGGGATCGACAGCGCGAACCAGCGCAACACGATGCTGCACCCGGTGCCCTACCCGGGCATCCAGTTCGTCGGCATCCCCGAGTTCCAGGACCTCGGGACCCGGGTGAGCCAGCAGCTGTCGGCGGCCATCGCCGGGCAGATCTCGGTGGACGAGGCGCTGCAGCAGTCCCAGGAATACGCCGAATCCGTCGGTGCGGCCTACCGGGAGACCAGATGACGCAGACGGCCACCCCGCCCACCGCGGTCGCCCCGGTGGCGGCCCGGAAGCCAGCAAGGAAGTGGTCGCGCGAGGCGTGGCTGCGCCGCGCGCCGCTGATGCCCGCGCTGCTGTTCACCATCCTCGTCACGCAGATCCCGTTCCTGCTGACGGTGTTCTACTCGTTCCAGTCCTGGAACCTGGTGCGCCCGGGGTCGCGGCACTTCGTCGGCCTGCGCAACTACATCGACGTGTTCGCCGACAGCCAGTTCCGCGGCGCGATGCTCAACACGGTGCTGCTGACGGTGGTGTGCGTGCTGGTGGCGATGCTGCTGGGCCTCGGCCTGGCCCTGCTGCTGGACCGCCAGTTCCTGGGCCGCAGCGTGGTGCGCACGCTGCTGATCACCCCGTTCCTCATCCTGCCCGCGGCCGGTGCGCTGCTGTGGAAGACCACGATGTTCGACCCGACCTACGGCCTGCTGAACTTCGCGTTCGGCACCCGGATCGACTGGCTCTCGCAGTTCCCGCTGGCCTCGGTGATGGCGCAGGTCATCTGGCAGTGGACGCCGTTCATGATGCTGCTGATCCTGGCGGGCCTGCAGGCCCAGTCCAAGGAGGTGCTGGAGGCGGCGGCGGTCGACGGCGCGGGCCGGTGGCGGACCTTCGCCTCGATCACCCTGCCGCAGCTGGGCCGCTACCTGCAGCTGGCCGTGCTGCTCGGCGCGATCTACATCGTCAACAGCTTCGACGCGATCTACCTGATGACCCAGGGTGGCCCGGGCACCGCGAGCACCAACCTGCCGTTCTACATCTACCAGCGGGCCTTCGAGGGTTTCGACGTCGGGCAGTCCTCGGCGATGGGCGTGATCGTGGTGGTGCTGACCCTGGTCGTGGCGACTTTCGCGCTGCGCTTGATGTTCCGGACCTTCGGCGTGAGCGAGGTGCGATGATGCGTGCGGGCAACCCCCTCGGCCGCTGGGCGCTGACGGCGCTGACCTGGCTGGTCGCGATCCTGTTCGTGTTCCCCGTGCTGTGGATGGTGCTGACCTCCTTCAAGCAGGAGGGCGACGCCTACACCAACCCGCCGAAGCTGGTGTTCACCCCGACGCTGGAGCAGTTCGCCGGTGTCCTGGAGCGCGGCTTCCTGCCGTACCTGGCGAACTCGGCGTTCGTGACGGTGGTGTCCACGCTGCTGGTGCTGCTGCTGGCGGTGCCCGCGGCGTACGTGCTGTCCATCTCGGCGGTGCCCGGGACGCGGGACGCGCTGGGCTTCTTCCTGTCCACGAAGATGCTGCCGATCGTCGCGGCGATCATCCCGCTGTACGTGATCTCGCAGAACCTCAAGCTGCTGGACAACGTCTGGGCGCTGGTGGTCCTCTACACCGCGATGAACCTCCCGCTGGCGATCTGGATGATGCGCTCGTTCTTCCTGGAGGTCCCCAAGGAGATGGTGGAGGCGGGGCGGATCGACGGCGCGAAGCTGCCGACGCTGCTGTTCCGCGTGGTGCTCCCGGTGGTCGCCCCCGGCATCGCGGCCACCGCGCTGATCTGCGTGATCTTCTCCTGGACGGAGTTCTTCTACGCGGTCAACCTGACCGCGGCGCAGGCCGGGACGGTGCCGGTCTTCCTGGTCGGCTTCATCACCAGCGAGGGACTCTACTGGGCGCAGCTGAGCGCGGCGGCCTTCCTGGCCTCGCTGCCGGTGATGATCATCGGCTGGGCGGCGCAGAACCACCTCGTCCGCGGCCTGTCCATGGGCGCGGTGAAGTAGCGAGCGGCAGCAGCAGCGCCCGCCCGGTGGACGATCCGGGCGGGCGCTGCGCCGCGTTCAGTAGTTGTGCGTGCCGACGGCGCTGCGGGCCGCGCTGCCCGCCGACTGCAGCGCCGGGTCGCCGGAGTCGTCCCCGCGCAGGTCGACGTGCTTGGACTGGGCGACGACGACGTACCGGTGGTCCTGGCCGATGTACTGCCACTCGTCGGCGTTGTCGACGTCCCCGTCGCACACCCCCGCGCCGCGGCCGGAGTTCGGGTCCCAGCAGCCGAGGTCCAGGTAGCCCATCGCGTCGAACTGGTCCTCCACCGTGGAGGCGGTGGTGGAGTCGGGGAACGGGAAGACCCAGACCGTGGTGATGATCCGCACGTCGTCGTCGACGTAGTTGGCCACCAGCATCTCCGCGCAGCCGTGCTCGGAGAGCACCGACCAGACCTCGTCGGACACCGAATCGGAGCACCCGTTGGTGGAACCGGCCTCGTAGGTGTGCCGGGTGCCGGAGTCGTCGGTGAACTCGTCCGGCATGAACGCGTCCAGGGTGAACGGCGTGCTGTCGGTCGCGACGTCGTCGAGCGCGGCGGAATCGGGGTTGGTCACCGCCCCGGTCGTCGAGTCCTCGACGGAGGACGGTTCCGGCTCGGCGGAGTCCGACGTGGTGGTCGCCGCGGTCGGCGGCGGTGCGCTCATGCGGTGGTCCGGAGTGGGAACGCCGTGGAGCACGACGACCAGGACCAGGGCGACCACCGCAGCCACGCCGAGGACTCCGCCGAGGACGGGGAGCCACGGCAGGGGTTTGGTCGGTGGAGTGGGGGCCTGCCCGGGGAACAGGTGGGGCGTGGCGTGCGTGGTGCCCGGGGCAGGTGCTGAGGCGGTGGCTGGCGGTATGGGTGTGTGCCCGGCCAGCGTCGCCGGTGGGATGGGCGCGGACGGTGTTGGGGGTCCGGACAGCGTGGCGGGGGCGGCCGGTGTTGGCGGCCCGACCAGCGTGGCCGGAGGGGTGGACGGCGCGGCCGGTCCCGAGGGCATGGGTCCGGACGGTGTTGGCGGTCCCACCAGCGTGGCGGGGCGGGACGAGAGGTCCTGCCCGGCCAGCGGGTCGACCCGGGTCGCGGCGGTGGTGGCCGTCCGGCGCTCGTCGATCATGCTGATGACTTCCGCGGGCAGCCAGCGGGTCCGGTCGCCGGTCAGGTCGGCGAGGGAGTCGAGCAGCTGCTGCGCCGAGGGCCGGTCGGCCGGGTCCTTGGCGAGGCAGGTGCTGATGACGCGGGCGAGCTGGCCGGGCAGCTGGTCGAGCCCGGACAGGTCGGGCTCCTCGTGCACGACGCGGTACAGGATCGCCTGGGACTGCCCGGCGCCGAACGGGCCGCGCCCGGTCGCGGCGAACACCAGCAAGGAACCCAGCGCGAACACGTCGGACGGTGCGCCCACCGGCGCACCCGTCACCTGCTCGGGTGACATGAACGCGGGCGTGCCGAGGACCTCCGCGGTGTGCGCCTCGTCCATCGCCCGCGCGATGCCGAAGTCGATCACCCGCGGCCCGTCCTCGGCCAGGATCACGTTGCTGGGCTTGAGGTCGCGGTGCACCACCTCGCAGGCGTGGATGGCGCCGAGCCCCTCGGCCAGGCCCGCCCCGAGCGAGCTGATCGCCGACGGCGGCAGCGGCCCCTGCTCCTTCACCGCCTCGTGCAGCGTGGGACCGGAGATGTAGGCGGTGACCAGCCACGGCGACTCGGCGTCGGGGTCGGCGTCGACCACCGGCGCGGTGTAGAAGCCCGCCACGGCGCGCGCGGCGGTGACCTCCCGCGCGAACCGGCGCCGGAAGTCCGGGTCGTCGCCGAGCTCCGGCCGCACCACCTTCACCGCGACCAGCCGCCCACCACGGGACACGCCGAGGTACACCCGCCCCATCCCGCCGCGACCCAACCGGTTCAGCAGGCGGTACGTCCCCACCTCGGACGGATCGTCCGGCAGCAGAGCTCCCAGCAAGGACTGCCCCCTCACACAACGCAACCGCACCAACCAGTGCTGATCATGGCACCCGGGCCCCACCCCCACCCCGGATTTCGGCGGAATTGGTGGGAAAACCGGGTACTGCTCGCCCTGAGTGGTGACCGTCACGTGGGTGTCTTGGCGACTTGGGACGAAGGTCCTGGCCACGGAGCGTGCTTGTTCGGCATGCTGGCTGTAGTCGCCCAGTCCTGGTCGGGGCAGTCCGGGCGGCTTCCGTGCCTTTCTGCGAGGAGTACGACCATGGATGACACCCGGTTCGAGGCGACCGCAACGGCTGGTGTCGCGGCAGCGGGCGAGACGAGCCGCACCCTGCTGGAGGCCGCGCCGACCACGCAGGCCGTGCCGGCGCCGCGGGACTCCGAGGAGTCGACCGGGCCCCGGCTGGTCATCAACCGGGGCCCGGGCACCGGCACCGGTTTCGCGATCGGGGGTGCCCGCATCACGATCGGGCGAGACCGGGACTGCGACATCGTGGTCGACGACATGACGGTGTCGCGCGTGCACGCCGAGCTGCGCCTGCGGGACGGCCGGTACGTCGTGGTGGACGGCGGGTCGCTCAACGGCACCTACCTGAACCGGCAGCCGGTGGACGTCGCCGAGCTCGACGACGGCGACGAGCTGTGGATCGGCCGGGTCCGGTTCACCTTCCACAGCGGCGGCTGAGGCCAACCGCTCCTATGGTGGGGATGTGGGCGGTGCTGGCGTGACCACCGTTTTCCTGGTCGACGACCACGAGGTCGTGCGACTGGGACTGGTCGACCTGCTCGAAGCCGAGCAGGACCTGGTGGTGGTCGGGCAGGCCGCCTCCGCGGGCGAGGCGCTGGCCCGCATCCCCGCCATCCGGCCGGACGTGGCCGTGCTGGACGTGCGGCTGCCGGACGGCAACGGGGTCGAGCTGTGCCGCGAGCTGCGGTCCCGGCAGCCCTCGCTGCAAGTGCTGATGCTGACCTCCTTCACCGACAAGCAGGCCACCCTCGACGCCATGCTGGCCGGGGCCGCCGGCTACGTCGTGAAGAACATCAAGGGCATGGAGCTGGCCTCGGCCGTGCGCCGGGTCGGCTCCGGGCAGTCGCTGCTGGGCGAGCAGGAGACCGCCACGCTGGTGAGCAGGTTGCGCGCCGAGCTCGACGGCACCTCGAAGCTGCCCGACCTCACCGGGCAGGAACGGGTCCTGCTGGACTGCATCCGCCAGGGCATGACCAACCGGCAGATCGCCGACCGGATGTTCCTGGCCGAGAAGACCGTGAAGAACTACGTGTCCCGGCTGCTGAGCAAGCTCGGCCTGCAGAGCCGCACGCAGGCGGCCGTGCTGGCCACCCGGTTGCGCCACCGCCGCGAGGTGTGAGCGCTCGCCGGGCCACGTCCGGAATGTCAGAGTGGAGACGTGAGCAGGGCGGACTCGGCAGGACCGGGGGAGCTGCGGGAAGGGGCCGCTCCGGCGCTGGTCGGCACCCTCTCCCGGTTGCGCCTCAAGGAGCTGCTGACCCAGGTCCAAGCCCGCATCGAGGAGATCATCGGCCTGCGGGACCAGATGGACGTCCTGCTGGAGGCTGTGCTGGCCATCTCCTCGGAGCTGGAGCTGGACTCGGTCCTGCGGCGCATCGTGCGCACCGCCATCGACCTCGTCGACGCGCGCTACGGCGCGATCGGCGTCCTGGCACCGGACGGCTCGCTCAGCCGGTTCATCCACGACGGCGTCGACGAGGAGACCACCCGGCGCATCGGCCACCTGCCCACTGGGCGCGGGGTGCTGGGCGTGGTCATCGAAGCGGACAAGCCGCTGCGGCTGGACGACATCTCCGAGCACCCGGCGTCGGTGGGGTTCCCGGCGCACCACCCGCCGATGCGCAGCTTCCTCGGGGTGCCGCTCCGGGCCCGGCAGGAGACCTTCGGCAGGCTTTACCTGAGCGAGAAGCTCGACGGTGGCCCGTTCACCGCCGACGACGAGGTCGTGCTGCAGGCGCTGGCCGGGGCGGCCGGGATCGCCGTCGACAACGCCCGCCTGTTCGAGGAGGTGCGTCGCCGCGAGCGCTGGTTGGACGCCACCGGCGAGATCACCGCGGAACTGCTGGCCGGGACCGACCCCATCGACGCGCTCCAGGTGATCGCCGAGCGCGCGGCCGAGCTCACGCAGGCCGACTACGCGCTGCTGGCGGTGCCCGCGCGCAGCGACGACGTCGACGTCGAGGAGCTGACGGTGACGGTCTCGGCCGGGGCCGGGGTCGAGGACCTGGTGGGGCGGACGATCCCGGTCGGCGGCTCGATGACCGGGCAGGTGTTCCGGGAGCGGGTGCCGCGCAACATCCCGCACCTGTCGACGGTCGAGGGTGCCGCGGTGGAGCTCGGCCCGACCCTCGCGGTGCCGATGCGGGCCGAAGGCACCATCGCCGGGGTGCTGCTGGCCGTGCGGCGGGCCGGGGCCAAGGGCTTCGACGAGGAGCAGCTGCTGGTGGTGTCGTCGTTCGCCGACCAGGCCGCGCTGGCGCTGCAGTGGGCGGAGGCGCAGGCCGCGCGGCGCGAGCTGGACGTGATGGCAGACCGCGAGCGAATCGCCCGCGAACTGCACGACCACGTCATCCAGCGGCTGTTCGCCGTCGGCATGGCCATGCAGGGCACCCAGCGGCGGGCGAAGGCGCCCGACGTGGCGAGCCGGTTGACCGAGCACATCGACCAGCTGCACGAGGTGATCCAGGACCTCCGCGCCAGCATCTTCGACCTGCAGGTGGCCGCCGAGCACCCGAGCGGGTTCCGCAACCGGGTGCAGCGGGTGGTCACCGACGTGGTGGGCGACAGCCCGCTGCGGATCACCATGCGGATGGCCGGGCCGCTGGACGTGCTGCCACCGCGGCTGGCCGAGCACGCCGAAGCGGTGGTGCTGGAGGCGGTGAGCAACACCGTCCGGCACGCGCACGCCTCGGAGCTGTCGGTGACGATCTCGCTGGACGACGACCTCACCATCGACGTCACCGACAACGGCATCGGCATCGAGCACGCGGTGGCGCACAGCGGCCTGCACAACCTGGCCGAGCGGGCGGTCCAGATGAGCGGTCGGTGCACTGTGGAGCGGTTGCCGACCGGCGGCACCCGGGTGCTGTGGACGGCGCCCCTCAACGCCCCTCGGGGGTGACTCGGCGCGGTCCGGGCGACCCGGCGCACGCGAGTTCAATGGGGATCGGATGCGCGATTCCCGTTGCGGCGCACTGAACCCACTCAAGCGAGTCACCTGCACTTGCAGTTTCAACTGGAACTGCATCAACGGGCCCCCGCCGAGCGCCGGTTTCCACCAGGAGGGGCGCGGGTTCGGTGGGAAAACCGCGGGCGGTACCCGCGGTGGGCGTGGCAGGATCTCGCGGGTGCCCACACCGCGTGTTGAACTGTTGCGCTGGCAGTTCGAGATGACCTGGTCGTTGTTCGAGTTCCACCTCGCCGAGCTGGTGCCCGAGGACATCCGCTGGGAGCCCACCGCGCACTGCTGGACGGTGCGGCGCGGAGCCGATGGCGGCTGGGAACCGGATTTCGCCGAGGTGGAGCCCGATCCGATCCCGGTCCCCACCATCGCCTGGACCACCTGGCACATCGGTTGGTGGTGGACGGTGGCCCTCGACCACGCGCGGGGTCGGCCGCCGCGCGATCGCACCGAGGTCCGGTGGCCCGGCCCCGACGCGGCCGTCGACTGGTTGCGCGGGCTGCGCGACGAGTGGTTGGCGGTGCTGGATCGGCTCACCGACGCGGAGCTGGACGCGCCCGCGCCGTTCCCGTGGCAGGACGACCCGGACAAGACCGTGGCGCACATGGCGGCGTGGCTGAACGGCGAGCTGATGAAGAACGTCGCCGAGATCGGCCAACTCCGCCTGCTGCGCACCGCCTCCGCCCACGCTTGAGGCACGGCCCGTTTGGGGAGGGCTGAGAATCCGAGCCGCACCCCCTAGGTGCGCGTGCGACTGCGGTTCGCGCGTCGCGACGGATGTGGGCCGGGCGCGCCATCGCTTTCGCGATGTTCGTGGCCTCCGCCGAGGACGACGGCGCCACTCCGCCCTGATCCCGCGGTGTCGTCCGGGATCAGGCGGTGCGCCAGCGGCGGATGCGGCGGGTGAGGCTGCGGCCGAGGTTGTACAGGACCAGCGCCATGCCCGCCCACGGCAGCACCAGCAGGAACATCCGCAGGACACCGACCACGGCCGTCGCCGCGTCACCGTCCCGGACCGCGCCGCCCACCGCGTCCCAGTGCGTGCCGAGCGCCTGCCACACCACCGGCAGCACGTAGGGCGCGAGCACCAGGAACCCGATGATCCAGTACGCCAGGCACGGGATCACCAGCACCACCCAGACCGTGATCACCCACCGGACCCAGGGCTTGAGCTCCCGCACACGGGGGTGCGGCGGGCGCCCCGGCAGCATGCTGCGCAGCACCGGCCCCATCCGGTCGAACAGGTCGGGAACGCCGACCAGGTCGCTGAGGATGTAGTAGCCGTCCAACCGGATCGACGGCACGAACTGCCAGACCGTCGAGACCTGCCAGGCCACCAGTGCGACGAGCAGCCAGGGCAGGCCGGTCGCAGCGAAGGCGGCGATCACCGCCAGCATGGCGATCGCGTTGAAGTAGACCCCGCCCAGGTCGGTGCGCAGGCGTCCCGCCCGGCTCAGCCGGTAGGAGTCGGTGACGGTGCTGTACATGGCAGGCCACACCAGGTAGATCCCCACGCCCATCGCGCCCGGCCGCGCGCCGCCGTAGCGGCAGGCCGCGACGTGCCCGCACTCGTGGAAGATCCCGGCGAGCACCAGCACGCCCAGCACCAGCAGGATCTGCTCCGGCCGGTCGACCAGCTCCCGGGCGCCCACCAGCAGTTGGGCGACCCCGCCGCGCAGGGCGAGCCAGACCTCGGCGGCGACGAAGGCGACCAGCGCGAGGACCACGACCGGCGGCCAGAACAGGGGCTGGAAGACCCGGGCGAGCACCGCGACGACGTGCTCGGGCACCAGCGCGACCCGGAACTTCAGCGCCAGCAACCGGTCCCGCCCCTTCGGCAGCGGTGCGGGCGGATCGGACGCGGACTCGGCGGCCACGACCCCGGCGGGGCGCAACCGGTTCTCGACGAGGAAGGAGACCTGCTCGGCGGTGATCTCCCGGCCCCACTCGGCGCTCAGGTCGGCGGCGAGGCGCGCGTAGCTGCGGCGGCCGTCGAGCCCGGCCGCCACCAGGTAGAGCAGGTGGGTCAGTTGCAGGACCTGGCCGTCGACGCGGCGGACCAGGTAGGGCGGTTCGCGGTGGCCGGAACCCTGGTACTGGCCGATCAGCTCGGTGCCCTCGACCAAGCTGGGCACCACGAGCTGCGCGAGGTCCGCTCCGGCCGCGGGCTCCCCGGTGCAGTGCCCCTCTGCGACCATCACGACTCCTCGCCCTCGGAACCAACTGCTGCTGAACGACAACTCAGCGCCCGCCGCGCGGCGGGCGCTGAGATGTCGCGGTGGTGCGGACGGCTGGTGGTGCGCCGAGCGGTCGGCGCACCACCAGGACCGGGGACGTCAGCTCGGGTTGCCGCCGCCGTTGCCGCCGATGCCGTCGCCGCCGATGCCATCGCCGCCGATGCCGTCGCCGCCGTCACCACCGTCGCCACCGTCGCCGCCGCTACCGCCGTCGCCGCCGTTGCCGCCGTTGCCGCCACCCTGGCCGCCGCCGGTGCCGCCGCCGGTGCCGCCGTCGCCGCCGGTGATGTCACCGGTGGTCGTGATGTCGTTGTCCCCGTAGGCCACGACGTGCTCGTGCGGGGTGAAGTCGAGGACGACGACGTCCTCGCCGTTCCACGGGAGCCAGAAGGTCGACATGACCGTGCGCGCCGGCAGGAACTCCACGCGCTGGACCTCGAGTTCGGCGTGGTTGAGCGGTCCAGAGGTTCGTGGCATCAGGTGCTCCTTCGCAAATTCAGCAAATTCACCGGAAGAACCGGAAACGAGGCCACCCCCTCGAGGATCGCGCTCCAGTGGCACGGTCCCGGCGCACGGGGCAGAACGTAGGAGCACTGCGCTGGCGGTGCACCTCGAATCACCCGCTAGGTGGGCTGTTCGCGCACCTTTCGTGGGTTGGCCGTGCGCGTGGTGATGGCTTCGGTCCCGGGGTGGTGCCGACCGCCGGTGCCCGGAACCCGCGCCGGGCGGCCGTTTCGCGGCGGGGTGGTCGAGCACCCCGCCAGCGTCAGGGGTTGCGCCGACCTGGTTCGGCGACGGGGGTCGCGAGGCGGCCACCGGGACCGCCAGCACCGCCCACGCCACCGGTGTCGGCGACGGCGTTGAGGCCGCGCAGACCGGGGATGCCGGGCGTGATGCCGTCGCCACCGGTGCCGCCGTCGCCACCGTCACCGCCCTCGCCGGGGATGGTGTGCACGGTGGCCCGCCCGTCGTCCTGGGACATGATGTTGCCGATGTTGGGCAGGCCGCCCGCGCCGCCGGTGCCGCCCGTGCCACCAGCACCCTCGACCTCGTTGTCCTGGGTCGCGGCGTCGCGCGCGCTCGTCAGGTGGCCGGTGCCGCCGTCGCCGCCGCGCCCACCGCGACCCCCCTTGCCGCCCTGGACGGTGATGTCGTCGAGGCCGGTGCTGAGGATGGTGCCGGTCCGCCCGTTGGCCGTGCCGCCGCGGCCGTTGGCCTGCCTGGTGCCACCGCCGCCGTTGCCGCCGTCACCACCGTTGCCGCTGCGGGTCTCGGCGGTCGCGTTGCCGCCGACACCTCCGGTGCCGCCGGTGCCGCTGTCGCCGCCGATGACCTCCACGGTGTTCTCGCCCTCGCCGGGGTTGATGCGGCCGAGGTTCGCGGTGCCGCCGTCCCCGGCGTTGCCGCCCCGGCCACCGCGCGAGTCCGCGGGGTTGGTGCTGCCCGTGCCGCCGTCACCGCCGACACCACCGTTGCCGCCCTTACCGCCGGTGACGGTGATCGTGTCGTTCCCGGCGCCGCCGTTGATCACGCCGGTCTCGGTCACCCCCACGCCGCCGGCGCCGCCGTGGCCGCCGGTTCCCGCGCTGCCCCCGGCCCGCGCGGTGGGGCCCGCGACGCCGTTGGTCCCGGCCGTCCCCCCGGTGCTGCCGCCGTCCGCGCCCCCGTTGGCGCCGTTCCTGCCGTCGCGGGCTTCGCCGCCGAGGAAACCGTTGCCGCCCTTGCCGCCGTCACCGCCCGCGCGGCCGGTGACGATGATCAGGTCGTCCCCGGCGCCCGCGTCCACGGTGCCCGCCACGGCACCGCCGAGGTAGAAGCGGTCGTTGCCGTCGGTGCCCTCGAGCGTGGTCCCCTCCGGGACGCCGCGGTCGCAGACGACGTCGACCCCGGACCCGTTCGGGGTCCGCGTGCAGGACGGCGGTGCGGCTTGCGCGGCCGGGACCGCGGCGATGCTGAACGTGACCGCGAGCATGGCGGCGCTCGGCAGCGGCCACCAGCGCTGGGCCCCCGCGCCGGACTGGACCTGGCTGGCGCTCGCGGTCCGATGTGGGCGATTGCGCATCGGCACTTCTCCTTACCCGGGATGGTTTCGGCTGGGCCAAACAGCGCGGGAGTCTAGGCCGAGTGGATCAGCAGTGGTGGTACCCGAGGCGGTGCCGTCGGGGGACGGGGCCGGGGACCACCCGAACCGGTGGTCCCGGTGCTCGTCGCCCAGGCCCCGGGAGGTCCGCTGCGCGTGGAATTGCGGTCAGCGGTTTTACGTTCCTTTTCCGGACGAACGCTCTCCTCCTCAATTCGCGGTAGTCCGTCTAACCGCCGCGGCGTGTTGGTGGTTAATCGCGTCCACGCGTGGTGACCAGGCACTTTCCATCCAGCTGCGGATGTTGGTCTTTTTCGGACTGCGGGGCTGCTCCGGCACATCTACCCTCCGACCTGATGCCAACGAATCTGGGGCGTTGGATGGGGGATCTGGGTTTGGCGACCTTGTTCGGCATCGATCTCCACCTTGCATTCCGAGCCCGTTCGAACTGGGGAGGAAGAAAGTGTTCGATGAATCTGGACCGGTGAGCTTCGAAGAGCTGGGCGACGAGCGCCTCGAGTTCCTGCCGCCGCGCACGGTCATGTCGACGCTGTTCCAGGCCGGTGGCTGGGATGGGGTCGTGATCAACGGCGGTGCCGGTGGCACTGGCGGCGGCACCGGCGGCGGCAACGGCGGCGGTGACGGCGGCGATGGCGGTGACGGCAACCTGGGCGGCCACGGCGGCGATGGCGGCTTCGGTGGCCACGGCATCGGTGGTTACGGCATCGGTGGTCCGGGCATCGGCGGACCTGGCGGGCCATTCATCGGCTGGTGATCTGCCTCGAACCGCACTTCCTTGGGTACGCCTGGGTGGTCCGCTGCAAGCGCGCTGATGCCTAGGAGGTGCAGATGTCCGAGAGGAGACGGCTGCTGGGGGCCGCGGAGCTCGATGAGCAGCGGCTTGAGTTCCTGCCCGAGCGCACGGCCATGACGACGTTGCCGGTGCACGGCGGCTTAGGTGGCGTCGGCCTGAGCGGCGTCGTGGTCGAGGGCGCCGACGGTGGCGACGGTGGTGGCACCGGCGGCGGCACCGGCGGTGGCGACGGCGGGGACGGCGGCGAGGGGTCCACCAGCGGTGGCTACGGCGGCACCGGTGGGAACGGCGGCTCCGGTGTCGGTGGTGCCGGCGTCGGTGGCTCCGGGACTGGTGGTGCTGGCGGGCCCACTGTTCGCCCGTGACCCGTCCTGAGGTGGGGCCTCGGCCCCGCGGCGTTGCGAGCGGAGGTCGTCCTGGGGCTAAGCTTCCGCGATTCGCGCAGCTCTCCACGCAACGCGAGCGAGAACAGGCTGCTGGGGTGGATCAGCACCCGGGCAGCCTGTTCTGCGCGTTCTGGGCACTGTGGACGGGCGCGCGGTGGGGTTGTGCTTTCGTCCAACGGGCGCAGCGGGCGTTGGAGCTTCGACCGATTCCGCCTCGGCGCGGGTTGGCGCAGTCTTTGCTGATCACTGCACGTGGTCGGGGAGGACGGGCCGATGGGCGGGACGCCAGCGTTCAAGCGGGTGGAGACCAACGGTGTCGAGCGCATCCCGGACGCCGAGCGCACCGCGCGCCCGGTCGACCTGTTCCGGTTGAGCTTCGGCGGTGCGAACACCTTCTCCACGGCGGTGCTCGGCGCGTTCCCGATCCTGTTCGGGCTGTCGTTCTGGCAGGGCCTCGCCGCGACCGCGCTCGGCCTGGTGGCCGGGGCGCTCGTGCTGTGCCCGATGGCGGTGTTCGGGACGGTGAACGGCACCAACAACGCGGTGTCGTCGTCGGCGCACCTCGGCGTGCACGGGCGGGTCGTCGGGTCGTTCCTGTCCCTGCTGACCGCGGTCACGTTCTTCGCGATCTCGGTGTGGAGCTCGGGGGACGCGCTGGTCGGCACCGCGGCCCGCGTGCTGGCCGTGCCGGAGTCGCCAGCGTCCTTCGCCGTCGCCTACGCGATCTTCGCGGTGCTGGTCCTGGTCGTGTGCATCTACGGGTTCCGGATCATGCTGTGGGTCAACAAGATCGCCGTGGTGGCCGCCACCGCGCTGTTCGTGCTCGGCGCGGTCGCCTTCGGCGGTGGGTTCGACCCGTCCTACGCCGGGACGCTGCCCACCTCGGACGCGCCGCTGTTCTGGTCGTCGTTCATCGGCTCGGCGCTGATCGTGCTGGCCAACCCGATGTCCTTCGGCGCGTTCCTGGGGGACTGGTCGCGCTACATCCCGTCGACCACCCCGCGCCACCGGGTGGTGGCCGCGGCGCTGCTCGCGCAGCTGTCCACCATCATCCCCTTCGGGTTCGGGCTGGTCACGGCCACGGTGATCGCCCAGGCCGCGCCGGAGTACCTGGCCGCGGACGCTCCCAACTACGTCGGCGGGCTGCTCGCGGTGGCACCGGGCTGGTACTTCGGGCCGCTGTGCCTGATCGCGCTGATCGGCGGGTTGTCCACCGGCACCACCGCGCTGTACGGCACCGGGCTGGACTTCTCCAGCGTGTTCCCCCGGTTCTCGCGGGTCCGGGCGACGGTGCTGGTCGGCGTGCTGTCCATCGCGCTGATCTTCGTCGGCCGCTTCGGCTTCAACCTGGTGCAGAGCATCTCCACCTTCGCCGCGCTGATCGTGACCTGCACCGCGCCGTGGATGGTCGTGATGATCCTGGGCTACCTGACCCGGCGGGGTTGGTACGACCCGGAGGCGCTGCAGGTGTTCAACCGGCGCCAGCGGGGTGGGCGCTACTGGTTCGACCGCGGTTGGAACTGGCGCGGCATGGCCGCGTGGCTGGTGTCGGCCGGGGTCGCGCTGCTGTTCGTCAACATCCCCGGCCAGCTGGTCGGACCGCTGGGTGACCTGGCGGGCGGGGTGGACGTCAGCCTGCCGCTGTCGCTGGTGCTCGCGGCGGTCGGTTACCTCGGCCTGCTGCGGGCGTTCCCCGAGCCCCGCGACGTGTTCGGCCCGGACGGGCCGCGCTGGGTGCCCGCCACGGACACCCAGGTGCCGCCGATCGTGTCCGAACCGGCGGCCCGCTGAGCTGGGTCAGTCCCCGCGGGTCTCGGCGACCTGCGCGAGCAGCCGGTCGAAGACCTGCCTGAGCAGGTCCGGGTCCGGGCGCGGCAGGCCGGACAGCGCGCTCAGGTACAGGCCGTCGCCGACCAGGCGCACGATCTCGGCCAGCACCGGGTCGCCGATGTAGTCGGTGAGCAGCTCCGACCAGCGGCCGAACACCTCGGCCAGCACCTCGGTGCCAGCCTCGTCGAGGCCTTCGGCGCTGCGCAGCGCGGCGATGACCGACCAGTAGAGGGCCAGCTCGGCGTCGCTGCTGGGCAGCGAGGTCTCCAGGAAGTACCGGACGACGTCGACGCCGTTCCGGGTGGCCAGCGCGAACTCGGCGCGGGCTTCGTCCTCCAGCCGCAGCGTGAGGCCCTGCAGCATGGCCTGCTTGGAGCGGAAGTGGTAGAGCAGGCCGCCCTTGGACACGCCTGCTTCGGCGGCGACGGACTCCAGGGTGACGGCCGCGGTGCCCTTGTTGATCAGGATCCGCTGCAACGCGTCGAGGATGCGTTCTCGGGTATCGGAAGCTGCCACGGTTTGAACTATACCGTCTGGACGGTTACTATACCGTCTGGACGGAATCTGTACCGTCTGGACGGTACAGATCGAAACAAGGCCGTGTAGAGATGACCAACCTGGAAACCACTCGAACTTCCCGTGGGCAGTGGGCCGCGCTCGGCGCGCTCCTGCTCCCCGTCCTGCTGATCTCCGTCGACAACACCGTGCTGAGCTTCGCGGTGCCGCACATCAGCGAGGAGCTGCGCCCCACCGGCGGCCAGCTGCTGTGGATCGTCGACATCTACTCGTTGATGCTCGCCGGGCTGCTGGTGACGATGGGCACCCTCGGCGACCGGATCGGTCGCCGCCGCCTGCTGCTGATCGGCGCGACCGGCTTCGGCCTGGCCTCGGTGCTGGCGGCGTTCGCGCCCAGCGCCGAACTGCTCATCGCCGCGCGTGCGCTGCTCGGCGTGGCCGGGGCGACGCTGATGCCCTCGACGCTGTCGCTGATCCGCAACATCTTCACCGACCCGCGCGCCCGGACCACCGCGATCGCCGCCTGGACGGCGACCTTCGCCGGTGGCGCCGCGTTCGGACCGCTGCTGGGCGGCCTGCTGCTGGAGCACTTCTGGTGGGGGTCGGTGTTCCTGATCAACCTGCCGGTGATGGTGCTGCTGCTGGTCGTCGGCCCGCTGGTGATCCCGGAGTCGCGCAACCCGCGGCCGGGCCGGTACGACCTGCCCAGCGCCGGGCTGTCGCTGCTGGCGATGCTGGCGCTGGTGCTCGGCATCAAGGAGTTCGCCGGCGGCGGGGCGATGGCGCTGGCTGCGGTGGCGGTCGCGCTGGTGGCCGGGTACCTGTTCGTGCGCCGCCAGCGCCGCCTGGCGGACCCGATGCTGGACCTGGGCCTGTTCGCCAAGTCGCGGTTCAGCGTCGCGGTGGCCAGCAACCTGCTGGCCGTGTTCGTGATGGTCGGCGGGCTGTTCTTCATGACGCAGTACCTGCAGCTGGTGCTCGGGATGACGCCGCTGCGCGCCGGGTTGGCGCTGCTGCCGGGAATCTCGCTGTCGGTGGTGGGTTCGCTGCTCGCGGTCCGGTTGATCCGCCGGGTGCGGCTGGCCGCGCTGCTGGGCGCGGCGATGCTCGCGACCGCGCTGGGCTACCTGCTGATGGTGCTGCTGCCCGCGCAGGACGGTGCGTGGCTGGTGGTGGTGGCGTTCATGGTCGTCGGCATCGGCGCGGGCATCACTGAGACGGCCACCAACGACACGATCATGAACACCGTGGCGCCGGAGAACGCCGGGGCGGCCTCGGCGATCTCGGAGACCGGCTACGAGCTGGGCGCGGCGCTGGGCACGGCGGTGCTCGGCAGCGTGGTCACGGCGGCCTACCGCAACCGCGTCGACGTGGCCGGCATGCCGGAGTCCATCGTGGACGCTGCGCGCGACACCCTGGGTGGTGCGCTGGCGGTGGCCGGTGACCTGCCGGTGGAGCAGGCGGTGGCGCTCCGCGACTCGGCGGCGCACGCCTTCACCCACGGCGTACACGTGACGAGCGTGGTCGGCGCGGTGGTCCTCGCCTTCGCGGCCTTCCAGGCCTGGTGGGTCCTCTCCCGCCGCTGACCCGCCCGCTTCCTCGTGAGTGGCGGTGGTCGTAACAACCACCATCGCCGCTCACGAGGGGCCGACACCCACTCGTGAGTGGCGATGGTTGTTGGAGCCACCATCGCCGCTCACGAGTGCTCGTTATGCTGGCGGGGCACGGGTTTGGTGGATGGATGGGGAGCGTGGTGACGCAGGGCCTGCGGGAAGTTGAGGTTTCCTACGCGCGGCTGGTGCTGGCTGGTGTGGTCGTTGCTTTCGCGGTTGCTGCTGCCTCGGTCTTCCTGGTGTTCCTCGGCAGCGGGTTGTCAGGTGGGATCGAGGTCGAGGCTGCCAGGGGTGTGGTGGCTGCTGGTGTCATCACCTTCGTCGCGTTGCCGTTCGTCGCTTGCGCGGTGCTGGTCCTGGGGCTGCCGCTGGCATTGGTCGCCGAGAAGGTGTGCCGCCTGCTGGAAGTCGGGCGTTGGGGCGCGCTGCTCGCGTTCGGTGCCTTCGGCTTCGTGGCCGGGTTGGGTGTGATGGCCCTGATGAACGCGACCTCGCTGATCGTGCTGCCTGCCGTCGCCGCTGCGGTGGTCGGTCGGGGTGCGGCCGACTGGTTGGCGGGCCGCCGCCTCCTCCTCCGGGGCTTCGCCCTGACCTGCGCTGCGGTGCTCGCCCTCTCGTTCCTGTTCTGGTTCGTGAACTGAGCTGGGACTGGTGGGCACCAGATCACCCCGGACACCGTTGGCGACCTCAAGCTGAAGTGGGCCTTCGCCTACCCGAAGACCGGTGCGTGGGTGAAGAGCCAGCCCGCCGTGGTCGGTGACGACGTGTTCTTCTACCAACGGGTTGACCGGGCGTGGGGGGTCGATCTCCGGCAACGGTGGTGCGGTCGTCGCCAACGGCACGCTCTACGTGCAGACCGGGTACGAGCCGATGTACCCGGGCGAGCACGGCAACGTGCTACTCGCCTTCGACGTCCCCTGAGGTGAACGCTCCGGCTCGTGCGGCGAGCGCGGCGGTTGCGGCTGCGTGCTCGGGTAGTCGTGGATCCGGTGGTGTGCCGAGCAGCACCAGTTGGTGGTAGAGCGGTGCGGTGGCGGTGACCAGCAGGGCGCGGGCGTCGGTTCCCGGTGGGAGCTCGCCGCGTTGGACCGCTCGCTCGACGACGAGTTCGCAGCGCCCGTAGCGGTCGTCCCACAGCCGCCGCAGGGCGCGGGCAGCCTCCTCGGAGCGGAACGACGCCGCGATCAGGGCCGCGGCGATCGACGGGCGCTCGGTCAGGGACTGCTGGATCTCGCGGTTCAGCGCGGCGAGGTCGCCGCGCAGGGAGCCGGTGTCGGCGGGCTGCCAGTCGTCGTCGCTGGTGGCGTCGAGCAGGTCGGTGAGCAGGCCGCCGACGTCGCGCCAGCGGCGGTACACCGTGGTGCGGTGCACGCCGGAGCGGGCCGCGACGGAGTCCACGGTGAGGGCGTCGAAGCCGTGCTCGGCCAGCTCCGCGCTGACCGCGGCGAGGACTTGGGCGCGGGTGCGGGCGGTGCGGCCGCCTGGTCGGGTGCGGCCCGATGGGGGTGCGGAGCTCATCTTCGGCGATCCAGTTGCTCGTCGGGACGGGACGTGGTTATCTTAATGCAACTGCTGTCGCACTAGTGAGGTTGCCGATGCTCTTCCGAGGTGTTCGTCCCGCCCTGCGGTCCACGCTGGCCGCTTCGCCCTCGAACGCTTCGGAGCACATGCATGCCCACGCAGATCACCGCGCTCGCGGTCAGCAAGTCCTTCCACGGCAGGCTCGTCCTCGACGAGGTCACCTGCTCGCTCGCCGCGGGTGAGCGCACCGGGATCGTCGGCGAGAACGGGTCCGGGAAGTCGACCCTGCTGCGCCTGTTCGCCGGGCGGGAGCAGCCCGACCGGGGAGAGGTCGTGGTGCGCGCCGACGGTGGCGTCGGCTACCTCGCGCAGGACGAGCGGCTGCCACCCCAGCTGACCGTCCGGGACGTCATCGACCGCGCCATGGGGGACCTGCGCGCCATTGAGCAGCGGATGCGCGCCTTGGAAGCCGCGATGGCCGACGGCGACGAATCCGGGCTGGCCGAGTACGGCGAGCTGTCCACGGTCTTCGAGCTGCGCGGCGGCTACGACGCCGACGCCCGGGTGGAGCGCGCGTTGCGCGGCCTGGGACTCGGACTGGTGGCGCGCGATCGAGCCGTCGGCGGGCTGTCCGGTGGGGAGCAGGTCCGGCTGCGCATGGCCGCCGTGCTGGCAGCCAGTCCGGAGGTGCTGCTGCTGGACGAGCCGACCAACCACCTCGACGACGACGCCCTGACCTGGCTGGAGGATCACCTGCGCGCCCGGCGCGGCACCACGGTCGCGGTCTCCCACGACCGGGTCTTCCTGGAACGGGTTGCCACCAGCCTGCTGGAGGTCGACCTCGACCAGCACCGCGTCGTCCGCTACGGCAACGGCTACGCGGGGTTCCGAGCGGAGAAGGCGGCGGCGCGCGAGCGGTGGGCCCAGGCCCACGCGGAGTGGCGGGCTGAGGCTGATCGGCTCCGCGAGGTCGTGGCCACCACGGCGCGCGAGGTCGCGCCGGGCCGGGCGATGCGGGACAACAACAAGATGGCCTACGACCGGGCGGGCGGACGGGTGCAGCGGTCGCTGGCCAGCCGCGTCCGCAACGCCGAGGAAAGATTGCGACGCCTGCTCGCGGAGCCGGTGCCGCCACCACCGGAGCCCCTGCGCTTCACGGCCACCCCGCCAGCCGGGCGCGCGCAGGGGACGGTCCTCGACGCCGAGGACGTCGCTGTCGCGGGTCGGTTGGGGCGGACGAACATCGCTGTCGCCGCTGGTGATCGCCTGCTGATCACCGGCCCGAACGGGGCGGGCAAGACCACGCTCCTGCGCGTGCTGGCCGGGGAGCTCACCGCGGACAGCGGTACCGTCGCCCGGCGCGGCCGGATCGGTTACCTGGCGCAGGAACCGGGCCCGGCGGTGCCCGGCGAGACGCTGCTGGCCGCGTTCGCCCGCGGGCGTCCCGGCCAGGTCGCCGAGCACGCCGAACGGCTGCTGTCGTTGGGGCTGTTCACCAGTGCCCAGTTCATCACCCGCGTGGCGGAGCTCTCCACCGGGCAGCGGCAGCGGCTCGCGCTGGCGCGGCTGGTCACCGAGCCGTCGGACGTGCTGCTGCTCGACGAACCCACCAACCACCTGTCGCCCGACCTCGTGGAGGAGCTGGAAGCCGCGCTGGCGGACTACCGCGGCGCCCTCGTGGTCGTCAGCCACGACCGCCAGCTGCGGCGGCGCTGGCGAGGCGGGCACCACGAACTGCGGGCCCTGGTACCGGCCTGACGAGGACCCTGGAGAGAACAGTGCCCAACGCCCCTGCCGACCCCCGTGCTGCACCCGATGCCCGAGCAGCCGCGGGTGGTGCTGCTCAAACCCCTGATCACGTCACCGCTGATCGAGGTCGGGGAGTTCTCCTACTACGACGACCCGGACGGTGCGACCGCGTTCGAAACCCGCAACGTGCTCTACCACCACGGACCGGAGCGGCTGGTCATCGGCAGGTTCTGCGCGCTGGCCACCGGGGTCCGGTTCATCATGAACGGCGCCAACCACCGGGTGGACGGCCCCTCGACGTTCCCGTTCCCCATCATGGGCGGCTCGTGGTCGGAGCACTTCGACCTGCTCACCGACCTGCCGAACCGGGGGGACACGGTGGTGGGCAACGACGTGTGGATCGGCCGCGGGTCCACCGTGCTACCCGGTGTCCACATCGGACATGGGGCGGTCGTCGCCACCGGAGCGGTGGTCACGGCCGACGTCCCCGACTACGGGATCGTCGGGGGCAACCCGGCCCGCCTCATCCGGACCCGCTACGACGACGCGGACATCGCCCGGCTGCTGGCGACCGCCTGGTGGGACTGGCCGCTGGAGCACATCACCGCGAACGTCCGCACGATCATGTCCGGCACCGTCGACGACCTGGTGGCAGCGGCGCCGCGCGGGTGACCGGCGGGCGGCGGCGGGGTGTGCCCGCCGCCGCGCCGGGTCAGTTGCGGACGCTGACGGTCAGCGTGTACTTCCCGTCGTTGTTGCCGTCCTCGCAGATGGCCCCGCCGACGTTGGGGTTCTGGATGGCCGCGTTCATGCGGGCGTGGCAGTCCTGCTTGGTGAGGTTGGTGCCCCAGACCTCGTTGTGCCACCCCTCGGCGAGCGCGCTGCCCGCACCGAGCACGGACATCCCAGCGGCGCACAGCACGACGGTCGTGGCGAACTTGCGGATCTGCATGGTGGTTCCTCTTCCACTTCGACAACGCAGGTGGACGGCAGGTGCCGTCGCCCTCGAAGGTAGGAAGCTGTGCCCGCAGGGTTCGCCGAGCGCGACGTGTCGAGGGAAAACCCTCAGCCGGCACCCGAGCTCGGTTCTGGTGACCGGACCGCACACCGCCCAGTCCTTTGTGGACGACCTGCCGCCGGTGAGGGTTTTCCCTCTGGGGTTGCGGGATTGTGCTCGACGGGTGGGCCACGTCCTAGGTTCTGTCCTGCGGCGGTGCTAGCGGGTCTGCGGCCCGCACCGGCGCGCCACGGCAGGAGGAGCAGCCGCCATTGATCGGCGGGTGGTCCCCGGTCGGCTCCCCACCCCGCGCCCGCGGGCGCCGACCGGAGCTCCGCAGCCACCTGGTGCCAGGTGGCTGCGGAGCACTGCCGCCCGGCAGGAGCCGCTCTCAGCGCATGAGGATCACTGCGTAGCCCGCGGGTCTAAGCGGTACCCCACACCCCACACCGTGACAAGCACCGCGGGTTGGGCGGGGTCGGCCTCAATCTCCTCGCGTAGCCGGTGGACGTGCACGGCGATGCTCGCCAGGTCCTCGAAGTGCTTCTCCCACAGCACCTCGAACAACTCGTCGCGGCGGAACACGCGACCGGGATTGCTCATCAGCAGCGCCAGGAGGTCGAACTCCGGGGCCGACAGCGCCAAGCGGCGCCCGCCCTTGGTGGCCACCCGCGACACCTGGTCCAGCACCAGGTCACCGGCGACCAGTTCCAGTGGCGTCTCCAGCGGGGCAGGACCGGCGCCGCGACGCAGCACAGCCCGGATGCACTGCACCAGTTCGCGGGGGCTGACCGGCGCGGTCAGGGAACCCTCCACCACGACCTGGTCGAGCGGGAGATGTCCCTGCGCCGCCGGGGTGATCAGGACGAACGAGGCGTCGACGTGCTGCCTGACCTGTTCACAGAACGCAGCGCTGCCGTCGCCCAGCAGGGCCACGTCGACGACGATCAGGTCCGGGGTCAGGCTGCGGACCAACCGCAGCGCCGTCTCGACATCGCCTGCCGCGGCGGGCAGGATGCCGTCGCGTTGCAGGTAGCCCATGACCAGGTCGACGACGACGGGGCCGTCCTGCACCAGCAGGACGCGGTGCGGTCGGCCGGGCCCTGTCACGTCTCGGGCCCCGCGGCCAACCCGCAGGTGCCGACCGCGTCTGGTGCGGAGCAGATCGCCGCGGGCAGCGCGCCACGTCGGGGTCCGGTCAACGCGCGGTCCCGCACCATAACCTGCCTCCCTCCGCGACACGACGCCTGCGGGTCGCAATCTAGGGCGTGCCGGACCTGCGCGCCCCGGCTTCAAGGAAGGTGCTCACTTCATTTAATGAACTCGTAAGGATCGGACCGACCTCCCGCGCGCGATCAACCCGCGGAGTTGCGCGCGAGGGCTGCCCGTTCGGGCACTCGGGCTGCCTCGGCGGATCGCAACCCCGGGACAGCCGTGGACGTCCGAATGGTGGCTGGTGCGATTGAGCCACGCTGAGCGGAGACGGCCAACTCGGCCCCACACCCCAGCGTGCGCGCCCGTCCGCGCGCTTACCGCGCGATTGAACCTCAGCCACCTCTAGTAGGAGTCCTGACATGTCCACACCCCGCGCAGCGGGCCGCTACCGAGGCGACCTGCTGCTGTTCATGGCCCTCGCCTTCACCGTGAGCTGGGCGTCCTGGTTCACGGCGATCGGGCTCGGCGGCTCGGCGATGGCGCCGCCCGCGGTCGTGCCCTACCTGCTCGGTGCGTTCGGCCCGCTGGTCGCGGCCCTGGTGGTCCGGGTCCGGCGCGGTCTGCGTGGTGAGCCCGTCCCGGAGCACGCGGTCCGGTTCAGGTGGCAGGCGCTGCTGTGGGCGCCGCTGCTGTTGGTGCTGGCCTCGGCCACGGTGCTCGGACCCGCCTTCCTGGCGCAGGTGGCGGGTGGCCCGGCGGTGAGCCCGGAGTCCGCCCTGGACGTCGTGGCGAACGCGGGCGGGCCCGCGGCCTTCCTGGTCAGCATGGTGATCTCCGGGCCGCTGTCCGAGGAACCGGGCTGGCGCGGTACCGCCTACCCGCGGCTGCGGGCGTCGATGGGGCGCTTCCAGATCGGCCTGGTGCTCGGCGTCATCTGGGCCGTGTGGCACCTGCCGCTGTTCTTCATCAACGGGACCGTGCAGAACCAACTGGGCCTGGACAGCCCGAGCGGGGTGCTCTTCGCCGTCAGCAACATCCCGATGACCATGCTGACCTGCTACGCCTACGAGCGCGGCGGGGTCCTCGCCTCGATCGCGGTGCACTTCTCGGTCAACACGACGATGGTCCTGCTCGGGGTGCACGCGCCCGTGACGCAAGCCCTGATCATCGGTGTCCAGTCGATCGTCGTGGTGCTGCTCTTGGTCACCAGCCGTCCGCAGGCCGGGTCCGACGCGATGCCGATGGCTCGGTCCCAGGCGAAAAACCTTGGTGGGCAGGAGGAATTCGCGCGGTAGCCGGTGCGGCACGCGCGGAAGGGGTGGTTCTCCTGAGCCGCCTGCGGTTCGCCTTACCGCAGGCGGCTCCCGCTTGTGCGGGGCGTTGTGGTGGCCGGTCAACCGGACGTGCTGTCCGCGGCACGTTGTGCGCGGCGGGCCAGCTGCGCGAAGGCTTCCCGCAGCGGATCCGGGCCGATGACCCTGATCTCGGCGTCGAAGCGCGCCAGCGTCGCGGCGAGCGCGGACCAGGACCACGAACCGAGCAGCAACCTGGTCCGGGTCGGGCCGAGCTCCTCGACGACGCCGTCGGCCGCGAACGGAACCACTTGCGCCGCCGGGAGGTCGAGGACCACCTCGCCGCGGCACGGCCAGGTGTTCTCGCTCTCGGACCCCTTGAACCGGGCCGAGAGGAAGGCGGCGACGTCGCCGCCCGGCACCTGCCGCGGGGTGAAGCGCGGGCCGTTGGGAATGCGGGGGGTCATCCGGTCGGCGCGGTAGATCCGCCAGTCCGAGCGCTGCGGGTCCCAGCCGACCAGGTACCAGCGTCCACTTCGGACAACCAGGTGGTGTGGTTGCACCCGGCGCGGCGGGCGGGGCTCGTCGGGGCTCGTCGGTGACTGGTAGTCGAACCGCAGCTCCTCGGTGGACCGGATGGCGGCGCTCAACGCGAGCAGCACCTCGGTGTCGACTTGGGGAGTGGCGTGGCGCCCCACCGTTTCGACCGCGGCGACCTCGAGGGCGTCCACGCGCTGCCGCAGGCGGGAGGGCAGGACCTGGCGGACCGTCGCCAGGGCGCGTGCGGCCCCCTCCTGGATGCCCGCTCCCGTTGCGACGGCGATGCGCAGCGCCACGGCGAGCGCGATGGCCTGCTCGTCGTCGAACAGCAGCGGCGGCAGGTCGCTGCCCGCGGCGAGCCGGTACCCGCCGTCCGGCCCCCTGGCCGTCCGGACGGGGTAGCCGAGCCCGCGCAGGCGGTCGATGTCGCGGCGGACCGTGCGTTCGCTGACACCCAGTCGTTGGGCGAGCAGGTCCCCCGGCCAGTCGCGGCGGACTTGCAGCAGGGACAGCAGTGCGAGCAGGCGGCCGGAGGTCGCCATCGACGAAGCGGTGGGCATGCCGACCAGGTTGCCACGAGTACCGGACGTTCCCTGACCGGTACTGCTGGCACGGTGGCGCTCACCGCCGGGAGGACCCGGCGGTGGAACCACCTGTGGAGGACCGGAGAACCATGTCTGTGAACGCTGTTGCCCACCTCAACTTCCGCGGTCAGGCCCGCGAGGCGCTGGACTTCTACCAGTCGGTGTTCGGCGGGCAGGTCGTCGCCGCCACCTACGGCGACTTCGGGATGCCCGCCGAGTCGCCGGACGCCAGCAAGGTGGTGTTCGGCCAGGTCGTCGCGGACAACGGGTTCCGGGTGATGGCCTACGACGTGCCGGGGGCGGACGCGCCGGTCGCCAAGAGCGCGCCCACCACCCGCCGCGAGCACGGGACGACCATCACCGACGAGCCGTTCTTCCTGTCCGTCCGCGGCGAGACCGTCGAGGAGGTCCGCGCGTTGTGGGACCGCCTGGCGGACGGCGCGACGGTCGTCGAGGAGTTCGGCCCCGCCCAGTGGGCCCCCGCCTTCGGAATGCTGACCGACCGCTTCGGCATCACCTGGATCCTCGACGTCGCGGCCGAGCACGCCCCGGCGGCCTGACCCCCACCGCTGCGGCGGGGTGCGGCCGCAC